>NZ_JBEBOW010000038.1:0-26799 GCF_040396215.1 Diaphorobacter ruginosibacter | reverse complement strand
CAGCGCGATACGCAGATCACCCAGCAAAGCCGGCATTCCACACAGCTGAAGGGTGAGCTCGACTCACTGTTCAAGCGCCACGAACAAATACTGGGCAGCCGCTCATGGCGTGTCACACGGCCCTTGCGCGCGGCTGCCAGATTTGCCAAATATGGCTTCAACTATCCCGGGGGCCGCCAGGCTCTGTACCGGTTTGCCGCGCAGATCGGCCGCAAGTTTCCATTTCCGCTTGGATTGAAGGCTAGGGTCAGGGCAGCGCTGCTTCCCAAACAGCCCGCTTTCCACACGCCAGCCCCCCATGCGGATCAGGCATCCCGCGAGGACATCGCCAGCTTGATGGGCGGGACGGGACAGGGCCCGCTCGTTGCGATGCGCGCCGGGCACTGTGGGCTCAAGGAAGGTCTTGTCAGCGTCATATTGCCCGTCTACAACCAGGCGGACCTGCTCGCGGAATCCATCGACAGCGTGCTCAACCAGACCTATGGGAACTTCGAGCTGGTCATCATCAACGACGGTTCCACGGATGGCGTCGAATCGGTGCTCGAGCGCTATCTCGGCCACCCCAAGGTGCGTTGCTACACACAGGCGAATCAGCGCCTTCCCAAGGCGTTGAGCAATGGCTTCGATTTTGCTGGCGGAGAGTTCTGGACATGGACTTCGGCCGACAACATCATGGAGCCGACGATGCTCGAAGAGCTGGTCTCCAGGCTGCAGGGCGATCCAGGCCTGGGCCTGGTCTATGCGGACTATTACGCCATCGACGACCGCGGCGCGCTGCTCATGGACTCTGCATGGCGGGCTCACAACCGGCCGGACCCCAGCAGCGGAGCCATCCGCCTGCCGCGCTCGGCGGGGGCGCTCAACACCGTACAGGACAACTTCATCGGCCCATGCTTCATGTACAGGGGCTGGATCGGCAAGTGCCTGGGCGACTATGACACCCAGTTGGGCGTCGAAGATTATGACTACTGGATGCGCATCAACGCATTCTTTCCAGTTCGCCACATCGGCAGCGACAGCCTGCTTTACCGCTACCGAGTCCATGACAACACCTTGAGTGCGCAGGCCAAGGAACACAAGATCCTGGACAAGGTCCAGCTCCTGATGGAGTATGAAAAAGAGCGTGGATCGAGCTACCAGTCGCCGCTCGCCAGCGTTGCCGACGATGCGGGCGCCCGCTGGCTCCAAGGCCAAGGCGTCGTATCGGGCGATATCGTCCCATTTGGAGGCAGCATCCCGGGAAATTCCGTCATCGTTCTGGGCAGCGACACGGCGGAGAAGCATATTTCCAATCTGCTGCGCTCCCGCCAACCCGTCGCCGTGATCCTGACGAAGGCCGACACCCGCTACCACAAGCTGCGCGAATTGTTCAACTGCGGGCACTGCGTGGTTCTTGCCGGTGACGAGATCAGCGCGAAACGCGTGCGGCTGGCAGGCACCTGTCCGTTGTTCGATCTCCAGTCGGGCAGCGCGCTCCCCGCCCTGCGCGCATTCGCGAAGAATCTGCTCTTCATCCGAGCCACCCGCAGGCCCGACGAAATGCGCCGGGAAGCGCCACGCCTCATCCGCTCAGCTCACGCCAAACACGTGCTGCTACAGGTCGACAGCTTCACCCAGGGCGGAATGGAGAATGTCGTCATCGACCTGGCGCTTTCCCTGCAAGGGTGCGGCTATCGCGTCACCATCGCCAATCTCGGCAAGTCGGGCGATGCGGCGGCCAAGGCGACGGAGCGCGGTCTCACGGTGGTTTCCTTTGCCTCGCAGCCGGCGGAAGATGAATACCTGTCCTGGCTCAGGGAAAATCAGGTCGATGTGGTGAACGCCCACTACAGCACCCACGGTGCGGCCGCCTGCCACCAGGCGGGGATCCCATTCGTTCAGACCATCCACAACTCGTATGTATGGCTGGATCCCGAGCACATCGCCAGGTACCGCGAAGCAGACGCCCATACCATCCAGTATCTGTGCGTGTCGGCCACGGCCGCCCGCTATGCGGATGTAGCGCTCGGACTGGATGTTGGAAAAATGCGCGTGGTCCCCAATGGCATCGACCCCGGCACCATCAGCGCGGAGCACTTCCCCGAGCATCGCGCCGATCTGCGCGGTATCTGGGGAATCGGCGAAGGAACGCCGGTGTTCATCAACGTGGCTTCCATCATGGCGACCAAGGCCCAGCTACCGCTGGTCAAGGCGTTTGCCCGGGTCGTGGAGAAATGCCCCGACGCGCGGCTGGTGCTGCTGGGCACGTCCATGGAGGCGTCCTATCACAACGCCGTGCGCAACGCGGTGAAGGATCTTCAGCTCCAAAAGAACGTGGTCTTTGCCGGCTACGACAGAAACGTCGCCCGCTACTACCACGCGGCGGACGTCTTCGTGCTGCCCTCTTATTGGGAAGGCTGGAGTCTTTCGCTGGGCGAGGCCATGGCCAACGGGCTGGCCTGCGTCATCACGGATGTCGGATCGGCCTACGAATTCGAGGGTCGTGAAAACGTCGAGATCATCGCACCGCCGTTTGGCGACATCACGGCGCTGAACTACCAGAACCTGGGCCATTTCGTGTATGGCGAGGACAAGGATTTCGAGGAGCGCCTGGCCGCTTCGATGATCAAGGCCGCCGCGCTTGCCAGGGCGCCGGTCAATCGCGCTCTTGCG
This sequence comes from Diaphorobacter ruginosibacter, assembly GCF_040396215.1. GTDB lineage: Bacteria > Pseudomonadota > Gammaproteobacteria > Burkholderiales > Burkholderiaceae_C > Diaphorobacter_A > Diaphorobacter_A ruginosibacter_A. The sequence goes on along the minus strand of NZ_JBEBOW010000038.1, from coordinate 24,147 downwards.
CAAACGCTGGACCGCGGCATCGCGTACCGCATGTATGCCGAGTTTTTTTCCACCTTGAAATCATGAAAAAGAAAATCCTCTGCGTCATCGGAACCCGCCCCGAAGCCATCAAGATGGCGCCCGTGATCCTGGCCCTGCGCAAAGAGCCCTGGGCCGACGTGCGCGTCCTGGCGACGGCCCAGCATCGCCACATGCTCGACCAGGTCAACCAGTTCTTCGGCATCGAGCCCGACATCGACCTGGACATCATGCGTCCCAACCAGGCGTTGACGGAGCTGACCGCGCGCCTGCTGCTCAGGATCGATGAAGTCCTCGACGCCGAGCAGCCCGACGTGGTGCTGGTGCAGGGCGACACGACGACCGTGATGTCGGTCGCGCTCGCCTGCTTTTACCGCCGCATCCCGATCGGGCACGTGGAGGCGGGTTTGCGCACATGGGACATCCAGAACCCGTTCCCGGAAGAAGCCAACCGGGTGATCACTGGCAAGCTGGCGCGCTGGCATTTTGCGCCCACCGAGGGTTCGCGCCAGAACCTGCTGAGGGACGGCACGCGGGACAGCGACATCGTGGTCACGGGCAACACCGTCATCGACGCTCTTCTGATGAGCGCATCCAAGGATCTGGAGATCGGCATCGAGCTCGATCCCGCCAGGCGGCTGGTACTCGTGACATCGCACCGCCGCGAGAATTTCGGTGAACCCTTTCGCAATATCTGCCGGGCGCTGCGCACACTGGCGCAGGACAACCCGGACGTGCAGTTTCTCTACCCGGTCCACCCCAACCCCAATGTCAAGGACGTCGCCCACGAGTTCCTCGACCAGCTCCCAAACGTCGTGCTGTGCGCTCCGCTCGACTACGCGCCCTTCATCGCCGCCATGAAGCGTGCCCACCTCATCCTGACCGATTCCGGCGGCGTGCAGGAAGAAGCTCCGGCGCTGGGAAAACCGGTGCTGGTGCTGCGCAGCGAAACGGAGCGGCCCGAGGCGGTGGAGCAAGGCGTGGTCCGGCTGGTGGGGCCCCACTACGAGCTGATCGTCAGCGAAGCACAGCGGCTGCTCGATGACGAGGCCGCCTATCGTTCCATGGCGCGCGGAATCTCGCCTTATGGCGACGGCAAGGCGGCGCAGCGAATTGTCGAAACCCTGCGGCGGGATTGCGTTTGATGCGCCTGGTCTATCTCTCGCCGGTGCCTTGGAACAGCTTTGCCCAAAGGCCGCACAAGTTCGTCCAGTGGTTTCACGAGCGGACCGGCAAGCCCGTTCTGTGGGTCGAGCCTTATCCAACACGCTTTCCCAAGCTGCAGGACATCCGGCGCCTGCAGCCTGCGCAGCAGCAGAAGGCATTGATAGACACCCCGCCCTGGCTGAACATACTGAAACCGGCAGGCCTGCCGATCGAGCCGCTGCCGGGCTCGGCCCTGCTCAATCGATATTTGTGGCGGCCCATCTTCGAAGCCCATGAGCGTTTTTGCGGCGGCGGCAAGACCTGCCTGGCAATCGGCAAGCCTTCGCTGCTGGCCCTGAGCCTGCTCAAGCGCCGCAGGCACAGCGCCTCGCTGTACGACGCGATGGATGACTTCCCCGCGTTCTACGAGGGACTCTCCAGGATGGCGTTCGCGCGCAGGGAAGCGCTCATTGCCGGCAGCGTGGACCTCATCTGGGCTTCCAGCAGCGCGCTCAGGGACCGCTGGAGCCGCCATCACGAGAACGTCCAGCTGGTGCTCAACGGACTGGACCTGGCCGCCATGCCCAGCCTTCCCGACCTTCGGCCCAGGACAGGCGGCGGCAAGGTTTTCGGCTACGTGGGAACGATCGCGTCCTGGTTCGACTGGGACTGGCTCATCGCGCTGGCCCACAGCCGTCCCGATGACGAAATCCGGCTGATCGGCCCGGTCTTCGAGCCGCCCCCGCCAGGCCTGCCGGGCAACATCCGCATGCTGCCCGAACGCGATCACGCCTCGGCGCTGGAGGCCATGCTCGATTTCGATGTGGCGCTCATTCCCTTCCGCAAGAACCAGCTCACGCACTCGGTCGACCCCATCAAATACTACGAATACCGGGCGCTGGCGCTCCCGATTCTCTCCACCGATTTTGGAGAAATGAGTCTGCGGGCGCACGAGCCGGGAGTGTTCATCAGCCAGCCGCAGGCGGAACTGCGCACGCTCGCGGAACAGGCATTGCGCTTTCGCAGGAACGGGGCATCCGCGCTCGAGTTTGCGAAAGAGAACGCCTGGGAACAGCGGTTCGACGTCGCCAACGCGTTCTGAACGCCGGGCACCCACAGCGATTGCCGCGTCCGGCCTACATGGCGGCAGCCTCCGCAGCGTCTAGGATGCCAATGGCTACACACCATAGTTCAGACGCATACCCAAGGAGTGCATGATGATGACGCCGGACAATTCTGCGATGGAGTTCTCCACCCGCATCGCGCTACATGAAGCGGTGCTGGCGCAGCTTGTGGCGTTGGTCATGCGTGCGCAATCCAATCCGCAGGGCCAGCTTGCCGCCTTCGAGCAGTCGCTGGTGGAATCCATGGGCACGATCGGACGCTCGGACCGTCAGGATTTCTCCGTCGATCAAGCCGTCTGGATGCGTGAGCAGCATGCGTATGGAAGACAGCTGGCAAGCGAGTTCGCCTCGATGGTCGCTGCCTACATGCCCAGAAATTGAGGCTGCCGCACGCTCCGTGGGCACGGATATCACGGATCACATGGACAACGCGCGGCGGCCTATTTTCCCGCCAGGCGATCGAGCACCACTCCCGCTGCGCACATGCCGAAAACCGAGGTCACGGTGACCACCGATCCGTAGCCGTGGCAGTTCAGCGAACCGTCGCCGTCCCCGCCCAACTGGCACGATGCGTGCGGTGCGGCCACCGGCTCCGTGCTGAATACGCAAAGCGTGCCGATCCGCTTGCCTTCCTTGGGCGCGCCATGGAACTTGCGCAGACGGTAGCGCAACTGGGCGAGCAATGGATCATGCGTGGTCCGCGACAGGTCCGCCACGTCCACCAGATGCGCATGGCGCTTGCCGCCGGCGGCGCCGATGCTGACAAACAACGTCCCGGTCCTGAGCGCCCAGGCCGCCATGGCGGTCTTGGCCCGGATCTGGTCGCAGGCGTCGATCAGCGCATCGACCTTCTCCGGCAACAGGCCGGGCCAGTTGTCCTCATCGACGAACTCATCGACGCAATACACCCGGCAATGGGGATTGATATGCGCGATGCGCTCGCGCATGGCCTCTATCTTGGCCTTGCCGACGGTGTCGTCCAGCGCGTGGATCTGGCGGTTGATGTTGGACTCGGCGACATGGTCCAGATCGATCATGGTGATGGCCGCAACCCCGCTTCGGGCAAGCGCTTCGGCGGTCCATGAGCCGACGCCTCCAATACCTGCCACAGCAACATGCGCGCCGCGGATGCGCGCGGCGCCGTCCATGCCGTAAAGCCGGGCAAGCCCCCCGAAGCGCCGATCCAGATCGGCGGCCTCGGTGCCACAGTCCACGGGCGCTTCCCCCGCCAGCCCTGCTCCACTGGCGTTCATCGGCGCCAGCGGGGTTTTGCCGCCTCGGACAAGGCTCCTGCCATGCTCTTGAAAGGCATCACTTCAGGCGCGAAAGGCGTTCACGCGCGGCGGAGGCCGCTTCGGACTGCGGATACACGCGGATCAGGTCTTCCAGCGTCTTGCGGGCGGCGCGAGTGTCCTTCAGCTCCACCTGGCAGTTGGCGATGGCAAGCGCGGCCTCTGGCGCGCGCGCGTTATCGGGCGCGTTGGCCAGGAGCGACTTGAAGTTGCCGATGGCGTTGGTGTAGTCGCGCGTTGCGTACTGCGCATTGCCCAGCCAGAAACGCGCGGAAGGGATGTAGCCGCTTTGCGGGTATTGGCGGATGAAGGCGGCAAAAGCCTGGCCGGCCTCGGGGAACTTGCCGGTGCGGAACACGGCCAGCGCGGCTTCAAAGTCGCGCTTCTCGTTCGGATCGGCCTTGAACTCCTTGCCGTCCACGTTCACCGTGGCCGGCTCGAACTGCCGCAGGCGCTCGTCCGTGGCCTTTGCCACATCCTTCATGCGCTGCTGGAGATCCGCCACATCCTTCTGAAGCTGCTCGTTCTGGCCGCGCAGCCGGGCCTGCTCGCTTTGCAGCGACTGGATCTGCGATTGCAGGTCCAGCAGGCTTCGGCGCATCTGCGCGATGTCATCCCCGGAACGCTCGCCCGCGCGCTGATTGGCCTGCTGCATCGCATCCACGCGCTGGCGCACTTCCAGAATGGCACGCCGGGCTTCGTCGTCTTCGAACAGGGCCGCATGCGCCGTCGCACCCGCCATCGTGCCCACGGCGAGCACGGCGGCGACCCAGATACGTCGAGGAGAGAATGTGCGGCTCATCATCAGCGGTAGGAGAACTCGACGCGGCGGTTTTGTGCGTAGTCTTCTTCAGTCGTACCGGTTGCGGCAGGCTTTTCCTTGCCGAAGCTCACGGCTTCCATCTGCGAATCGGGCACGCCCAGCAGAGCCAGGGAGCGGCGCACCGCCTCGGAGCGCTTCTGGCCCAGCGCCAGGTTGTATTCGCTGCCGCCACGCTGGTCGGTGTTGCCTTCCAGGCTCACGCGGCGGGAGGCATTGGCCTTCAGGAAGCGCGCATGGCCTTCCAGCACGGATTGGTACTCGGGCTTGACGGTGTAGCTGTCGAAGTCGAAGTAGATCACATGCTCGACGCCGATCGGGCCCTGGCCCGGGCGCGCCGTCTGGCTCATGTCGGCGGGAGTGACCGTGCTTGCGCCAGCGCCGCTGCCGGCGCCATTTTGGCCCGTGGTGGCTGTCGCGTTGCGGTCCTGGACCGGAGCGTCGTCCAGCTTCACGCCGGAGCTGCAGCCAGCGACGAGGGCGGTAACGGTCAGCGCGAGTGCCGCGCGTTTGAATTCAAAACGAATCATGAAGTTCTCCTAGGGAACCAGTGCTATGAAAAACAGGAAAGAAAAATACAGGAAAGAAAAATGTTTCTGGCCGATCAACTTACTTCTGATACGGGCCCCATGAAGGTTCGCGGATGTCCCCTCCCTGGCCGGCCAGGCGCGCCTTGATCTTGCCGTCCAGCGTCGTGGTCATCAGCGCTTCGCGGCCGTTTTGCTGCGTTGCATAGACGATCAGCTTGCTGTTGGGGGCAAAGCTCGGACTTTCATCGGCGGATGTCTCGGTAATGGCTGTGGTGCCGCCCGACTTGAGATTCATCACGTGCAGTTTGAACGCTCCGCCCACCCGGGATATGTAGGCCAGCCACTCGCCGTCGGGGCTGATCGCTGGAGAGATGTTGTAGGAGCCGCTGAAAGTGACCCGCTCGGCGCTGCCGCCGCCCGCGCTCACGCGGTAGATCTGCGGCGCGCCTCCTCGGTCGCTCACGAAGTAGATGCTGCGGCCGTCGCTCGAGTATGCGGGCTCGGTATCGATACCGCTGCTTTGCATCAGGCGGCGTGGTTCGCCGCCATTGGCTGCATCGATGGTGTAGAGCTGCGAGCCGCCGTCGCGGCTCAGGGTCACCGCCAGCGTGCGGCCGTCGGGCGACCAGGCCGGCGCGCTGTTGGAACCTCGGAAATTGGCGATCAGGCGGCGCTTGCCGCTGCCCACGTCCTGCACATAGACCACGGGCTTGCGCGACTCAAACGACACATAGGCCACCTGGCTGCCGGTGGGAGACCAGGCCGGCGAGATGATGGGCTCGGAGCTTGCAAAGGCCAGTTGCGCGTTCTCGCCATCGGCATCGGCCACCCACAGCGTGTAGCGGCCGCCATTCTTGGTGACGTAGGAAAGGCGCGTGGAGAATATGCCGCGTTCGTTGAACAGCTTTTCGTAGATGAAATCGGAGATGCGGTGCGCCACGAGACGCAGATCGGCCTGCGTGACCACGAAACTCTGGCCGCCGTAGTCCTTGCCGTTGACCACGTCCCACAGGCGAAAACGGATATCGAAGCGGCCATCGCCCAGGCGCGTGACGCTGCCCGCGGCCAGCGCTTCGGCCGTGCGCTGGCGCCACATGGCCAGGTCGGGGCGGGACGTCTCGTCGAGCGCCGCGCCCGACGGATCCACCGCGGTCACGCGGCCGCTGCGCTCCAGGTCGGCGGTGACGATGGCCGAGATTTTCTGCGGCGACTGCGCTTCGCCCCTGAACGGAGCGATGGCCACGGGAATCTGCCGCATGCCGACGCCCTGGATTTCCACCTTGAACTGAGCGAAAACGGGAATGGAGGAGAAAGAAGCGATGGCTGCCACGGCGTGGCGCCTTGGAATGCACGCAACTTGGGCGAGCGCTGAAAGATTCATTTTTTGGAGGATTCGGTCAGATGTCATTGTGAGCCAACGAAAAACCGTAGACGTGCCGGGTGTCAGAGCTTCGCATGTTACACATGGCATAGCAAGCCATGTGACAAACTGTGCTGAAATCTGCAAACAACGCTGAACCGTAGAATCCGCCCTTAATGCAATCCTCGAATCATAACGCTGCGCAAACCAGTTTGCCGGGCTCCACACAATCGCTGCCACTTCTGGCACGTCTCAGGCGGCTGTTGCCGTACTTCGGAAACCAGCGTCTGGGCTGGGCGATCGCCGCAATTGCAACCCTTGTGGGCGCGGCGACGGAACCCCTCATGCCGGCGTTGCTGAAACCATTGCTGGACAAGGGGTTCACTGAGGGATCCCTGAGCCTGTGGATGGTTCCCGTGGCGCTCATAGGACTTTTCCTGGTGCGCGGCCTCGCGCAGTTCTGCGGCGCCTATGCGCTCGCCCGGATCGCCAACGAGGGCATGCTCAAGCTGCGCACCGCCCTCTTCGAGCGCCTGCTGGTGGCCGACATGAGCCTTTATTCGCGCCAGTCCGCCAGCGCCCTCTCCAACACGGTGGTCTATGAAGTGCAGACCGGTTTCACCGCCCTGGTGCAGGCGCTGATGGGCATCTCGCGCGATGGGTTCACCGCAATCGCCCTGTTGGGCTACTTGATTTACCTTAACTGGCAACTGACGCTGATCATTGCCGTGATGGGGCCGGGCGTGTCCTGGATCATGAAAACTCTCTCACGCCGCCTCTACAAGCTCACCAAAAGCAGCCAGAAGGCCACCGACGATCTCGCCTATGTCGTGGAGGAAAACGTGCTCGCGCACCGCATGGTGCGGCTGCATGGAGCGGAGGCCAATCAGACCAGCCGCTTCAACGTGCTGAGCACCAACCTGCGCACGCTGGCGATCAAATCCACCATCGCCTCGGCGGCGATGACGCCGCTCACCCAATTGCTGGCATCCGTGGCGCTGTCCGCCGTGCTCTGCATCGCGCTGTGGCAAAGCCACGGCAACATCTCAAGCACCGATGTGACGGTCGGCGGCTTCGCCTCGTTCATCGCGGCCATGCTGATGCTGATCGCGCCCATCCGCCGCCTCGCCGACGTCGCCAACCCCATTACCCGCGGCGTGGCCGCGCTCGAACGTGGACTGGTGCTGCTCAACGACGCGAAGGCCGAGGATGGCGGAACCTACCACAAGCAGCGAGCAGAAGGCAGCATCTCGCTGCACGACGTCACCGTCGCTTTCGACGCCGACCTGATGCCCGCCATCAACCGGCTGTCACTTGACATCAAGGCCGGCGAGATCGTGGCCCTGGTCGGCCCCTCGGGCGCCGGCAAGACTACGCTGGTCAATCTCCTGCCGCGCTTCATCACGCCGAATTCAGGCCAGGTGATGCTCGACGGGGTGCCTGTCGAGCAATGGGACCTGCATGCGCTGCGCACTCAGTTCGCGATGGTCAGCCAGGACGTGGTGATGTTCAACGACAGCATCGCGGCGAACGTGGCGCTCGGCTCCGAAGTGGACGACGCCAAGGTGCTGGAATGCCTGGAGGCAGCCAATCTGGCCGACCATGTGGCGGGGCTGCCGCAGGGCATCCACACCGTGGTGGGACACAATGCGACACAACTCTCGGGCGGGCAGCGCCAGCGCCTGGCCATTGCGCGGGCGCTCTACAAGAACGCGCCCATTCTCATCCTCGACGAGGCGACCTCGGCCCTCGATACCGAATCGGAGCGCCTCGTTCAGGAAGCGCTGCAGCGCCTGATGGCGGGCCGCACCACGCTGGTGATTGCGCACCGGCTGTCCACCATCGAACATGCCGACAGGGTGATCGTGATGGAACGCGGCCGCATCGTCGAGCAGGGCACCCACGCCGAATTGATGGCCCTGGGCGGCCTGTATGCCCGCCTGCAGGCGCATCCCGCGCTCAACAATCTGTAGCACATAGCATGGATCGGGTGCAAAAAAGCCGGGAGACGGCAGCATGTCGCCCGGCTTTTTGGTTACCTGAATTTACTATTGACAGCAAATAATCCAGCGATGGCGTCTCATTGAAGCCACCCGCTTACCAGCCTCCGCGCCGCGCTGGCACGGGCGCAGTCGCCGGAGCCTGCGCGCCGCCTGCCGCGAGCGGCGCCGGCCGCGCACGAAGTTTTTTCGCGTCCAGCACCAGTTGCACCATGTCCTGGCGGTCCGCCTGTCTTGCAAACTCCACCGCGGACAGTCCTTTTTCATTGCGCAGCGCGGGATCCGCGCCTTCCTCCACCAGAAGCCGTGCGGCGTCCGCCGTGCCATAGCGCACCGCCATCATCAGCGGCGTCGTTCCGTTGGGCGATGCGGCATCGATATAGGCAAAATGATCCAGCAGCAGGCGGATCATGGGAACGGCCGCGTCCGTGGTGCATGATGCGGCGTAATGCAATGGCGTCCAGCCCGTCTTGTTGACATCGGCATCGCGGGCAATGAGCGCCTTGGCCGCATTCAGGTCGCCCTGGATCGCCGCGATCATCAGCGGGCTTTCATCTTTCCTGTTGCGCAGTTCGACATTGATCCTCTTCGACTGCAAAAGCGCATCGAACGCCCGCAGGGAGCCCTTTTGCAGCGCGAAGATCAGCGGCGGCTCGCCGTCAGCGTTGCGCGTGTTGGGATCGAAGCCGCGCTGCAGCAGCGATGTGATGGACGACGGATTGTCCCGGATGATGGCAGTGAAGAAATCATCGAACGCCCCGGCGCGCGAGATCAGCGGCAAGGCCGCCAGGCCCGAGAACGCAATGGCCGCCAATGCATGGCGGCGAGCCTTGTCCATGTTCGTCATTGTTCGCCTCTCAGAAACAGATCGTCAAAATTCCTGCTCGTGGCCTCGGCAATCGCCTCCACCGCAACCCCCTTCACCTCCGCCAGTTGCCGCGCCACATAGGGCACATAGGATGGATTGTTGGTCTTGCCGCGATAAGGCACGGGGGCCAGATAAGGGCTGTCGGTCTCGATCAGGAGCCGGTCCATGGGCACGAACGCAGCTACATCCCGCAAATCCTGGGCATTCTTGAACGTCACGATGCCCGAGAACGAAACGTAGTAACCCATGTCCAGCGCCGCGCGCGCCACCTCGGCGGTCTCCGTGAAGCAGTGGAACACGCCGCCCGCCCGGTTGCCCGCGCCGTCCTCGCCTTCCTCGCGCAGGATGCGCAGCGTGTCCGCGGACGCGCTGCGGGTGTGGATCACCAGCGGCTTGCGGCACGCGCGGGCCGCGCGGATGTGGGTGCGAAAGCGCTCACGCTGCCATTCCAGGTCAGCCACCGTGCGCCCGCCCTTGCGGTCTTCCATGCCGTAGTAGTCGAGCCCCGTCTCGCCAATGGCGACGACGCGCGCGAGCGCCGCGCGCGCAAGCAGATCGGCTTCGCTCGGCTCGGTCAGGCCCTCGGTGTCGGGATGCACGCCGACGGTCGCCCAGAAGTTGTCATAGCTGGTCGCCAGGCGGTGCACGTCCTCGAACTCCTCCATGGTGGTGCAGATGCACAGAGCGCGGTCCACCCTGGCTTCGGCCATGGCTTCGCGGATGGGGAGCAACTTCTCGATCAGTTCGGGAAAGTTGAGATGGCAATGCGAGTCGGTAAACATGGTGTCTCGGAAAACAAAAAAGCCGGCCCGTCCGGTGCCGGCTCGCGGGGCCGCGCATCGCCCTCATCCCTGAAGAAAAACGCGGCGCTCGCTGTGTCAACAATGCTCAGATGGTCTGCGTCGGACGATCCGACCCGAGGCTGGAGCCCAGGATTTCCTCGATCCGGGCGCGCAACGCGCGAGACTTGTCGTCCTTGGGAAACTGGATGCCTATCCCCTGCGTGCGGTTGCCGGAGGCGCGCGCCGGAGTCACCCAGGCCACTTTACCCGCAACCGGATAACGCTGCGTATCGTCGGGCAAAGTCAGCAGCACGTAGACATCGTCGCCCAGATGGTAGTCCTTGGCCGTGGGAACGAACACGCCGCCTTCCTCGAAGAACGGGATGAAGGCGGCATAGAGCGCGGCCTTTTCCTTGATGGCCAGCTGCATCACGCTGGGGCGGGCGACGGTGTTGGAAGTGCTCATATCGGCTGCGGTGGTTCAATGCCTGGAGTTTAGGGCGTTTCTTGCCTGTGCGACAAGCGCCTCCAGCATCAGCCCGGCGTTGAAGGGATGGTCGGCCGTGCGCGCCTGCTGGGAAAGCGCCCGCGCCCATCGGGACAGTTGCAGCATGGGCGGCGCCTCGGGCAGATCGGCGAGTGCGAAATAGCGCGGCCGCGCGCCTGCCTGCACGGACAGCAGATCGTGGCAGAGCTTTTGCAGCGCCTCGATGGCCTGCGCGGGCGCCAGATCGGCCAGGGCCGACACGTCGCCGCGCGCCACGGCCTTCGGGAACAGCGCCCAGGCCTGCGGGCTGCGCCCGGCCCGCGCCAGCGCAAGCGCGTCCTCGGGCCTGCCGCCGCTGGCGCGCAGCAGCGAAAGCGCCGTATCCGCCCCCACGCCCTGCCCCTGCAGCCAGCCCAGCATGTCCGGCTCAGCCGGCCATTGCATGGTATGACCCATGCAGCGGCTGCGGATGGTGGGCAGCAGCTCGTGCGCGGCCTCGGTCGCCAGCACGAAGCGCACATCGCCCGGCGGTTCCTCCAGCGTCTTGAGCAGCGCATTGGCCGTCACATGGTTCATCTGCTCGGCGGGATACACCAGGACAGCCTTGCCGCGCCCGCGTGCCGACGTGCGCTGGGAAAACTCCACAGCATCGCGCATGGCCTCCACGCGGATCTCGCGGCTGGGCTTGCGCTTCTTGTCATCGATCTCGCCCTGCGCCTTTTCCGGCAGGGGCCAACCGAATTCGAGCATCTGCGTCTCCGGCATCAGCACGCACAGATCGGCATGCACGTGAACGTCGATGCCGTGGCAGCTCGGGCACTGCCCGCAGGCGCCATGGGCGGTGGGAGCATCGCACAGCCAGGAGCGCACGAGCTCCAGCGCCAGGCTGAACTGACCCATGCCCGAGGGCCCCTGCAGCAGCCAAGCGTGGCCGCGCTGCGCCAGCAGTGCATCGCGCTGGGCGGCAATCCAGGGCGCGACGCCGTGGGAAATGGTCATGGCCTCGCTCATGGCCTGCGCCCCCCGGATGGGCAGGCGGACTCGCAGAGCAATCCGCGCGAGCGCATCGCCTCCATCACCTGCATCGCCACGTCGCCACGGTCCCCGGATGAGTCGATGCGAGCGAATCGCGCGGGATCACCCGCCGCGCGCGCCGCATAGCCGCCCGCGACACGCTCGAAGAACGCTTGCGGCTGAGCTTCGAAGCGATCGGGTGCGCGCGCCGCCGCCAGACGCTGCGCCGCCACCTCGGGCGGAACGTCGAACCAGATCGTCACATCCGGGTTGCGCAGCAAGGCCTTGTCATCAGCCAGGCCGGTCTGCACCAGTTTTTCAAGGTAGGACAGGACCTGCGGGTCGAATCCCCGCCCCGCGCCCTGGTAGGCAAAGGTCGCGTCGGTGAACCTGTCGCACAGCACCACCTCGCCGCGCGCGAGCGCCGGCTCGATCACGCAGCGCAGATGATCGCGCCGCCCGGCGAACGCGAGCAGCGCCTCGGTCAACGGGTCCATGCCGTCATGCAGCAGCATCTCGCGCAGCTTCTCGGCCAAAGGCGTTCCGCCGGGCTCGCGCGTGAGCGTCACCACGCGCCCGGCATCGCGGAACGCCCGCGCCAGCGCGTCGATGTGCGTGGACTTGCCCGCTCCATCGATCCCTTCAAATGAGATGAACAGGCCCTTGCTCACTCCCGCTCCCGTTGCTTGCTCAGACATGACACTCCCTTGCTGACGTGGCCCGATGCCGGCCCGATGCCCCGAGCCCCAAAATCCGCTTCATTGTTCCTCGCCCCTCGCGGGGCGCTGTCCGCGCTGGTAGCGATTGACCGCACGATTGTGCTCGTCCAGCGAGGAGCTGAAATGGCTGGAGCCGTCGCCCCTGGCAACGAAATACAGCGCCTTGGTCCGCGCCGGCTGCACCGCCGCCAGCAGCGAGGCCTTGCCCGGCAGCGCGATCGGCGTGGGCGGCAATCCCGCGCGCGTATAGGTGTTCCATGGGGTATCCGCCTGCAGGTCACGCTTGCGCAGATTGCCGTCGAACTTGTCTCCCAGGCCGTAGATCACCGTCGGATCGGTCTGCAGCAGCATCCCCGCGCGCAGGCGATTGGTGAACACGCCGGCGATCTCCGCGCGGTCCTGCGCGCTGCCCGTTTCCTTTTCGACGATGCTCGCCAGGATGAGCGCCTGATCCGCGGATTTCAGCGGCGTATCCGGGTCACGCAGCGACCAGGCTGCTTCCAGCCGGCGGTCCATGGCATGCAGCGCGCGCTTGAACACCGCCAGATCGCTGCTGCCCTTGGCATAGGCATAGGTGTCCGGAAAGAACCTGCCCTCGGCGGGCACGCCTTCACGGCCCAACGCCTTCATCAGCTCCTCATCCGGCATCGCGCCCGTGTCCTGCCTGAGCGAATCCGCCTTGGCGAGCGCGGCGCGCATCTGCCTGAAGGTCCAGCCCTCGACGATGGTCACCGCGCGCATGGTCGCCTCGCCGCGCACGAGCTTCTGCAGCAGCGCATGGGGCGTCGTGCCCGCCGGGATCTCGTAATTGCCCGCCTTGATCTGACGGTCCTGCCCCGACAGCCGGAACCAGTAATACAGCAGCCGCGCATCGGTATCCACGCCGGCCTTCACCGCGGCACGGGCCACACCGCGCGGCGTCATCCCCGGCTCGATCTCCAGTTCCAGCGGCTGGCCGGGCGCGGCGCCCGCGCGCAACGGCAGCGGGGCGTTCAGCCACCAATACGCGGCGCCTGCCGCCGCAAGCGCAACGAGCACCAGCAAAATGAGAAATCGACGCACAACCCTATCAATCACATGAATGGAACGGCGCATCATAATTCACCCATGAACCACACTGCGTCAGTGCCTTTCAACGGCGTTACCCCTCCCTTGCAACATCTCGGCGTGATCCGCGTGGCGGGCGACGACGCCGCCAGCTTCCTGCACAGCCAGCTGACCCAGGACTTCGCGCTGCAAAAGCCCGGCGAGGCGCGCCTTGCCGCCTTCCTGAACGCCAAGGGCCGCATGCAGGCCAGTTTCATCGGCGTCAAGCGTTCGGCCGATGAGATCTTGCTGCTCTGCTCGCGCGACCTGCTCGCGCAGACGCTCAAGCGCCTTTCCATGTTCGTATTGCGCGCCAAGGCCAGGCTCTCGGACGCGAGCGCCGAATGGGTGATCCATGGCCTGGCGGGCCATTGCGCGCCCGCAGGCGCCGCGCCCTGGACGGTCCACGGCGACGGCGATGCCCGCACCGTCCAGCTCTATCCGGCGGATGGCCAGCCACGCGCGCTCTGGATCGCGCCGGCGGGCAGCAGCGCGCCTCAGGGGCCCTTGCTGTCCGAAGAACTGTGGATGCTCGGCGAGGTGCGCAGCGGCGTCGCCACGCTCACGCAGCCCATCTTCGAAGCCTTCGTGCCGCAGATGGTGAACTACGAATCCGTCGGCGGGGTGAACTTCAAGAAGGGCTGCTATCCCGGCCAGGAGGTCGTCGCGCGCAGCCAGTTTCGCGGCACGCTCAAGCGCCGCGCCTACCTCGCGCACGTGAATGCGGACGAACTCGCCATCGGCACCGAAGTGTTCAGCGCCGCCGACGCCGAGCAACCCGTAGGCACGGTCGTCCAATCCGCGCCGTCGCCCGAGGGCGGCGTCGATGCGCTGGTTTCACTGCAGATCGCATCGACCGACGGCGCGCTGCACGCAGGCTCAGCGGGCGGCCCGGCGCTGCAATTGCAGAAGCTGCCCTACGAGCTGCTGGCGGATATCTGACCGCCCGGCTGCCCGGCTGCGGGCCGCATCGCTGCCCGCTAGCCCGACGCCAATGAGCGCTGCATCGTGATGTGCGCGATGCCTGCTTCGTCATACGGCTCGCCGCGCGCCTCGAAACCGGCGCGCCGGTAGAAGCCTTCGGCGCTGCATTGCGCGTGCAGGGTCACCATCTCATCGCCACGCTTGCGCGATTCCTGCACCAGAGCATCGAGAATCGCCCGGCCCCAGCGCTGTCCGCGCAGGACGCGCGCCACCGCCATGCGCCCGATACGCGCTTGCCCGGGCGCATCCTGCAACAGCCGCCCCGTGGCCACCGGCATGCCCAGGCGATTGAATGCCACGGCATGCACGGCGGTGGCATCCAGCTCATCGAGTTCGATATCTACGGAAATACCCTGCTCTTCGATGAAGACCGCCTTGCGCACTTCAAAAGCGTCCTTGCCGAGCGCCGCCCAGTCGCCAAGCGTCAGCGAGACCATGTCGTCGCCCGCTTCGAAATGCCCGATGGCGTCGCGCAGTTCCTGGGGCACGGGACGCGAGGTCTGGGTGGCGGGGTCGGCGAACACATAGACCAGCTCGATGCCCGCCAGCCATCTGTCGCCCGCGAAAATGCCGCACTCGTAGCCGAGCGAAGAATTCCCGATGCGGACGCAGCGCATGCAGACATCCAGCACATCGTCCATCCGGGCCGAGGCGTGGTACTCCACCGTGGCCTTCTTCAGGAAAACGTCGCCGCCGAGCTTGCGCATGGCAGCTTCGTAGGGCATGGCGAGCGCGCGCCAGTACCCTGACATGCCGACGTCGGCATAGCTCAGGTAATGCGCGTTGAAAACTATCTTCTGGGCATCCACTTCAGCCCAGCGCACGCGCAGCCTGTGAACGCAACGAAAATCCTGACGTTTCATCTTGGTTCTTCTTGGAGTCGGGGTTTGAAAATCAAAGGCCAAAGGCTTCGCGCAGCGCGCGAGCCGCATCGGCATGCGCTTTGCGCGCCTCGGGCAGAGCCCGGCCCATCTTGATGAATTCATGGGTCACGCCACGGTAGATCTCCAGATCCACCGCCACGCCGGCCAGCCGCAGCCTGTCGGCATAGGCGATGCCTTCGTCCACGAGCGGGTCCAGCTCGGCCAGGCCGATCCATGCGGATGCGACGCCATCCACATCGGGCGCGAGCAGCGGCGCGAAGCGCCAGTCCTCGCGGTCGGCGCGGTTGGGTATGTAGTTGTCGAAGTACCAGCTCACCGCGTCCTCCTCGAGCACCAGCCCGTGCGCGAACGTCCTGTGCGACGCCGTATCCTGGTGCGCGGTCGTTCCCGGGTAGAACAGCACCTGAAGCGCCAGCGCCATGCCGGCATCGCGCGCATGGATCGCATTCACCGCGGCAAGCGTGCCGCCCGCGCTGTCGCCGGCGACAGCCAGGCGCGAGGCATCCGCGCCCAGTTCCGCCGCATGAGCGGCCAGCCATTGGAGCGCATCCCACGCGTCGTTGGCCGCGACCGGGAACCGGTGCTCGGGCGACAGGCGGTAGCCGATCGACACCACCATGCAGCCCGCAAGCCGCGCCAGCTCGCGGCACAGCGTGTCGTGCGTGTCGATGCTGCCGATGGTGAAACCACCCCCATGCGTGTAGAGCAGCAGCGGCAGGTGCTTTTCATGTGACGGTGCGTAAAGCCGCGCTCCCATGGCGAAACCGTCGCGCGTGGGAATCCGGAGATCCTCCACTCGCGCCAGCTCGGCCTTGGGCACTTCGAGCACGCCCGAGCCCATTTCATAAAAGGCGCGCGCCTGCTGGGCGGAGAGCGTGTGCAACGGCGCATTCCTGGCGCGCGCCATGCGCTCGATCACATTGCGCATTTGCGGCGTGAGCTGCACGCCGGGGGGAAGCTCTGGAGGTTCGAAACCGGGGGATGTCAATCGGATTGTCCTGAAAACACGGGAGGCTGGAAATTCACCCTGACCGGCTTGGCGCCAGGCAGGCCGATGTAGGTGGCCGTCACGCTCAACCCCGCCTTGGGCGGCAGCAGCGGTGAAAACGAGCCGAGGCTCACCAGATCGCCTGCCCGAAGCCGGATGTTCTCCTGCTGCAGGGCCTGCGCGATCCAGATCACCGCATTGAGCGGATGCCCGAGGATATCGCTGCCCTTACCGCTTGCGAGTTCGTTGCCCGAATTGTCCGTGAGCCGTACGGACATATCGGCCAGCGCCTGCAGCATCTCGCGCTGCTGCTCGGGGAACACGGGCGCCGCGATCGGCTCGCCCGCCACGCCGGCCCGCGCTCCCACATTGATCGCCGCCACCCCCGCGCCGTTGAGCGCGCCCGGATTCTCCACCATCAGGTCGGGCAGCTCGATGAACGGAATGATCTGGTCGATGTTCTCCAGCACCTGCGCCGGATTGCGCGCCGCGTTGATGTCCGCGTGCCTGACCCGCACCAGCATATCCGCCTCGAACAGCGGGCGCGCCCCGAATCTGGCAGGCAAGGTCGCGCCGTCCGGCAGGATCATCCCTGAATAGAGCACGCCCCAGACAGGTTTGTCGGTCCCGAAACGCTTTTGCACGGCGGGATTGGTCAGCCCCGCCTTGAAACCGATCACCTTCTCGAAATGCCCTCCGAGCAGCGCGTTGAACCGCGCGCGCGAGCAGGCGCCCTCCTCGTCAGTCAAGGGCGCGATGTTGGGCGATGGCTTGAGCCGCAGGTAGTTCTGCATCAACTGTTCGACCTCGCCCGGGCTCAGGCAGGCCGCCTGGGCGGCTGTCGCGCAAAAGACTGCCAGCGAGAGTGGAATCAGCGCCAATTTCAGCTTCATGAATGTCTCCTCGGAATATGTTCGGGATTTCCTCAGCCCCGTGGAAATCCACGTTCTGAGGTAATCTGCACGCATCCTAAATCCATCAGGAGAGACAACACACCATGGCTTTCATCTACTACGTCACTCAGATCCAGTTCGACTACGGCGCCGTCGCCCTGCTGCCGCAGGAATGCGCGCGCACCGGCATGGCGCGGCCGCTGGTGGTGACCGATCAGGGCGTCAGGGCCGCGGGTGTGCTGCAGCAAGTGCTGGACGCCATGCCCGGCATGCCCGTGAGCGTGTTCGACCAGACTCCTTCCAACCCGACCGAAGCCGCCGTGCGCGCGGCCGTGGAGCTGTTCAGGAGCGGCCAGTGCGACGGCCTGATCGCCGTGGGCGGCGGCTCCGCCATCGACTGCGCCAAGGGCATCGCCATCGCCGCCACGCACGAAGGCCCGCTCAAGAACTACGCCACCATCGAAGGCGGCTCCCCCAGGATCACCGAGCGCGCCGTGCCGCTGATTGCGGTGCCGACCACCAGCGGCACCGGCAGCGAAGTGGCGCGCGGCGCCATCATCATCGTGGACGACCACCGCAAGCTGGGCTTTCACTCCTGGCACCTGGTGCCCAAAACGGCGATCTGCGATCCCGCGCTGACGCTCGGCCTGCCGCCGCGGCTGACGGCGGCAACCGGCATGGATGCGATCGCGCACTGCATGGAAACCTTCATGTCCTGCGCCTTCAACCCACCGGCCGACGGCATTGCGCTGGACGGGCTCGAGCGCGGCTGGGCGCACATCGAGGCCGCCACGCGCGACGGCGCCGACCGGCAGGCGCGCCTGAACATGATGAGCGCCAGCATGCAGGGAGCGATGGCCTTCCAGAAAGGACTGGGCTGCGTGCATTCGCTCAGCCACAGCCTGGGCGGCGTGAATCCGAGGCTGCACCACGGCACCCTCAATGCGATCTTCCTGCCCGCCGTGATCCGGTTCAACGCAGAAGACGCCCAGGTGAAAAAGGACCGCCGCCTGGAGCGCATGGCGCACGCCATGGGATTGGGCGCCAATGGCGACGTGGCGCAGGCCGTGCATGACATGACGGCGCGGCTGGGCCTGCCCACCGGCCTTGCCGCGCTGGGCGTGACCGAGTCCATGTTCGACGATGTGATCAAGGGAGCGCTCGCGGATCACTGCCACAAGACCAACCCGCGCGAGGCCTCGCCCGAGGACTACCGCAAGATGCTGCGCGACTCCATGTGACGGAGCCCGGCTCCGGGGGAACGCCCGCCCGGGACGCGCGGCACGCCCGCCGCGCGCGGTTCACTCGTCATCGCAATGAGGTTTCCAGTTGATCGGATCTTGCTGCAGCACGGTGTCGATATCCAGGCCCAGCGTGACGCCGACCTCGTCCGGATAGGTCACCGCCAGTTCGCGCTCGCTCAGCCGCGCCTCGCGCGCACGGGCACGCCAGACGGCCAGATGCAGCACCGAGGCCAGCGGCTCGTAGGACTCGTTGTCCAGCGGATCGGCCTGATAGCACAGCGTCTCCACCAGCACCTGCGGAAGCCGCCAGCGCTTGGCCAGCCCCGCGCTGACCTGCGCATAGCAGTAGCCGAACTCCTGGCGCTCCAGCTCGCAACGCCTCAGGCTGAACGGACCCCGGCGCGCATTGAGACTGTCGATCCTCTCGCCCTCACAGCGATGGATGACCAGCTCGCCCACGGCATGCAGCAATCCCGCCGTATAGGCCGCCAGGGGATTGAGGAATGCGATCCCCGCCAGCGAGCGCGCAAGCCGCGCTGTATTCAGGCTATAGCGCCAGAACTGCGGCAGATCCATCCCGTACACCGAGCGGCCCGCCGTGCCCACGGGGGCTGCCGCCACCAGTTCGCGCAGCGCGGCAACCGGCAGCAGGGCCAGCGCCTGCGGAACGCCGGCCACCTCCCGGCATGCGCCATGGCGCGTGTCATTGGCCCGTTGCAGCAGCATGGCCGCCAGGCCCGGATCGCTGCCAAACAACTGATTGAGCCGCGCCATCAAGGGCTCGGACGCCACCAGCTCGCTCATCAACAGCGCCACCGTGCGGGGCAGGCAAGGCACGACCAGCGACGGATTCAGTGACTCTGGAACGGACACTCGACACTCGATTTGTAAACAAATGAGCTTGATTATCCCTAAGACGCGTGTATTGGAGTTGAATTTTTTTACAAAATTCACATCTCAATACAAGCGCGCCGTGACCCGCATCCGGCCCGCGCGGACGCGGCCGTATTGTCAGCGTTTGGCCTGCTGCAGCTTGGCGAAGGCCGAAGCCATGGCCGATTGCGGTGCCGGATCGTTGCGGCGCTGAGGCTGGGCATAGCCACGTCCCGCTCCTTCGAAGCGGTTGTCGCGCGGACCATCGCGGCGCGCCGGCGCGGCGTCGAGCTTCATGGTCAGGCTGATGCGGCTGCGCGCGACATCCACCTCCAGCACCTTCACCTTCACGATGTCGCCGGTCTTGACGACTTCGCGCGCATCGTTCACGAACTTGTGGCTGAGCTGGCTCACGTGCACCAATCCGTCCTGGTGGACGCCGAGATCCACGAACGCGCCGAACTGCGCGACGTTGCTCACCGTGCCCTCGAGAATCATGCCCTCCTTGAGGTCCTTGATGTCCTCGACGCCATCGTTGAAGCGCGCCACCTTGAAATCCGGACGCGGATCACGGCCCGGCTTCTCCAGTTCGCCCAGGATGTCCTTCACGGTGATCACGCCAAACTTCTCGTTGGCGAACAGTTCGGGCTTGAGCGTCTTGAGCATGTCGGCGCGGCCCATGATCTCGGCGACCGGCTTGCCGGTCTTCTCGATGATCTGCTCGACCACGGCATAGGTTTCAGGGTGCACGCCCGTCATGTCCAGCGGATTCTCCCCGCCGCGAATGCGCAGGAAGCCCGCCGACTGCTCGAACGTCTTGGCGCCCAGGCCGCTCACCTCCATCAACTGCTTGCGGCTCTTGAAGGCGCCGTTGGCCTCGCGCCAGCGCACGACCGACCGGGCAACGCTGGAGGACAGGCCGGACACGCGCGAGAGCAGCGGAACGCTGGCGGTGTTCAGGTCGACGCCCACCGAGTTCACGCAATCTTCCACCACCGCATCCAGCGTACGCGCCAGCTCGCTCTGGTTCACATCGTGCTGATACTGGCCCACTCCAATGCTCTTGGGCTCGATCTTCACCAGCTCGGCCAGCGGGTCCTGCAGGCGACGCGCGATGGATGCCGCGCCGCGCAGGCTGACGTCCACATCGGGCATCTCCTGCGACGCGTATTCGCTTGCCGAATAGACCGAGGCGCCCGCCTCGCTGACCACCACCTTCTCGATGTGCCTGTCGGCCTTGGCCGCCAGCTTGATCAGATCGGCGGCAAGCCTGTCGGTCTCGCGGCTGGCCGTGCCATTGCCGATGGCGATCAGGCTCACGCCATGCTTTTCGACCAGCCCGCCCAGCGTATGCAGGGAGCCGTCCCAGTCCTTGCGCGGCTCATGCGGATAGACGGTGGAGGTATCGACCAGCTTGCCGGTGGAATCCACCACCGCCACCTTCACGCCGGTGCGGATGCCCGGATCAAGGCCCATCACCGTCCTGGCTCCGGCGGGCGCCGCCAGCAGCAGATCGCGGAGGTTGTCGGCAAATACCTTGATGGCGACCTTCTCCGCCTCCTCGCGCAGGCGCGAGAACAGGTCGCGCTCAGTGGAGAGGCTGAGCTTGACCCGCCAGGTCCACGCCACGCACTTGCGGATCAGGTCATCGGACTTGCGCGAGGCATGGCTCCATTGCAGGTGGTTGGCGATGCGGCCTTCCGCGATGCTGGGCTTGCCCGGTTCCGGCTCCACCGGCAGCACCAGCTTGGCTTCGAGAATCTCCAGCGCGCGGCCGCGGAATACCGCCAGCGCGCGATGCGAGGGCACGCGGCCTATCGGCTCGTCGTACTCGAAATAGTCGCGGAACTTCGCCACTTCCGGGTCGTTCTCGTTCTTGGATTCGACCTTCTTGCTGCGCAGCAGCCCCTCGGCCCAAAGCCATTCGCGCATGGACTGCACGAGCGCGGCGTCTTCCGCCCAACGCTCCGAGAGAATGTCGCGCACGCCATCGAGCACGGCGAACGTGGTCGAGAAATCGGCACCCGGCTTTCCGTCGGGCAGCACCTCGGGCTCGCGCAGGAAAGCCTGGGCCTGCTCATGCGGATCGAGCGCAGGATCGGCAAACAGCTTGTCCGCCAGCGGCTCGATGCCGAACTCCCGGGCGATCTGGCCCTTGGTGCGGCGCTTTTGCTTGAACGGCAGGTAGATGTCTTCCAGCTCCTGCTTGGTCGGAGCCGCCGCGATCGCCGCGCGAAGCGCATCGGTCAGCTTGCCCTGCTCGTCGATCGCCTTGAGCACCGCGGCGCGGCGGTCGTCCAGCTCGCGCAGATAGGACAGGCGCGCCTCGAGCTCGCGCAGCTGTATGTCATCGAGGCCGCCGGTCGCCTCCTTGCGGTAACGCGCGATAAAGGGAACCGTGGCTCCTCCATCCAGCAGCTCTACGGCTGCGCGTACCTGGGTTTCGGTGATTCTGATTTCTGCGGCCAACTGCCGGATGATCTGATGCATGAACTCACTGGCTCGCCAAGGAGCGCTTCAACTGACGCGAAGCAAGAGAGTTTGCCATACGCAAGCCGGGCATCCCGCCCCGCGAGTGTCAGAAATCGTTTGCATGCCCACCGCTGACGCGCCGTGGGCAGCGGTCAACGGAACATGTAGTTCACCTGGAACATCAGCGCAGAGGTCCCCAGCACATTGACCTGCGCGCCCCAATGGCGATCGAAATCCCAGCCGACGCCCGGGATCACGGTGACTCCCCAGCCGTTCCTGTTGTTGAAGGGAATCTTCTTGTGATACGGATATTTGTAGCCGTGAATGACGCCGCCCGTGAGCTTGAGGAAAAGCTGCGGATGGGCATTCCACGGCCTGAATTGCCAGCCATAGTATGCGTACTGGCTGAATTGCCCGAAGGAGTTGTTGAACAGCGCCAGTCCCGCCAGCTGGTGCTCGTCGAAACGCCGCTCGGCGGTGACGAGCCAGACGTCGGCGTGCCTTTCATCGTCAGGCTCGAAAGAATGCTCTTTCCTGGCGTCCGAGAAATGATAGGTGTAGGGCGCCACGCCCAGGGTCCAGCCATCCAGGCCCGACACGGGTGATGCCTCCTGCGCAAGCGCGGCGAAGGACTGGGCCGACAGAAGGAGCACCGCCAACGCCAGCGGCTTGTGAAGGGAATTCATCAGCATGGGTCGTCATCAAGTGGTACCGGCGGGAAAATCCGCATATTCCCGCTTTGTTGGAATTTGATTTTCTGCCCATCATTCTATGTATCGGCAGAAGTTGCAAAACATATTGTTTTGTGACTCATTTTCAAATCCGCGCCGTCATGTTTTGGCGAATTCACTCCGATACGCACATATGAACACGGCCCATTCGCAGTGCGGGACAATCGAGCCGCATATCGCGCCTCGCGTCATGATGAACCCACCCTTTCCCATCCGAACCGAATGTCCGCCCGGTGCCTGCATCTGCCAGCGCGAAGCGCTGCTGCAGGCGGAGGGCGGCGACATCCGCATCCTTCGGCTCACGCGCGAGGAAGAGTCCCGGCTCATCCGGCGGCTCGAATCGCTGGCCAGCCTGCAAGAGCTGCGGCACATGCAGGAGCGCATGTTCGAGCAGTTGGGAATCCGCCTGGACATCGGCCCCGGCCCCAACGAGGTTCGCACACTGCGCGGCATCGTGATCCTCGTGCGCGAACAACCGGGCCTGTGCAAGAAGACGCGCCAAAGCATTCCCGCCGCCATCAGGAAAAGCATGGAACTGCATCCGGAAATCGCATTCAGCCTTCTCGACGAGGGCGGCCTGTTCGCATGAGTGACATGAACGGCATGGACGAGCCATTCCAGGACGATCTCTTCGGCGCGCCCGCCGGGCCGGAGCATGGGCGCGCGCGGCTAACGCCAAAGGACGCGCAGGGCAAGGAGGCCGCCCCGGCCCGCCCCGCGAAAATCTCCCGCAAGCCGGGCCTGCAGCCGACGCAGTGGGACTCCGGATTGCACGCGCTGGGCGCATCGCTGCCCGCCAACGTGCGCCTGGGCACATCATCGTGGAGCTACCCCGGATGGACGGGCCTGGTATGGGAATCGAGCGCCTCGGAGCAGACGCTCTCCAGAAAAGGTTTGGAGATCTACGCGCGGCATCCGCTGTTTCGCACCGTGAGCATAGACCGCAGCTTTTACCGGCCATTGACCGCCAGCGACTATGCACGCTACGCGGCGCAGGTGCCGCCGGGATTCCGCTTCATGGTGAAGGCACCCAGCCTCATCACCGATGCGCTGGTGCGCAGCGAGGACGGCCGCGGCAGGGAACCCAACCCCGCCTTCCTCAGCCCCGAACTGGCCTTGCAGGAGTTTGTCGCTCCGGCGCTCGAAGGACTGGGCTCCAGCCTTGGCGCGCTGGTGTTCCAGCTCTCGCCGTTGCCCTGGAACATGCTCGACCGTCTCCCGGAAACCATCGAGCGCCTTGGCCGCATGCTCGCGGCGCTGCCGGCGCTCTCACCCCACGCGCCCGATGGCGTGGTGGCCGTGGAAGTGCGCGACCCGCAATGGCTTGCGCCTGACTGGATGCCGCTCTTCATGGATGCGCTGCGGCGAGGCCACGCCACCTACTGCCTCGGCCTGCACGCGAAGATGCCGCCGCTTGCGCAGCAACTGCCGCTGCTGCGCGGACTGTGGCCCGGCCCGCTCGTCTGCCGCTGGAACCTGCACCCCGTCCATGGCCCCTTCGGATACGCGGATGCGCAAAAGCTCTATTCACCCTACGACCGAATTCACCACCCCGAGCCGCAATTGCATGCCGAACTCGCACGGCTCATCCACGCCTTCGCCGACCGGGGCCAGAACGTCTTCGTGTCGATCAGCAACCACGCGGAAGGCTGCGCGCCGTTGTCGATACAGACCCTTGCCCAACAGATACGGATACGCGCCACGGATGGCTGCGGCTGAGCACGCGGACAAGAAGGCAACGGAAAAGCGCAAAGGGAAGCGCGAGGGAGCCTGCCGCCGCTCAGAACGTGTTCACGATCTCCTCGCGCCGCGACAGCGGCTTTGCGGGATGG
>NZ_JBEBOW010000037.1:0-26833 GCF_040396215.1 Diaphorobacter ruginosibacter | reverse complement strand
CTCATCCCGATTGCACTCCAACGCGGCTGCGTAGAGATCGTAAACACGTTCTTACAGTCCCCGGGCCTTGAGCTGCGCATCCAGGCGCGGGAACACATGGCGCGCGTTGCCCTCGAAGACCATGCCGCGCTCCTGCTCGCTCAGATGCGGCGTCGCGGCCACATAGCGCCTAGTGTCATCGTAGTAGTGGCCGGTTTGCGGATCGATGCCGCGCACCGCGCCGATCATTTCGCTGGCGAACAGAATGTTCTTCACCGGGATGACCTTGGTGAGCAGATCGATGCCGGGCTGGTGGTAAACGCAGGTGTCGAAATAGATGTTGTCGAGCAGATGCTCTTCCAGCAGCGGCTTCTTCATCTCCTGCGCCAGCCCCCTGAAGCGGCCCCAGTGATAGGGCGCCGCGCCGCCGCCGTGCGGAATCACGAACTTGAGGGAAGGGAAATCCCTGAACAGGTCACCCTGGATGAGTTGCATCACCGCGGTGGTGTCCGCATTC
Source organism: Diaphorobacter ruginosibacter (assembly GCF_040396215.1). Lineage (GTDB taxonomy): Bacteria > Pseudomonadota > Gammaproteobacteria > Burkholderiales > Burkholderiaceae_C > Diaphorobacter_A > Diaphorobacter_A ruginosibacter_A. The sequence goes on along the minus strand of NZ_JBEBOW010000037.1, from coordinate 26,337 downwards.
AGATAGTGCGCGCCGGTGGTGTGAAAGCATGCGTTGCAGCTGGTGCTCACATGGATCATGGCCGGAATTCCGTACTCCACCATCTTTTCGTAGATGGGATACCAGTGGCGATCGGTGAGCGGCGGACTGTTCCAGTGGCCACCGCTCGGATCGGGGTTCAGGTTGATGCCGACGAAGCCATAGTCCTTCACGCACCTGTCGATCTCGGCCACGCAACTCGCGGGATCGACGCCGGGCGACTGCGGCAGCATGGCCGCGCCCGCGAAATGATCGGGGAAAAGCCGGCTCACGCGGTGGCACAGCTCATTGCAGATCGCCGCCCAGGTGCTCGAGACTTCGAAATCACCGATGTGATGCGCCATGAAGCTCGCGCGCGGACTGAAGATCGTAAGGTCCGCGCCGCGCTCCTTCATCAGGCGCAGCTGGTTGCCCTCGATCGATTCGCGCAGTTCGTCGTCGCTGATCCTCAAATCGCTCGCGCGCGGCTTGCGGGATGGGTCCTCGATCGCGGCAATCTGCGCGTTGCGCCATTGCTCCAGCGCCTTGGGGGCCGTGGTGTAGTGCCCGTGGCAGTCGATGATCATGCTTGTGCTTTCCTTGCCGGTTGGCTGTCCTGCTCGTTTGGCATCACGCTCAATCAGCCGTGATGTGCGCGTCGCGGATCACCTTCTCCCACTTCGCGGACTCGCTCTTCATGAAGGCGGCCGCCTCGGCCGGAGACGACGGAGTGATCACCGCGCCCAGCGCGTTGAGCCGCTCGCGCACGCCCGCGTCAGCCAGGGCCTTCAGCATCTCGGCATTGAGCTTGTTCACGATGTCCGCGGGCGTCTTGGCCGGAGCCAGCAGCACCCACCACACGCTCGCGTCGAAACCCGTCACGCCCGCTTCGGCCATGGTCGGCACGTTGGGCAGCATGGCCGCGCGCTTTTCGCCCGTCACGGCCAGCGCCTTGAGCTTGCCGGACTGCACGTGCGGCAGCACCTCCAGAGGATTGAGGAGCATGAAGTTCAGGCGCCCGGCGATCAGATCGACCAGCGCTGGCGAGCCGCCCTTGTAGGCCACGTGCAGCGCATCGAACTTGCCCACCGACTCGAACAACGCGCCCGCCAGGTGGCCCGAGCTGCCATTGCCCGCCGAGCCGTAGTTCATTTCACCGGGCTTGGCGCGCGCCGCCTCCATCAGTTCCTTGACCGAGTTGTAGGGCGCATTCGCGGGCGTGACCAGCACCAGCGGCGCATAGCCGATACGCGCGATCGGCGTGAAATCGCGAAGGCCGTTGAACGGCAGGTTGGGGTACAGGGTGTTGTTGGTGACGACGCCGTTCGCGCCGACCAGAAGCGTGTAGCCGTCCGCCGGGGACCTCACGACATTTTCCGCGCCGATGTTGGCGTTCGCGCCCGGCTTGTTATCGACGATCACCGGCTGGCCCAGCTGCGCGGAAAGGCGCTCCGCCACGCTGCGACCCACGGTGTCCACCGCGCCGCCCGCCGCGAACGGGACGACCATGCGGATGGGCTTGGAGGGAAAGCTGCCCTGCGACCACGAAGCGCCAGCGGCGCACAGCATCATCAGGGCGATTGCGCCGCGGCGCAACGGGGAAAAATGGCTCGTCATGTCTATCTCCTCGAAGGGTGGTTCAACGGGCGCCTGCCGCGATATACAGCGACACCGGCAGCCCCGGACCGCAAGCGTAGGGAGCATGGCGAGCGTGGACAATATCATTCCACGCAATGAAACGGTCATACTGCCGCCCATGGAAAGCCCCGTCCCGTCACCGTCGTCGTCATCGGCCACCAGCGGCCCGATCGTGAGCGCCGTATTGCGCGCGCTCAGCCTGCTGGACGCATTCGGCGAACACGACGCGCAACTGTCGCTCGCGCAGCTCGCGCGGCGCACCCGGCTCGCCAAGCCCACCGCCCTGCGGCTGGCGCGCACCCTGTCCATGGCGGGCTACCTGGTGGCGCTGCCGGGCGGCGTGTGGCGACTGGGGCCAGCGGTGGCGCAGCTGGGGGCAAGATACCAGCGAGCCTTCGACCTGAGCAATGTGATCGAACCCGCGTTGCACGCGCTGGCCGAGCTGACGGGACACAGCGCCTCGTTCTTCGCGCTCGAGCACGGCCGCCGCGTGCGCCTGCTGCGCGTGCGCGGGGCGGACGGGTTTGTCAGCCCCACCCGCGTGGGCGAGCCGCTGCCGCTGGAACGCGGCGCGGCCGGGCAGGTGATCCTTGCATTCACCGGGCACGAAGGCGCGCTGATGGACACCATCCGCGAGCGCCGCTACCACGCCACCGTGGGCGAGGCCAATGTGCTCGCGGCCAGTATCGCCGCGCCGGTGTTTGCGGCGCGCGGCGCGGTGATCGGCGCGCTCAGCCTGGCCGTGCCGGCGAGCGACGCGGCAAGCGCCGAGCTGCTGCGCCATGCGGACGCCATCGTATCGGCGGCCAATCGCCTCTCGCAAACACTGGCTGCCGCGCGGTATGCCGACCAGGAGCGGATCGTTCAGCGCAGCCACTGGCACCCCTGACGGCGCGTCCGGGCGCGTCCGGGCGCATCCGGGGCGCTCGGGCCGCGCCCGCATTTCAGGGTTTACCGGGAGATGCTTCACTCTCTGTTTTGTATACACTTTTTGTATAAATCCCTGCGCACAAGCCGATCCCGACCCGTATGGTGCGAAGTCGCGGACAGCCAAGCGCCAGGACATCTCCAAGAGGTAGAAGCCCATGTCAACATCCGTCCATCCCGTCGATGAACCGCTGCCGCTGGGACGCGTCACCGCGCTGGGGCTGCAGCACGTTCTGGTCATGTATGCGGGCGCCGTAGCGGTCCCGCTCATCGTGGGCCGCGCGCTGAACCTGCCGCCCGAGCAGGTGGCGCACCTCATCTCCGCCGACCTGTTCGTCTGCGGCCTGGTCACGCTGATCCAGGCCATGGGCGCAACGCAGTATTTCGGCATCAAGCTGCCGGTGATGATGGGCGTGACGTTCGCCGCCGTGGCCCCCATGATCTCGATGGCGCAGGCAACCGGCGGCCAGGCTGGCGCGGGGCTGATCTTCGGCTCGGTCATCGGCGCGGGCATCGTCTCCTTACTGATCGCCCCGCTCATCAGCCGGATGCTGCGTTTTTTCCCGCCCGTGGTGACCGGCACGATCATCGCGGTCATCGGCATCAGCCTGATGCGCGTGGGCATCAACTGGATCTTCGGCAATCCCGTCGGCCCCACGGCCCCTTCCGTTCCCAACCCGGAGCACCTGAAATGGCTGGCCGACGCGCAGGCCGCCGCCGGAGCGCCCGGCTCATCGCTGCCGCCCGTCCCCAAGGGCTTTTCGGTGGTGCCCACCATTCCCAATCCCAAATACGCGGATCTGGCAGGCGTGGGAATCTCCGCCGCGGTGCTGCTCACCATCTTGCTCATCGCGCGATTCGCCAGGGGCTTTCTCGCCAACATCTCGGTACTCATGGGCATCGTCGTGGGCGGCATCATCACCGCGGCCATGGGCCTGATGGATTTCCACAAGGTCGCCACCGCCGCATGGTTCGATCTGGTCCTGCCGTTCGAGATCGCCATGCCGGTGTTCGATCCCATCCTGATCCTCACGATGTCGCTGGTGATGGTGGTGGTGATGATCGAGTCGGTGGGCATGTTCCTCGCGCTCGGCGAGATGACCGGCAAGGAAATCTCCCAGGATGACATCACGCGCGGACTGCGCACCGACGGGCTGGGCACGCTGCTGGGCGGGATCTTCAACACCTTTCCCTACACCAGTTTCTCGCAGAACGTGGGCCTCGTGGCCGTGACCGGAGTGAAGAGCCGCTGGGTGTGCGTTGCCGGCGGCGTCATCCTGGTCATCCTCGGCATTCTCCCCAAGATGGCGGCGCTGATCGAATCCCTGCCCACGGTCGTGCTGGGCGGCGCGGGCCTGGTGATGTTCGGCATGGTGGCTGCCACCGGCGTGCGCATCCTGAGCAACGTGGACTTCCAGACCAACCGCAACAACGCCATGATCGTCGCCGTGTCGATCGGAGTGGGCATGATTCCGCTGGTCGCGCCGAACTTCCGCCAGTGGATGCCGCACGCCATCCACCCGCTCGTCGAATCGGGAATTCTGCTGGCCTCGCTGTGTGCTGTACTATTGAATGTATTCTTCAACGGCACCAGCAGCGACACCCGCGCCGCTGTGCGAGCCGCGGCGCAGGCCGATGCGCATTGAGGCCGGCGCCCGCCCGCATGTCTGAATCCTTCACCCGAGGAACGTGACGCCAAGCCCTCGCACCGCAAGGTGCCGGGGCTTTTTGCATGCTTTTTTGTCACAACAGGCATACGGGTTAGGCCATATAAAGCATGTGCTCCTGCTGAAGTAAGCTCTATAGACTCTGTCACATTGATAAATAGTAGTGAATCGTATGACCCAATCCTTGTCGGCCGCTGAAACGGCTCTGCGCGAAGCCGCTCTCGAATACCACCGCAACCCTTCCCGCGGCAAGATCTCCGTCACGCCCACCAAGCCGCTGTCCAACCAGCGTGACCTGTCGCTGGCCTATTCGCCGGGCGTTGCCTATCCGTGCCTGGACATCCAGGCCGATCCCGCGCTGGCGGCTGAATACACGTCGCGCGGCAATCTCGTGGGCGTGATCACCAATGGCACGGCCGTGCTGGGGCTGGGCGACATCGGCCCGCTGGCGGGCAAGCCGGTCATGGAGGGCAAGGGCTGCCTGTTCAAGAAATTCGCCGGCGTCGACGTGTTCGACATCGAGCTGGCCGAGCGCAACCCCGACAAGCTCATCGAAATCATCTCCTCGCTCGAACCCACGCTCGGCGGCATCAATCTGGAAGACATCAAGGCGCCGGAATGCTTCTACATCGAGCGCGAGCTGTCCAAGCGCATGCAGATCCCGGTGTTCCATGACGACCAGCACGGCACGGCCATCATCTCCAGCGCCGCCCTGCTCAACGGCCTGGAACTGGTCGGCAAGCAGATCGACAAGGTCAAGATCGCCGTCTCGGGCGCGGGCGCGGCCGCCATCGCCTGCGTGGACGTGATGGTGGGCCTCGGCGTCAGGCGCGAGAACATCTACATGGTCGACTCCAAGGGCGTGATCTACGAGGGCCGCCCCGGCAGCCTGGACGAATCCAAGGCCCGCTACGCGCAGAAGACCGAAGCGCGCACGCTGGCCGACGTGGTCAACGGCGCCGACGTTTTCCTGGGCTGCTCCGCTCCCGGCGTGCTGACCGGCGACATGGTCAAGACCATGGCGGACAAGCCGATCATCCTCGCGCTGGCCAATCCCGAGCCGGAGATCCGCCCCGAACTCGCCAAGGCCATCCGGCCGGACTGCATCATCGCCACCGGGCGCTCGGACTATCCCAACCAGGTCAACAACGTCCTGTGCTTCCCCTATATCTTCCGCGGCGCGCTCGACTGCGGCGCCACCAAGATCACCGAAGCCATGAAGCTGGCCTGCGTGCGCGAGATCGCCGCGCTGGCCAAGGCCGACGTCAGCGATGAAGTGGCCGCCGCATACCAGGGCAAGGAACTGAGCTTCGGCCCCGAATACCTCATCCCGACGCCGTTCGACACCCGCCTCATCCTGCGCATCGCACCCGCCGTGGCCAAGGCGGCAGAAGAGTCCGGCGTCGCAACGCGCCCCATCGCCGACATCGACGCCTACCGCGAGAGCCTCACGCGCTTCGTCTACCAGACCAGCATGTTCATGCGCCCGGTGTTCGCTGCCGCCAAGGCCAGCGTGCAGCGCGTGGCCTATGCGGAAGGCGAGGACGAACGGGTGCTGCGCGCCGCCCAGGTCGCCATCGATGACGGCCTGGCCAAGCCGATCCTGATCGGCCGCCCCGCCGTCATCCAGGCCCGCATCACCAAGGCGGGCCTGCGCCTGCAGCCCGGCAAGGACGTCGAGATCTGCGATCCCGAGGACGATCCGCGCTTTCGCCAGTACTGGGAGGCCTACCACAAGCTCATGGGCCGCGACGGCGTGACGCCGGAGGCCGCCAAGGCCGCCGTGCGCCGCTCCAACACCATCATCGCCGCGCTCATGGTGCACCTGGGCGACGCCGACGCGATGCTCTGCGGGCTGGTCGGCAAGTTCGATGCCCACATCGCCCACGTGCGCGACATCCTCGGCCTCAAGGAAGGCCATCACCAACTGGCGACCGTGAACGCGGTGATGCTGGATTCCGGCACGCTGTTCATCGCCGACACCTACATCAACGAGAACCCCACCGCCGAGGAACTCGCCTCCATCGCGCTGATGGCCGCCGAGGAAGTGCAGCGCTTCGGACTGCCGCCCAAGGTGGCGTTCCTCTCGCACTCCAACTATGGCTCGTCCACCCGTCCCTCGGCGCTGAAGATGCGCAAGGCGCGCGACCTGTTCGCCGCGCTCGCGCCGCACATCGAGTGCGACGGCGAACTGCACGGTGACGCCGCGCTCTCCGAGAAGGTGCGCAGCAACACGCTGCTGGACTCCACGCTGACCGGTACCGCCAACGTGCTGATCTGCCCGAACCTGGATGCGGCCAACATCCTGTTCAACGTGCTCAAGCAGACCGGCGGCCATGGCACCACCATCGGCCCGATCCTGCTGGGTGGAGCCGGCGCCGCCGACGTGCTCACCCCCTCGGCGACCATGCGCCGCGTGGTCAACATGACCGCCCTGGCCGCGGCCAACGCCGCCGGCAAGCGCAAGTAAGCCCGCTCGCCCCGAGCCCCCGAAACGCCGCGAAACCTCGCGGCGTTTTTTTTACCGGCCACGCCATCGCAGGCCCAAGAACAAAAACACTCTCCAGGGGCTGCGGAAGCATTTTTCATCGTCCCGCTGGCATTCCGCGAAGAAATGAACTACGATTCACACATTATATGAATCATGGTTCATTCCTTTTCATGGCCTATAGACAAACCGCCGCCGTCGAAGCCCGCCTGCTGGACAACCGCACCCGCATCCTCCTATCCGCGCGCACCCTGGTCAGCGAGGGCGGCTGGCAGGAGGCGCAGGTCGCCAACGTCGCGGCCACCGCCGGGATCGCCACCGGAACGGTGTACCGGTATTTCCCTTCCAAGGCCGAGCTCTTCGCCGAAGTGCTCTCGCGCGTATCGCAGCGCGAGGTGGACGTGCTCACCGACATCGGCTTGTCTGGTGCCGGCGCGCACGAGCGGCTGCATTCCATGGTGACCACGTTCGTGCGCCGCGCCATGCGCAACCCGCGCCTGGCCTATGCGCTGATCGCCGAGCCGTGCGACAAGGCGATCGACGAAATGCGCCTGAAGTACCGAGCGGCCATCAGCGAAGTCGTGCGCGCGGTGATCGAGGACGGACAGCGCTGCCAGAGCATGCGCGGCGACGTGCGCGCCGACGTGGCCGCCACCATGATCGTCGGCGGCTTCATGGAAGGCCTGATCGGGCCGCTGTCACCGCTCGCATCGGCGGCGCGATGCGATGCGAATGAAAGCGGCGCCGATATCGCCGCGCTTGCGGACCAGATCGCGGCGCTGGCCTGCGCAAGCCTTCAATGCCGCCCTTGACCCTCACGAGAATTCATCCATGAAAGACAGGAGACAACCATGAACCAGCCCATCAGCAGCATTCGCCTGGCCATGCCCGAGGACCGCTACGGCACGCACCAGGTGCTCAATCAGGCGCAGCCCGCGAGCGGCTTCAACGCATTCACCGGCGACGAGGTGCTCAAGGCAGCCATCCAGCGCGAGGCGCCCTGGGCCGCGCAGCGTTGCGCCGCGCTTGGGGCCGTCGCTGGCGATCCGGCGGTCCAGGAACTGGCGCGCCTGGCCAACAGGCACGACCCGGAACTCAGGACGCATGACCGCTTCGGCCACCGCGTCGACTGGGTGGAGTTCCATCCCGCCTGGCACGAGCTCATGTCCCTCGCCTGGAAGCATGAGGTGCCCAACCTGACCTGGCGGACCGGCGAGCGGGGCGGCCACTACGCGCGCGCCGTGCTCTCGTATCTGTGGAATCAGGTCGAGCAAGGCACGGCCTGCCCCACGGGTATGGCCTATGCGTCCTATGCCGGATTTTCCGCAGAGCCGGCGCTGGCGATCTGGGCCGAAAAATCCCTGGGGACGCAATACGAATTCAGCCGCAGCGAAGTCGGCCGCAAGCCGTCCGTGGTGATCGGCTATGCCATGACGGAAAAGCAGGGCGGCTCCGACCTGCGCGAGACGCAGACCACGGCCCGGCTCTCGCACACAGGCGACTACCACGGCGCGACGGCCTCCTGGTATGAGCTCACCGGCCACAAGTGGTTCTGCTCGGTGCCCCAGTCGGACGGCTTCTTCACGCTCGCCAAGGTCAACGGCGGCGTGACCTGTTTCTTTCTGCCGCGCACGCTGCCCGATGGCTCGTTCAATCGCTTCTTCGTGCAGCGCCTCAAGGACAAGGCGGGCAACCGCTCCAACGCGTCAAGCGAGGTCGAATACGCGGGCACGCTGGCCATTCGCGTGGGCGAGGAAGGCCACGGAATCCGCGAGATCCTCTCGCACGCGCATCTCACCCGCCTGGACTTCGCCGTGGGCTCCGCGGGCCTGATGCGCCAGGCGCTGACGCTGGCATTGCAGCACACCACCACCCGCCAGGCATTCGGCACGCCGATCGCCGAGCGCCCGATGATGCTCAACGTACTCGCCGACATGGCAGTGGAGGTCGAGGCCGCGACGCTGTTCGCGCTGCGCATCGCCAGGGCGACCGACGGCATGCAAACGAATGAGCATGAGAAGCTGCTGGCGCGCGTGGCCACACCCGCGGCCAAGTTCTTCAACTGCTCGCGCGCGCCCGCCATCGCCAACGAGGCGCTGCAATGCCATGGAGGCAACGGCTTCATCGAGGAGAACCCCATGGCGCGCCTGTACCGCGAAGCGCCGCTCAACAGCGTCTGGGAAGGCACGGCCAACATGATGTGCATGGACGTGCGTCGCGCGATGATGCGCACCCCGGAAACCATCGACGCCCTCGCCGCCGAGTGGCGCCCGCTCGCGGGACAGGACAGGCGCTTCGACGCTCAGGTCGCCCATACGCAGCGGCTCATCGCGGCGGCCCTCGAGGATGAATTCCTTGCCCGCCCGATGACCGAGGCCGTCGCCCGCACGCTGCAGGGCGCGGAGCTGCTGCGACACGGCTCCAGCGAGGTTGCGGATGCATTCCTGGGCACGCGCTGCGATGCGGGCCACTGGGGTTCGCACTTCGGCACCCTGGCCGGCGGCACATCCAGCGCGGCGGCGCGGCGCATCGTCCGGCGCGCCAACGTATTCGCCTGAACGCCAAGCGCCTTGCCGCGCCGCGCTTGCGATGCGTGGACTCCATGGCTGGAGCATCCAGGCGCGGGGCCCCTCGGTTGAAAAGCCTCCCCCAACACAAAAAACGCCGCGGAATTCCGCGGCGTTTTCCTTGGCATGTGCTGCAAGCCATCTTCCCCGAAGACTTCGACAGGCACATGGTTATTTTATTTCAAATCATTTGAATTCAAATGATTTGAAATAAAATTAACCCATGTCTAGCACTGATTTAACCACCGCCAAACGCCGCGTGGGCTTCCGCCTCGTGGGGGTCGCCCGCCGCTGGCGGCACACGTTGGATACCCGCCTGGCCGAAGCCGGCCTCAGCGATGCGGTCTGGTCGCCGCTCGTGCATCTGCACCGCCTTGGCGACGGTATCTCCCAAAGCGAGCTGGCCGCGGCCATCGGCATCGACGGCTCCAGCCTGGTTCGGTTGCTGGACGCGCTGGTGGCCCAGGACCTGGTGGAGCGCCAGCCCCACCCATCCGACCGGCGCATCAAGATGCTGCATCTGACCGATGCGGGCCATGTCAAGGTGCTTGCCATCCGCGAGCGCCTCAGCACGCTGGAAGACGAACTGCTTGGCGACCTGGACGATGCAACAGCGCAACTGCTGGTCGATGCGTTCGACCATATCGACCAACGCATCGCCACCGTGAATGAGAAACCCTGACGGCTCGGACCAGGAAGCCGCCCCGATGCATCCATCGAATGAACGCCAAGATATGAACACCCCCGATCCCGACAACACGACCGCATCCTCATCCGCATCACACGGGCAGATGGTGCGGCAGACCGTGGCGCCCGCACGGCTCAAGGAAAGCCTCGAGCTGAACCGCCCGCCTTCGGTACGCAATGCCTCCATCGCCGGATTGCAGGCTTCCATCGCGGTAGTGCTTGCCGCCGTCGCCCTGCACTATTCGCCCTGGCCGAGCATGGCCGGTTTCGGCAGCCTGGGCGCCATGGCGGCGCTGTTCGGACGCTTCGCCACCCCGGCCAAGCGCCGCTGGGTCGTGGGCACCGCGGGCGCCCTGCTGGTCTCGCCCGTGGCGATCCTCTCGCTCGCCGCGTGGAGCGGCGCGTCACCCGTTCTCCTGCTGGTGATGCTCTCGCTGGTCGCGGGCGCTTTGGCCTCGGTCGCACACCGCACGCAGGTCGGCGCCCCGGGCGCCGTGATCTTCGTGTTCGCGGCCAGCGCCGCCATCACGCCCATCTCGAGCGGCGGCGAGTGGCTGGAGCGCGTGCTCGCAACCACGTTGGGCGCGGTCATCGCCTGGATCATCTGCGCCCTCACGGACTCCATGCGCGAGCAGGACGTCAAGCTCCCGCCGCCGCCCATGCCTGCCGGCGCCCCGGCCGGCGGCGGCAGGCAGCCCGCGCTCACGCCCGGCTATGCGCCGCGCCAGGCGGCGCGCATCGTGGCCTGCGCCATCGTCTCCTCGCTGCTCGCACACGCCATGGGCTGGTCGCACCCGGCCTGGGCGGCCATCGGGGTGATCGCCGTCCTGCAGGGCGCGCACCTGCCGGGCACGATCCACCGCGCATGGCAGCGTACGCTGGGAACGATCGTGGGCGCCGGCATCGCCTGGGCCATCCTGGTGAACGAACCCTCTTTCTGGCAGATCCTGGCGGCGGTCGCCATCCTGCAATTCATCACCGAAGTGATCATCGGCTTCAACTACGCACTCGGCCAAATAGCGATCACGCCCATGGCGCTGCTCATGACTACGCTCGCAAGCCATTCAGAAGCGGCGGACATGGTCATCTCGCGCATCTACGACACCGCGCTGGGCGCGCTCGTCGGGATCGTGTTCGCCATGCTGCTGTCCACGCTGGACGAACGCCTGCACCTGGCCCGCCACCATTCCCGCAAAAGATCGTGATTCCCACGAACCGGCCCGGCGCGCATGAAAAAAATGGCTGGAGCCTCGAGGCTCCAGCCATTTTTCATTGGGGGCGATAACCGTACCGCGCCGCTTACTGCTTGATCGCCTCGATCTGCGCCACGATGCGCACATTCTTGGGGAAGCCGTAAGCCACGCCGTAGTCCACGCCGAACGCGGTGCGGTCGATGGTGGTTTCAAAGTCGCCGCCGCAGACTTCGCGCTTGACCATGGGGCTGTCATAGCATGCGAACTGGTTGGCCTTGAACGTGACGGGTTGGGTCTTGCCCTTGATGGTCAGGTTGCCGGAGACAGACACGACCTTGTCGCCGTCGAACGTGAACTGATCGCCGACGAACTTGGCCGTGGGGAACTTCTCGGTGTCGAAGATTTCAGCGCTTTGCAGGTGTTTGTTGAAGGGCGCCGTACCCGAATTCACCGAATCCATATGCAGCGTGAGCTCCACCTTGCCGGTCCTGGCGGCCTTGTCCAGCTGCACCGAGCCTTCCTTCTTGTCGAAGCGCGCGCGATTGACGCTGGCGCCGAAGTGGCTGATCTCGAAGGTGGCGAAAGTGTGCGTCGGATCGACCGCATAGGTGGCCATTTCCGCATGTGCCGCGGAACCTGCGAAAGCCGTGGCGGCGGCGAGGGCGAAGATGAATTTACGCATCTGTGAATACTCCGTTCAAAAAAGTGGACTGAAAAAAATGTGGTGGCTGAAGCCCGAAGGCCTCAGATGCCGGAGATACCCGAAAGCGCCAGCTTGAACTTTACCTGCACCTCGTCGGCGACCATCGACGTGTCGGCCCATTCGTTCTCGCCGATCTTGAAGGTCAGGCGCTTGATCGCAAAACTGCCGGTGGCCGTCGTCGTCGCACCGTTTTGCGCGAGCGCCACGGGAATGACCACGTCCTGCGACGCGCCCTTGATGCTCAGCTTGCCCGCCACTTCATACTTGCCCGCGCCCACCGATTTGATGGCCGTGGAATGGAACGTGGCTTGAGGAAACTTGGCGACGTTGAACCACACGGGCTTTGGCAGTTCAGCCTCCGCTTCCTTGCTCAGCGAAGCGCTGCCGGTATCGATGGTCAGCGAGATCTTGCTGGACGCGAGCCTGGCCGCATCGAACGACACCTGGGCGTCGAATTTCTTGAACCGGCCTTCCACCGGCACGCCCATCTGCTTGCTCACGAAAACGATTTCGCTCTGCGCGGGAATCAGCGCCTGCTGCGCAAGAACGGGAGCCGAGGCCATCGCCAGGACGCCGCCCAGGACAAGGGTGGCAGGGGTATGTGCAAACTTCCACATCATCATTTCGTATTCTCCAAAAAAACAGGTTCAAGGTTTCATCACGACGCACCCGCCGCGATGACCGGATCGATCAGCCACGCCCCGGCAACATGCGCGAGAGCAGCCCGTCGCGATCGATCCACTGATGCTTGATCACCGCGAGCACGTGCAGCACCACCAGGGCGGCAAGAGCGAATGCCGAATACATGTGCCACGGCTTGATGGCCTTGGCCAGATCGGGATCGACCGGCATGAAGTCCGGCAGCGGCAGCACACCCATGAATACGATCGGGAAGCCCGCCGCCGAGCTATAGGCCCAGCCCAGAAGCGGCACCGCGAAGAACAGCGCGTAGAGCAGGAAGTGCACCGCGTGGTGTGCGAACTGCTGCCATCGCGGCATCGCCGCCAGCATCTTCGGCGGCAGTTGCGGCGGGCGGTGCGCCAGGCGCCACAGCAGCCGCAGCGCGGACAGCGCCAGAATGGCGATACCCGCCCATTTGTGCCAGTTGTAGAGTTTCAGGCGCTGCGGCGAGAACGGCAGCCCCGTCATGTAGAGACCGACGAAGAACAGGCCGATGATGGCCAGCGCCAGCACCCAGTGAAACGCGATGGCCACGCCGCCATAGCGGGCGCGGGAGGGAGTTGAAACAGCTTGCATGGATGACTGATGGAGTTCTTTCCTGTCCCGCCGCGCCGGACGCGAAGTGCCGGGCAGCCGGTCCGGATCCGGTGATGAATGCAAGTCTAGATCGCGGCCCATGCATTAAGTTTCAACAAAATTGTCGCCTGGGTTCAAAAAATATGAATACCCGGGCGACTGGGACCCATGAGTGTCCGCTGGTCGCGCCCCTACTCGCTGGCGGCGCCCGGCAGGCTCATCCGGCCTTCGCGCAGTGCCTTGAGCAGCAGGTTCGGTGTCGCACGGATGTGCGCTTCCAGGGCAAGCGCGGCGCGAGCGTCCTGGCCCGACATGGCGAACTCGAAGATCTCGGCGTGCTCCGCGTGCACGTCGCGCGTCATCCCCGGCAGCTTCATGGCGCAGCAGCGATAGCGCTCGCTGTGGCGAGCCAGCAGCCGCAGCACTTTCTGCGCCCATGGCGACGGCTTGCCCGCCAGCAGCGTTTCGTGAAACCGCAGGTTGAGCAATTCCCAGTGCGCCCGCATCTCGCCCTTGAGCGGCTGCTCCAGCGACGACAGCTCCACGTAGCAGGTCCGCAACTGCTCGCGCCAGGCATCGTCGCCGTGGCGTATGGACTCGCGCAGCTCATGCGTTTCGATATGCACGCGCAGCCGGGTGAGATCTTCGAGGTCCTCGATGGCGATCGGCGATACCCGGAAGCCACGCTGCCCCTCCGCCGTGACCAGCGCGTCGCTCACCAGCCGCGTGAGCGCCTCGCGCAGAGTGCCCGCGCCCACCGCGTAGGTCTGGCGCAGATGCTCCACGCGCAGCTTGCTGCCCGGCAGCAGGCGCCCCTCGATGATGTCGGTGCGCAGCTCCGCATAGGTCTGCTCGGTCAACGTGCGCGATGCATCGCCAGCCAGCGACGGCTCCTCGAACAGCGCCAGGGTATGCAGGAAAGGCCGCTTCGCCATGCTCTCACCCCGCTCTCATTCGTGGTTTTCCGGATCACGCCGGAGGTCCTGGTCGCGCTCACGGATGCGCGAAAGCCGGTAGCTCAGCTGCGGCCGCGTCATCCCCAGCGCACGTGCCGCGGCGGCCAGATTGCCGCTGGCGCGCCGCACGGCCTCCTGCAGCAGGCTGTCTTCCAGAGCTTCCAGCGACAGTCCCTGGCTTTGCATCGCGTCGAAGATACCCGCCGTCTGCCGGGCCGGCAATGCCGCCTGCTGCCGCGTGAGAAAGCCCTGCTCGTCGACGCCGCTCTGGCTGCCCTCGCTCCATTGCGGAAACAGCGCATCCACATCGATGAGCTCGCCCGCCGGGGTAAGGATCAGCCCGCGCTCCACGAGGTTCTCCAGCTCTCGGACGTTGCCCGGCCAACGATGGCCACGCAGCGCCGCCAGCGCGCGGTCGGTGAAACCCGCGATGGACCTGCCGTGCAGCGCCGAGAATTTCTGCAGCATATGCATGGCCAGCAGCTCGATGTCCACCACGCGCTCGCGCAATGCGGGAATATGGATGGGGTACACGTTCAGCCGGTATAGCAGGTCGCGACGGAAGCCGCCCGCCTCCACGGCTTTCTCCAGATCCACGTTGGTCGCGGCAATCACGCGCACATCCACCTTGATCGGGCGCGCGCCGCCCAGGCGCTCCAGCTCTCCCGTCTGCAGCACGCGCAGCAGCTTGGCCTGCGCGGCCAGCGGCAGCTCGCCCAGTTCATCGAGCATCAGCGTGCCGCCGTTGGCGCGCTCGAAACGCCCGATGCGGGTGGCGGTCGCGCCGGTGAACGCGCCTTTCTCGGCGCCAAAGAGCTCGCTCTCGATCAGCTCGGAAGGAAGCGCCGCGCAGTTCACCGCCACGAACGGTTTGTCCGCGCGCGGACTCATCGCATGCAGAGCGCTGGCAAAACGCTCCTTGCCCACGCCCGTCTCTCCGGTGAGCAGCACCGTGACCTGCGTGGGCGCAGCCTTCTGCAGCAGCCCGACCGCCTTCTCGAACGCGCGCGACTGCCCCAGCAGCGGCCCCTGCCGGTCTATCGGCTGCAGGCGGGTGCGCAGGGCCTCGACCTGCGACTGCAGTTCATCGAGGCGCACCAGCATCGACTCCGGCGCATAGTCCCGCGCGAGCATCTCGCCGTCGGGCCACTCATGCACGAAGCGCCCTTCAATCCGGCAATACGCATGGCCGGAGGCCGCGCACTGCAGCTCCTTGAAGATGGCGCGCCTTCGAAAAAACGCGCTGGCGTAGCCCGACGCATACCCGAGCAGCATCCAGCATGCGGGATCCTTCTGCGGCCCCCACTCGCGCATGTGGGCCTCCGCCTCCCAGCTATGGTCCCATCGCACCACGCAGCGCAGGCGGCCGGCCTGCTCATCCACCTCGAATACCTCGGGCATCGCGCGCACCGCGCCTTCGAGACCGTGCAGTTGGGGACCGACGGCAAACATGTCGAAAAGGCTGGCATCGGGCCGGATCTGCCGCGCGAGCAGCGCATCGCGCTCACCCGAGGCATAGCCGCCGCGCATCAACATGCGGCGCGCGTGCCCGGCGCCCACCGTGTTCAGCATTTCGCGGCGCAACGCCGACAGCGAGGCTGAATGCAGCAGCAGCATGCGCTGGCCCGCCAGCCAGATCAGGCCATCGTCGGTGGAAAAGCGGATGAGCCGGCGCAGATCGTCGTCTGACGGCATGGTCAATAGCGGATGCGGCATGCCATGACTATCGATAAAACAGCTGGCGTTGCCAATGAGGTCTGACCCGCAGAGACATCCATGATGAATTCATCATTTGAGAACCCTCTGTGGCGGATAGTGATCATTTGATCATGCGGCAGCGCAAAAAAAGCCGTAATCCATGCCTCACGCCATGCGATGCAGACCTCCAGCATCGCTGGAGAATCAGCCATTGCAGGGGCTCCATCGTAGGGAATAACCCTCGTTTTATCGATATTAAGGCTTCCTGGCATCAAGTTGGCACGCGCTGTGCAAATACCGAGGCAACAGACCGCCAGGAGTGAGCCATGAATGACGCCAACCCCGACAGCAATGCGCTGCAGCTGCCCGCATGCGATCTCAGCCATCGCAGCGTGCGGGTTCAGCGACGCCGCGCGAATGGCTTCGTGGAGTTCGAGTTTTCCGTCGGCTGGCCCGAGCTCGTGGTGGAACTCGCCATGCCGGAGGCGGATTTCCAGGAGTTCTGCGAAACCCAGCAGGCGCGGTTGCTCTGACGGAATCCATTCACATCAAAACAACCACAGGAGACATAGCCCATGAACATCGCATTGCAGGCCCGCGAAATCCAGCCGCTGCGCCAGACCTTCGGCCGCGTCGCGGCATACACGGGCGACAAGCCCGCCTCGCGCTACCTGGAAGCCACGCTGGGCGTGCAGCCCACAGAGCATTTCCACTATCGTCCGACCTGGGAGCAGGGCTTCGAGATCTATGACACCCGGCGCACCGCCATTGTCCTGAAGGACTGGAACGTGCTGCGCGATCCGCGCCAGTTCTACTACGCAAGCTGGACCATCGCCCGCGCGCGCCAGCAGGAAGCGATGGAGGCCAACTACCAGTTCGTCGAATCGCGCGGCCTCGCGCAGAAGATGCCTGGCGCCCTGCGGGAGCAGGCCCTTCGCGTGCTGATGCCGCTGCGCCACGTGGCCTGGGGCGGGAACATGAACAACTGCGACATCTGCGCGCGCGGCTATGGCACGCCGTTCACCGCACCCGCCATGTTCCATGCGATGGACCAGCTCGGCGTCGCGCAATACCTCACGCGCCTGGGTCTCGCGCTGCGTGAGCCCGGCACGCTCGAGGCCGGCAGGAATGCATGGCTGGACGATCCGGTCTGGCAGCCGCTGCGCCGGCTCGTGGAAGACACCCTGGTCCTGAAAGACCCGATGGAGCTGTTCGTGGCGCAGAACCTCGCGCTCGACGGGCAGTTGTATCCGCTCATCTTCAGCCACTATGTGGACGACCACCTCGCGCTCAGGGGCGCCGCCGCCGTGGCGATGCTCACCTCCTTCATTCCCGAATGGCACATGGAGTCCAGCCGCTGGGTGGACGCCGTCGTCAAGACCGCCTCCGGCGAGTCCGGCCACGCAGAACACAACAGCGCGCTGCTCACGCACTGGTACCTGCAATGGGCGGACCGCGCCACACAGGCGCTGGAGCCCGTCGCGCTGCTGGCCTTTGGCGCGCAGGAGTCCGATGCGCACACACAGGTGCTGGCCCAGGTACGCGCGGGCCTGGACGCCCGTGTCCGCAAGACCGGCCTCGCCGTTTGACGTGAAGGAGGAACACGCCATGCCAGTTGCCACCGCAGACAGCCGCCCCAAGGTCTTCATCGCCTTCCAGGACAACGAAGAGTCGCGCGCCGTGATCGAAGCCGTGCTCGCCGACAACGCCGAGGCCACCGCGGCCTATACGCCCGGCCTCGTGAAGATCGATTGCCCGGACCACCTCGTGATCCGCCGCGAACGCATCGAGGAGATCACCGGCCAGCCCTACGACCTGCAGCAAATCCAGATCAACCTGGTGACGCTCTCGGGCCACGTGGACGAGGACGACGACGAATTCTCGCTGAGCTGGAACCGCTGAGACGCCGCGCCCGCTCCACATCACCGGACAAGACAGACAACACCAGATACGCCAAGGAGACAGACATCATGGACACCCCTGTCATCAGAAAGAAAACAGGCCTCAAGGAACGCTACACCGCCATGACGCGCGGCCTCGCATGGGATACCACCTACCAGCCGATGGACAAGGTGTTTCCCTACGACCGCTACGAAGGCATCAGGATCCACGATTGGGACCGTTGGGAAGACCCATTTCGCCTGACCATGGACGCCTATTGGAAATACCAGGGAGAGAAGGAGAGGAAGCTCTACGCGGTGATCGAGGCCTTCGCGCAGAACAACGGCCAGCTCGGAGTGACGGACGCACGCTACGTCAACGCGCTCAAGCTGTTCATCCAGGGCGTGACGCCGCTTGAATATGCGGCGCACCGCGGCTTCGCGCACGTGGGCCGCCACTTCACCGGCGCGGGCGCCCGCGTCGCGGCGCAGATGCAGTCGATCGACGAGCTGCGCCACTTCCAGACCGAGACGCACGCGATCAGCCACTACAACAAGTACTTCAACGGCATCCACAACTCGGCCGAGTGGCACCAGCGCGTGTGGTTCCTTTCGGTGCCCAAGTCGTTCTTCGAGGATGCGATGTCCGCCGGGCCGTTCGAGTTCCTCACCGCCGTGAGCTTCTCGTTCGAGTACGTGCTCACCAACCTGCTGTTCGTGCCCTTCATGAGCGGCGCGGCGCACAACGGCGACCTCTCCACGGTGACCTTCGGCTTTTCCGCGCAGAGCGACGAGTCGCGCCACATGACGCTGGGCATCGAATCCATCAAGTTCATGCTCGAGCAGGATCCCGGCAACGTGCCCATCGTGCAGCGCTGGATCGACAAGTGGTTCTGGCGCGGCTACCGCCTGCTCACGCTGGTGGCGATGATGCAGGACTACATGCTGCCCAGGCGCGTGATGAGCTGGAAGGAAGCCTGGGAGATGTATGCCGAGGAAAACGGCGGCGCGCTCTTTCGCGACCTGGCGCGCTATGGCATCCGCGAGCCCTTGGGCTGGAAAGAGGCCTGCGAGGGCAAGGACCACATCAGCCACCAGGCGTGGAACACGTTCTACAACTATGCGGCGGCGGCGCCCTTTCACACCTGGGTTCCGGGTGATGGCGAGATGCGGTGGCTGTCGGAGAAATATCCCGAGAGCTTCGACCGGCTCTACCGCCCGCGCCTTGAACACTACCGCCGCGAGCAGCAGGCCGGCAGGCGCTTCTACAACAAGACGCTGCCCATGCTGTGCACGATCTGCCAGATTCCCATGGTGTTCACGGAGCCCGGCGACGCCACGCGGATCTGCTACCGCGAATCCGACTACCTCGGCAGCAAGTACCACTTCTGCAGCGACGGCTGCAAGCACATCTTCGAGCACGAACCCGAGAAATACGTGCAGTCCTGGCTGCCCGTGCACCAGATCTACCAGGGGAATTGTTTCAAGGACGGTGTCGATCCCGAGAAGGACGGGTTCGACCCCCTGGCCGCCGTGCTCGACTGGTACGGCCTGAACGTGGGCCGCGACAACTTCGACTTCGAAGGCTCGCAGGATCAGCGCAATTTCGCGGCCTGGCGCGACGGCGCCGCCATCGCTGAAGACAGTGGATCAGCCCCCCATTCACCGGGAGAAGCAGCATGAGCGTGACCGCCCTCTACCCCTACAGCTACCCGGCCAGGGACGTGCGCGAGAACTTCCCCGCGCCGCTGCTCTACATCGGCTGGGACGACCACAACATGTTCTGCTCGCCCGTGTGCCTGCCGCTGCCGCCGCAAACGCCATTCGGCGCGCTCGCCGCCACGGTGCTGCCCGGCGTGTATGGCGCGCATCCGGACTTCGCCCGTATCGACTGGAGCGCGGTGCAGTGGTTCAAGTCCGGCCAGGCATGGACGCCCGACCCCGCCAGAAGCCTGGCAGACAACGGCCTCACGCACAAGGATGCGATCCGCTTCAGGACGCCGGGCCTGCGCGGCATCGAGGACTCGCACAGTTGAACAGCATGGAGACACACGTGCCATGAGCCATCAACTCACGCTTGAGCCATTGGGCGCCACCATCGACGTCGAGGAAGGCCAGACCGTGCTCGACGCCGCGCTGCGCCAGGGCATCTACATCCCGCATGCCTGCGGGCATGGGCTATGCGGCACCTGCAAGGTGCAGGTGTGCGACGGCGAGGTGGACCACGGCGCGGCCAACCCGTTCGCGCTCATGGACATGGAGCGCGACGACGGCAAGACGCTCGCCTGCTGCGCCACGCTGTTGAGCGACGCCACCATCGAGGCCGACATCGAGGACGAACCCGATGCGCAGGTGATTCCCGTGCGCGACTTCGGCGCGGCGGCTGCGCGCATCGTGCAGCTCACGCCCACCATCAAGGCGCTGCACCTGCGCCTCGATACGCCCATCCGCTACCAGGCCGGGCAATACGTGCAGGTGCGGATTCCCACGCTCGGCCAGTCGCGCGCCTTCTCCATCGCCAATGCGCCCGACAGCGACGGCACGGCCACGGAGATCGAACTCAACGTGCGACTCGTGCCCGGCGGCGCGGGCACGGCGTGGCTGCACGAGTCGCTCGCCGAAGGCAGCCGGCTCACCCTCTGCGGTCCGTACGGGCGCTTTTTCGTGCGCCACACCGCAACACAGCCGATGATCTTCATGGCGGGCGGCTCCGGCCTGTCCAGCCCGCGCGCGATGATCCACGAGCTGCTCGCACGCGGCCACGAGCAGCCCATCACGCTGGTCTATGGGCAGCGCAGCCGCGCCGAGCTGTACTACGACGAAGAGTTCCGCGCGCTTGCCCGGCGGCATCCGCGCTTCACCTACGTCCCGGTCCTGTCGGGTGATGAGGAGTGCCCGGACTGGAGCGGCGCGCGCGGCTTCGTCCACGAGGCGGCCAAGGCGCACTTCAACGGCAATTTCGCGGGCCACAAGGTCTACCTGTGCGGGCCGCCGCCCATGATCGAGGCGTGCATCTCCACGCTCATGCAGGGACGGCTCTTCGAGCGCGACATCTACACCGAGAAATTCATCTCGGCCGCCGATGCGCAGCAGGCGCGCAGTCCGCTGTTCCGCACCATCTGAAGGAGAACCCGTCATGACGCGCTTTACCGTCACCATCGACGAAACCGGCGAAAGCTACCACTGCCCGGACGGGCGCTCCGTTCTCGAAGGCATGGAGGCCCTGGGCAGAAAAGGCATTCCCGTGGGCTGCCGCCAGGGAGGCTGCGGCGTGTGCAAGGTACAGGTCCTCGAAGGGCACTTCACCAGGCGCGTGATGAGCCGCGCCCATGTGAGCGCCGAGGAGGAAGCAGGCGGATGCGTGCTGTCGTGCCGCATCAAGCCCAGCAGCGACCTGCGCGTGCGCGTGGTCGGCGCCATGAAAAAGAACCTGTGCCGCCCGCCAGAACCGGCGCGGGCGCCCCTGCCCATCCCCAACCATCCGAAGCAACCATAAGGAGACAACACCATGTCAATGACAGGCATTCTGCGCCCCGGACACACCCAGCTGCGCGTGCTCGATCTGGAGGAATCGGTCAAGTGGTACACCGACGTCATGGGCCTCATGCCCATGGGCCGGGACAGCCAGGGCCGCGCGTACTTCAAGACCCGCTCCGAGCGCGACCACCACAGCGTGGTGCTGCGCCAGGCCGACCAGGCCGGGATCGATTTCTTCGCCTTCAAGGTGCTCGACGACGCCACGCTGGCCGGGCTCGAGCGCAAGCTCAACGACCACGGCGTGGCCACCGAGCGCATCCCCGCCGGCGACCTGCTGGAGACGGGCGAGCGCGTGCGCTTTCGGATCCCCACGGGCCACACCATCGAGCTGTATGCGCACAAAACCGCCGTGGGCAGCACCATCGGCTGCACCGACCCCGAGGTGGACGTGATCGACGGCCCCGGCATCCGCCCCATCCGCATGGACCACTGCCTGCTCTATGGCGGCGACATCGACGGCAACGTCAAGCTGTTCACCGAGGTGCTGGGTTTCACGATGGTCGAGCGCGTGAAGCTCGAGGACGGACAAACCGACCTGGCCGTGTGGCTCACGTGCAGCACCAAGGCGCACGACATCGCCTTCGTGCGCCATGCCGAGGATGCCAGGCTGCACCACGTTGCCTTCCAGATGCCAAGCTGGGAGAGCGTGCTGCGCGCGGCCGACATCATGAGCATCAACCGCGTGTCGATCGACGTCGGCCCCACGCGCCATGGCGTCACGCAAGGCACGACGATCTACTTCTTCGACCCCAGCGGCAACCGGCTGGAGACCTTCTGCGGCGGCTACGACCATTACCCCGACATGCAGCCCATCACCTGGAGCTGGGAGGAAGTGGGGCGCGGCATCTTCTACCACGACCGCAAGCTCAACGATGCCTTCCTGAGCGTGGTGACCTGAAACCTGAAACGCGCGACGCCCCCATGGCACGCCACGCATCCAGACATGAAGGAACCTACAGCATGAAGACCACGAGCATCGCCGCCCTGGCGCTGACGCTGGCGGGCATTCTGTCCGCCGGCGGGGCGCGGGCCGACGGCCACTACGTCCCGGGCGTCGAGGGCATCCAGGCCGCAAGCGTGCCGCCGCCGGGCATGTACTACCTGGGCTACCTCATCAACTACGACATCGGCAGCTTCCGCGCGCCCGGCTCCAGCACCCGCCTGCCCGGCCACAACACCGGCACGGTGACCGCGCTGGCCAACCGCGTGGTCTGGATCTCCGGCCACAGGCTGCTCGGGGCCGACTATGGCATGGAGGCCATCGTGCCGGTGATCCGCACCTCGCTCACGGTGAACGCCGCGGGTATCTCCGACAGCCGCTCCGGCGTGGGCGACATCTACGTCGGCCCCCTGGTGCTTGGCTGGCACGGCCAGCAGTGGGACGCGGTGGCGGCGGCCGGCATGTGGCTGGACACGGCAAGCACCAGCCATCCGGCGTCGGCGGGCAAGGGCTTCAAGAGCGCCATGCTCACCGGCGGCGCGACCTGGTACTTCGACGCGGCCAGAAGCATCTCCGGCTCGGCGCTGGTGCGCTTCGAGCGCAATGGCCACAACAGCGCCGGCCTGCGCCCCGGCAGCCAGGTCACCATGGAGTGGGGGCTGGCCCGGAACTTCGGCGCCGTGCAGGCGGGCCTCGTCGGCTACAGCCAGTGGCAGGTCAGCAGCGACAGCGGCGCGGGGACCGGCGGCCAGCGCTCCTCGCGCCATGCCGCCGGCGCGGAACTGGTGTACCCGATCCCGGGCGCGGGCATGTTCCTCAAGGCGGCCGCCTACAAGGAGGCGCGCGCCAGGGCGGGGACAGGAGCCTACCCCAAGGGCTCGCTGCTGCGCTTCACGCTCGTGAAGGCGTTCTGAAGGAATTGGACATGCACGATCAAACCCATCCCGCCGACGCCGCGCGGGCCATGCCTTGCAGCGTGGAGCAGCGCGCCATCGGCGTGGATGCGGCGCTGCGCGCGGTGCAGGCCGCCGTGCGCCAGGCGCGCCTGCTTGGCGTGCGCGTGAACGTGGCGGTGGTGGACTGCTCCGGCATCCCGGCCGCGTTCGCGCGCATGCCGGGCGCGCCGCTGCACTCCATCGACATCGCCGCCGACAAGGCCTATACCGCCGCGAGCTTCGGCCTGGCGACCAGTGCGTGGCACGCGGAGCTGGTCTCGCACTCCGAAGCGGTGCGCGCGGGCCTGACGCTGCGCCCGCGCTTCGTGGCGTTCGGCGGTGGAGTTCCCATCGTGGAACACGGCACGCGCATCGGCGGCATCGGAGTCTCCGGCGGCAGCGAGACGCAGGATGAAGCCGTCGCGCTCGCGGGACTGGCTTCGCTGGGCCTCGCGTCATGACGGACAGGCAGGAAAGACAGGCAGGAAAGACAGGCAGGAAAAAAGAGATTGAACATGAAACAGGTAAAGAATTTCATCAACGGCAAATACGTGGCATCCACGCACACCTTTGACAAGCACTCGCCGCTCACCGGCGAAGTCATCGCCCAGGTCCACGAGGCCGACAAGGCCGCCGTGGACGACGCCGTGGCCGCCGCGCGGGCCGCGCTGTCGGGGCCATGGAGCCGCATGACGGTGGCCGAGCGCGTGGAGAAACTCTGCGCCCTGGCCGATGGCATCGACCGCCGCTTCGACGAATTCCTCGCCGCCGAATGCGCGGACACCGGCAAGCCCCGCAGCATCGCCGGGCACATCGACATTCCGCGCGGCGCGGCCAATTTCAGAATCTTCGCGGATGTGGTCAAGAACGTCCCCACCGAGTTCTTCGAGATGGCCACCCCCGACGGCAGGGGCGCGATCAACTATGGCTGGCGCTCACCCATCGGCGTGGTGGGCGTGATCTGCCCCTGGAACCTGCCGCTGCTGCTGATGACGTGGAAGGTCGGCCCCGCCCTCGCCTGCGGCAACACCGTCGTCGTCAAGCCTTCCGAAGAAACGCCCCAGACCGCGGCGCTGCTGGGCGAGGTGATGAACGAAGCCGGCATCCCTCCCGGCGTCTATAACGTGGTGCATGGCTTCGGGCCCGATTCGGCGGGCGAATTCGTCACCACGCACCCCGGCGTCGATGCCATCACCTTCACCGGCGAGACCCGCACGGGCGAGGCCATCATGAAGGCCGCCGCCAAGGGCGCGCGCCCCGTGAGCATGGAGATGGGTGGCAAGAACGCGGCCATCGTGTTCGCCGACTGCGACTTCGACGACGCCATCGAAGGCACGCTGCGCTCGGCCTTCGTCAACAGCGGGCAGGTCTGCCTGGGCACCGAGCGCGTCTATGTCGAACGCCCTCTCTTCGAGCGCTTCGTGGCCGAACTCGCGCGCCAGATCGAGGGCTGGAAGATCGGCCTGCCCGAAGATGCGGGCACCCGGCTCGGCCCGCTCATCAGCCGCGAGCACCAGGAGAAGGTGCTCTCGTACTACCGGCTCGCCGTCGAGGAAGGCGCCACCGTCGTCACCGGCGGCGGCGTGCCCCGCATGGGTGAAAAGTATGCGGGCGGCGCGTGGATACAGCCGACGATCTGGACCGGCCTGGGCGACGGCGCGCGCGTGATGAAGGAAGAAATCTTCGGCCCCTGCTGTCACGTCATGCCCTTCGACAGCGAGGACGAAGCTGTCGCCAAGGCCAACGACAACGCCTACGGCCTGGCCTGCGCCATCTGGACGCGCGACGTCTCGCGCGCGCACCGCGTGGCGCAACGCATGCAGGTGGGCATCTCCTGGGTCAACAGCTGGTTCCTGCGCGATTTGCGCACGCCGTTTGGCGGCAGCAAACAGTCGGGCATCGGCCGCGAAGGCGGCGTGCATTCGCTGGAGTTCTACACGGAGCTGAAGAATGTCTGCATCAAGCTCTGAAGCGAACCCCGAGCAGGGTCTGTCCATCGAGGCCGCGGGCCTGCGCACCAACTACCATGACCTGGGCAGCGGCCATCCGGTACTGCTGATTCACGGCTCCGGCCCCGGCGTTTCGGCCTGGGCCAACTGGCGGCTGACGATGCCGGAACTCGCCAGGCACGCGCGCGTGATCGCGCCCGACATGGCCGGTTTCGGCTACAGCGAACGGCCCGATGGGTTTGTCTACGGCATGGACGCCTGGGTGACCCAGGCCGTGGGCCTGCTCGATGCACTGGGCATACAGCGCGCCGACGTCGTGGGCAACTCGTTTGGCGGAGCGCTGGCGCTGGCCCTCGCGATCCGCCACCCGCGGCGCGTGCGCCGACTGGTGTTGATGGGCAGCGTGGGCGTGCCCTTTGCCATGACTGCGGGTCTGGACGCGGTGTGGGGCTATACGCCGTCCTTCGAGGCCATGCGCGCGCTGCTCGACATCTTTGCCTTTGATCGCCGCCTGGTGAGCGACGAGCTGGCGCGGTTGCGCCATGAGGCCAGCGTCAGGCCCGGGTTCCAGGAATCCTTCGCGGCGATGTTCCCCGCGCCGCGCCAGCGCTGGATCGATGCCATGGCCAGCCGCGAGCCGGACATCCGCCGCATCGCGCACGAAACGCTGGTGATACATGGCCGCGAGGATCAGGTGATCCCGCTGGCGAACTCGATCACGCTGGCCGGGTGGATTCCCCGCGCACAGCTGCATGTGTTCGGCCAGTGCGGACACTGGACGCAGATCGAGCACGCGGCGCGCTTCGCGCGGCTGGTCGGCGATTTCCTGGCCGAAGCCGGCGCGGACGAACCCCTTCCCCTGCAGGATTGAACTCATGAACACTGAACTGACCGAACGGCTTGGCGACGAACTCCACGAAGCACTCCAGTCGCGCCGCATGATCGAGCCGCTGAGCGAGCGCCACCCGGACATCACCATCGAGCACGCCTACCGCGTGCAGCAGCGCATGCTATCGCGCCGCCTGCAGGCAGGCGAGCGCGTGGTCGGCAAGAAAATCGGCGTGACATCCAGGGCGGTGATGGACATGCTCGGCGTGTACCAGCCCGATTTCGGCTGGCTCACCGACGGCATGCTCTACAACGAGGGCGAGGCCATCGCCGCCGGGTCGCTCATCCAGCCCAAGGCCGAGGGTGAAATTGCATTCGTCCTGCGGAAAACCCTCAAGGGACCTGGCGTGACCAGCGCCGACGTGCTGGCCGCCACCGAAGGCGTGATGGCCTGCTTCGAGATCGTCGACTCGCGCATCCGCGACTGGAA
>NZ_JBEBOW010000036.1:0-27091 GCF_040396215.1 Diaphorobacter ruginosibacter | reverse complement strand
GTCCATTTCTCCGCAATCCGTGCGCGCCGCACTGGGCATCCACGAAGAACTGGTCCACGTCACCGTGGAAATCCAGCAGTTGCCTGCGGCTCCAGCCTGAACCCGACTCCGTACACCGAACGGATCAGGTCGGCATCCGGATCCACGGCCGCCAGCTTGCGCCGCAGGTTCTTGATGTGGCTGTCCACCGCCCTGTCGTTCACCGAACGCGGATCATCATGCAGGCGCGCCAGCAACTGCTCGCGCGTGAATGCGTGGCCCGGCGCCGAAAGCAGGATGCGCAGCAAGCGGAACTCCACCGGCGTGAGCGGCAGCAGCTCGCCCTTGTAGTAGGCGCGGTAAGCCTCCGCATCCACCCGCAGCGGCGAATGCGCCAGGCTGCGCGCATTCGCCCGCTCGCGCGCGCCCTGCTGCTGCACGCGGCGCAAGATGGCCTTCACCCGCGCCACCACCTCGCGGGGACTGAAAGGCGTTTTGCAGATATAGTCGTCCGCGCCGGCTTCCAGGCCGCCCAGGCGATCGGCTTCCTCCACGCGCGCCGTCAGCATCACGATCGGCAGGTCGCTGAAGGCGCGCAGTTCCCGGCACAGGCTGATGCCATCGCGCCCGGGCAGCATCACATCCAGCAGCACCAGGTCCGGCTCATGCTCCCGCACGTGCCGGACGATCAGGGCGCCGTCAGCCAGCCAGCTGGCCTCGTAGCCGGCGGCGCGCAGATAGTCCATCATCAGGGCGGCCAGCTTGGGCTCGTCCTCGACCACCAGCACATGCGCGGTCGCAACCGATGCGGTGGCTTCATGGTGCGGGGTCTGCGGCGTCATGGGCGCCATTCCTCCTGGTTGTCTGGATGCAGCGCGTGATGACTCAACGGAAAGCGCAAGTTCATCATCAAGCCGCCGAGCGGCGAATTGCAGGCGTTCATCTCGCCATCATGCGCCTCGATGATGCGGCTGCAGATGGCCAGCCCCAGGCCTGCCCCACCGCTGGCGCGGCTGCGCGAGCCTTCCACGCGATAGAAACGATCGAAAATGCGCGCCAGATGGTCCGCATCGACACCGGGCGCCGAGTCGCTGAAACTCAGCACGGCGTCGGGCCCGCTCCTGCGCGCGGTAATGAGCAGCCGCCCTCCCCGGTCGGTGTAGCGCAGCGAGTTCTCCAGCAGATTGCTGAACAGCTGGCGCAACCGCCGGGCATCGCCCGAGACCAGCAGTTCGCCCGCCTCGCAGCGCACCTCCAGCGCAATGCCCGCATCCGCCAGCCGCTGCGCATACGCCGAGACCGCCACGCGCAGCAGCTCCACCAGATCGAGCGGGGTATGCTGGAACGTCATGGCGCCAGCCTCCGCGAGCGACAGGTCGTAGAGATCGCTCACCAGCTTGTTGAGCGTCGCCACCTCGGCCTGCAACGATTTCACCGATTCGCGCGTGAGTGGGCGCACACCGTCCTCCATGGCTTCGAGCTCGCCGTTGAGCACGCCCAGCGGCGTGCGCAGCTCATGCGAAAGATCGGCCATGAAGTCGCGCCGCATTCCTTCGTTGCGTTCCATCACCTGCGCCATGTGATTGAAGTCGGCGGCCAACTGTCCCACTTCGTCGCCCGCGCCCTGCGCATCGACGCGGATGGAATAGTCGCCCGCCGCCAGCCTGCGGGTGGCCTTGGCCATTTCGCGCAGCGGCTTGAGCAGCACCCGCGCCGCCCACAGCGCAACGAGCGCGGCCAGCAGCACCGAGACGGCGCCCATCGTCCAGCTTGCGCGGAACTGGCTGCGCTCGAAGCGCACGTCGCCTGCCGCCGTCACGCTCTGAAAACGCGCCGTCACCACATAGCCGACAACCTGGTCATCGACGATCAGCGGCTGGCGCACGCCCTTGACGCGCGTATCGGTGAACCCCACGACGAAATTGCCGCCCGCATCCAGCAGCGTGGTGCGCAGCAGCGCGCCGGTCAGCTCCGACAGCGGCGGCGACGGCGGGATCTCCTTGCCGTCATAGACATCGGTGTCCGGATCCGTTTCCGGCAGCGGCCGCAGCAGATGGAACCAGCGCCGACGATCCCCGCGCAGGAACTCCCAGCTCCTGCCGTTATCCACATAGGCTTCGATGATGCGGGGCCTCGCCAGTTCGAGGCGCTGCGCCTCCTGCTCGTTCAGGTAGCCCAGAAAGCCGCGGTTGAAGCTCCACTGCGCGGCCAGCGCCATCGCGATGACAACGCTGGCGGCAGTGAAAAGCACGGCCAGAAACAGCTTGACGGTGATGCCCGGAACCAGACGGCTCCGGAGCGATTTCGGCTCCGACACTCTACGAATCAATCCTGTTTGACGAAGAAAACCAAGATGCGCCACATGGCAAACGAATCATTAGACCTCAATAGACCAAACATCAATAAGTATGTTTTGCATCTTGTGAAGGAGGGCCTGCAATGGCAAACCCGCCATTCGTGATATCAGAATGCAGAATGCCGGATTGGCTCCCAGGTTTCTCCTAAATTGCCATTCACAATGGCCGTCTCACCCGTGATTTGCGCTTTTCCATGAATTCAGTCGTTCCAGCCCATTTCATTTCGCAGCCCCGTCCGCAAGCCGCCCCGGCCCCATCTTCTTCTCCGTGGGTTGGACAACAGGCGCCCCGCCTCTCGCGTCTCCTGGTGGTTGCCGGCTGCGTACTGGCTCTGGCCGCATGCTCTGACAAAAAGCCTCAGTCCGCCTCATCGGCCCCGCCGGAAGTGGGTGTCCTCACCCTCCAGCCGGAGCGGCAGCTGGTCACCAACGAACTGCCCGGCCGCACCAGCGCATTCCTCACGGCGGAAATCCGGCCGCAGGTGGGCGGCATCCTGCAAAAGCGCCTGTTCACCGAGGGCGCAACGGTCAAATCGGGACAAGTGCTGTACCAGCTCGATCCATCCACCTATTCCGTCGCCCTCAAAAGCGCCGAGGCCGCACAGGCCAAGGCCCGCGCCACGCTCGCGAGCGCCCAGACCAACGCCAGGCGCAATGCCGAGCTGGTGAAGATCGACGCGGTCAGCCGCCAGGTTTATGACGACAGCCAAGCCGCCGTGCTGCAGGCGCAATCGGACGTGGCGGTGGCCGCCGCCGCCGTGGACGCCGCGCGCATCAACCTGGGCTACACCCAGATCAAGTCGCCCATTTCCGGCCGCACCACCACCTCCTCGGTCACGCCCGGCGCGCTGGTCACCGCCAACCAGACCGCCGCGCTCACGACGGTTTCGCAGATCGATCCGCTGTATGTGGATTTCACGCAATCCAGCGCCGACGTGCTGCAACTCAAGAACGCCATGGCCGCAGGCCGCATCCAGAGCACCGGCAAGGGAGAGGCCCGCATCACCATCAAGCTCGACGACGGCAGCGACTACGCCCACGAGGGCCGCCTGCAATTCAGCGGCGTGAACGTCAACCCGAACACCGGCTCGATCACGCTGCGCGCGGTGGTGCCCAATCCCGACGGACTGCTGATGCCCGGCATGTATGTGCGCGCGACGCTGGAGAGCGGCGTGCAGGAGAAGGCCTTGCTCGCCCCGCAACAGGCCGTCTCGCGCGACCCCGCGGGCAATGCCAGCGTGATGCTGGTGGGCGCGCAAAACAAGCTGGAGCGCCGCCGCATCGTGACGGGCGCGGCCGTCGGCAACCGCTGGGAAGTCGTCTCCGGCCTTGCCGCGGGTGACACGATCCTGGTCGATGGTTCGCTGCATGCGAAGGACGGCGACAGGATCACGCCCGTGCCCTGGACGCCGCGCGACGAGAACAAGGCCGTCCCCGGAGACGATGCGAGCACGGCGGCGCCGGCCCCCGCGCAGGCCGCAAGCGCCCCCGCATCGCGCTGAGGGGCTGACGCACCATGGCTCAATTCTTCATCGACCGTCCCGTTTTCGCGTGGGTGCTCTCCATCGTCATCATGCTGGCGGGCGCCATGTCCATCTGGACCTTGCCGCTCGAGCAGTATCCCGACATCGCGCCGCCGCGCGTGACCATCAACACGACCTACACCGGCGCCAGCGCCGAAACCGTCGAGAACTCGGTCACGCAGGTGATCGAGCAGCAGCTCAAAGGCATCGACAACCTGCTCTACATGAGCTCCACCAGCGACTCCGCCGGCCGCTCGCGCTCCACGCTGACCTTCGCTCCGGGCTCCAACATCGACGTGGCGCAGGTGCAGGTGCAAAACAAGCTGCAAGGGGCCATGAACCGGCTGCCCGACGCGGTCAAGAGCCGCGGCGTGTTCGTCAACAAGGGCGGCCAGGACTATCTGGTCACCTACGTCTTCACCTCACCCGACCCGAGCGTGTCGCAGGTCCGGATCGGCGACTACCTCACCAGCAACGTGGTGGACGTGATTGCCCGCGTCGATGGCGTGGGCGATGTCACCGTGTTCGGCACCAACTACGCCATGCGTATCTGGATGGATCCCACGCTGATGGAAAAGTATGCGCTCATGCCCTCCGACCTGGAGGCCGCGCTGAACAACCAGAACGTACAGGTGTCGGCGGGCCAGCTCGGCCAGTTGCCCGCGGTGAAAGGGCAGATGCTGAACGCCACCATCACGGCGCGCTCCAAGCTGCAGACCGTCGAAGAGTTCAAGAACATCGTGCTCAAGTCCGCCGAGGACGGCTCCGTGGTGACCATCGCCGACGTGGCCCGCGTTGCGCTCGAAGGGGACAACCTCACCATCAAGTCCAGCCTCAACGGCCAGCCGGGCGCTGGCATGGGCATCGTGCTGGCCGACGGCGCCAACGCCATGAAGGTGGCCGAGGACATCGCCAGAAAGCTCGAGGAACTGGCGCCCTACTTTCCCGACGGGATCAACGGCGTCATCAGCTCGGACAGCACGCCGTTCGTGCGCGCCTCCATCGAGGAGGTCGTGAAGACGCTGGCCGAGGCGATGGTGCTGGTGACGCTGGTGATGTTCCTGTTCCTTCAGAACCTGCGCGCCACGCTGATCCCCGCCATCGCTGTTCCGGTGGTGCTTCTGGGCACGCTGGGCGTGCTCTCGGCCATGGGCTATTCGATCAACATGCTGACCATGTTCGCCATGGTGCTGGCCATCGGCCTGCTGGTGGACGATGCGATCGTGGTGGTGGAGAACGTCGAGCGCGTGATGAGCGAGGAAGGCCTCTCGCCCAAGGAAGCCACGCGCAAGTCGATGAAGGAAATCACGCCCGCGCTCGTGGGCATCGGCCTGACGCTGTCGGCGGTGTTCGTGCCCATGGCCTTCTTCGCGGGGTCGGTTGGCGTGATCTACCGCCAGTTCTCCATCACCATCGTGGCGGCCATGGCGCTGTCGGTCCTGGTGGCGCTCACGCTCACCCCGGCGCTGTGCGCGACCATTCTCAAGCCGATGCCGCATGGCCATCACGAACGCCCCATCCGCGCGGGCATGCTGGGCTGGGTCGACAAGTTCTTTCGCGGCTTCAACCACCAGTTCGACCGCAAGGCCAACGGCTACCAGGCGGGCGTGGGCAAGCTGCTGCGCAGCCCCGCGCGCATCATGCTGATCTTCCTGGCGCTGCTGGTCGGCACGGGCTATCTATTCCATCGCCTGCCCACCTCATTCCTGCCGGATGAAGACCAGGGCTTCGTGACGGCCAGCATCACGCTGCCGTCCGGCGCGACCGACGCCCGCCTCCAGGATGTGGTCGATGAGATGCGCCAGTACTTCCAGACACTGCCAGAGGTGTACCGCATCAACGCAGTGTCCGGCCTGAACGGCAACCAGAATTCGGGCAACATGTTCATCCGCCTGAAGCCGTGGGACCAGCGCCCGCTGGCAAGCCAGTCCGCCGCCGCCATCGCCACCAAGGCAACGAACGATCTGCGCAGGATCCGCGACGCGCGCATCTACGTGATGCTGCCGCCCGCGGTGCGCGGCCTGGGCTCGAGCGCGGGCATCAATTTCATGCTCAAGGACCTGAACGGCCTGGGCCATGACGCGCTCATGAAGGCCAAGGACGACATCATCGCCGCGTCCCACGACATGCCGTCGCTGGCCAACATGCGGACGCTGAACTTCGACGACACCTCCGAGCTGAAGGTGGACATCGACGACCGCAAGGCGGCTGCCCTGGGCGTTTCGCTCAGCGACATCAACAACGTGCTCTCCAGCGCCCTGGGCGGCTCCTACGTGAACGACTTCATCCACTTCGGGCGGGTCAAGCGCGTGTACATCCAGGGCGACGCCCCCTACCGGATGCTGCCGCAGGACGTCAGCCAATGGTCGGTGCGCAACAAGAATGGCGAGATGGTCCGCTTCTCCTCGTTCTCGACCACGTCGTGGAGCAGCGGTTCGCCGCAGCTCATGCGCTACAACGGCAGCCCCGCGCTGGAAATGCTGGCCAACACCGCGCCCGGCGCAAGCTCGGGCGATGCCATGGCCGAGGTCGAGACCATCATGAAGAAGATGCCCCCGGGCATCGGGATCGAATGGACCGGCGCCTCGCTGCAGGAACGCCAGTCGGGCTCGCAGGCGCCTTTGCTGTACGCGATCTCCATCCTGTTCGTGTTCCTGTGCCTTGCCGCCCTGTATGAAAGCTGGAGCGTGCCGTTCTCGGTGATGCTGGCCGTGCCGCTGGGCGTGATCGGCGCGCTGATCGCAACCTATGGCCGCGGCATGTCCAACGACGTGTACTTCCAGGTGGGCCTGCTCACCACGGTGGGGCTGGCCTCGAAAAACGCCATCCTGATCGTGGAGTTCGCCGTGCAGTTGCAGGAGCGCGGCATGAAGCTGATCGACGCGACGCTGCAAGCCGTGCGCATGCGGCTGCGCCCCATCCTGATGACCTCGCTGGCCTTCGGCTTCGGCGTGCTGCCGCTGGCGCTCGGCACGGGCGCGGGCGCCGGCGGACGCCGCGCCATCGGCACCGCGGTGCTCGGCGGCATGGTGTTCTCCACCTTGCTGGGCATCTTCTTCGTGCCGGTGTTCTTCCTGGTCATCCGCAAGCTCTTCACGCGCGGGAAAACCGCGGCGTCCCCATCCGACGCCGCGGCCCCCGGCGATACGCCGCATACCGCATCATGATGGAATCGAATCTCCCCCCCACCGCGCTCGCGCGTGCGCTGCGCAGCTGCCGGCTCGTGGCCGCACTGGGCGCGCCCGCTGCAATGCTCTGCGCCTGCATGTCTCTGGCTCCCGATTACCAGCAGCCGCCCCTGCCCGTCCAGGACACGATGGAGCATGCCAAGTCCAGCGCCGCGCTCTCGCCCGACCAGGAAGCCGCCGTGCGCATCGACGAGCGCAACGGCCCGATGCACTGGCAGGAATTCATCGCCGAGCCGCGTCTGCGCGAGCTGATCCATCAGGCGCTCGACAACAACCGCGACCTGCGCGTCGCCACGCTCGCCATAGAGAAGGCGCGTGCGCAATACGGCATCGAGCGCGCGGCGCTGTTTCCCTCCGTGGCCGCGACAGGCGCCGCCAGCCGCTCGCGCACCGCGGACGACCTGACCACGGCGGGCCGCGGCAACATCGGCAGCCAGTACACCGCGCAGCTTGGCTTCAGCAGCTACGAGATCGACTTCTTCGGCCGCGTGCGCAACCTGAACGAAGCGGCGCTGCAGGAATTCCTTCGCACCGGCGAGAGCCGCCGCAGCGTGCAGCTCAGCCTGATCGCCGAAACCGCCAGCGCCTGGCTCACCCTGGATGCCGATGCGCGCCGCCTGATGCTGGCGCGCGAGACGCTGCGAACGCGCAAGGAAGCGCTCATACTGACCGAGCGCAGCCATGAACTCGGAGCAGCCAACGGACTGACGCTGGCGCAGACGCGCACCACCGTGGACTCCGCGCGCGTGGATGTCGGCACCTACACGTCCCAGCTCGCACGCGACCGCAATGCGCTCGCGCTGCTGGTGGGCGATGCGGTGCACGAATCGCTGCTGCCGGCCAGCGTGGCAGCGGCAGTACCCGCCGAGCCGCCGCCGCTCACCGCCGGGCCGCGCCGCTCGGAGCGCCTGGCCTCCGTGCAGGCCGCGCTGCCCGAGCCCGCCACGTCGCTACTGTCGGTGCCGCAGGACCTGCCCTCCTCCGTGCTGCTGCACCGCCCCGACGTACAGGCCGCGGAATACACGCTGCGCGGCGCCTACGCCAGCATCGGAGCCGCGCGCGCCGCGTTTTTCCCGTCCATCACGCTGACGTCCTCCGTCGGTACGGGCAGCACCTCGCTATCCGGCCTGTTCGACTCGGGCAACGGCACCTGGTCGTTCGTCCCGCAGATACGCCTGCCCATCTTCGATGCCGGACTCAACCGCGCCAACCTGCGCGTCTCCGAAGTCGCCCGCGACACCGCCGTCGCGCAATACGAGAAAGCCGTGCAGACCGCGTTCCGCGAAGTCTCGGACGCGCTGGCCGACCGCGCCACCCTCGGCGAGCGCATCGATGCACAGCGCTCGCTGGTGGAATCCACGCGCCAGGCGCTGGACCTGTCGGACGCGCGCTACCGCCTGGGCGCGGACGACTACCTGAGCGTGCTGGACGCGCAGCGCTCGCTCTATGCGGCGCAGCAGACGCAGATCACGCTGCAACTGGCCGAGCAGGCCAACCGCATCACGCTCTACAAGGTGCTGGGCGGCCAATGGACCGACGGCCGGCTGGAGCGCGAGGATGTGGCGGCGGCAGGCCCGGGGAACTGACCGAGTTCAGACGCTGCGCATCAGCCCGCCATCCACGCGCAGGCTCTGGCCGGTGATGTATGCCGCGTCATCGGACGCAAGGAACGCAATCGCCCCCGCCACCTCGTCGGCCGTGCCGTAGCGCCGCATCGGCACGGCGGCGCGGCGTTCGTCCTTTTGCGGCAGGCTGTCGATCCAGCCGGGCAGCACATTGTTCATGCGCACGTTGTCCTGGGCATGGGCGTCGCAGAACAGCTTGGTGAACGCGGCCAGGCCCGAGCGCGCGACCGCCGAGGTCGGGAACAGATCCGAAGGCTCCGCCACCCAGGCGGTCGAAATATTGACGATCGAGCCGCGCCCCTGCGCGCGCATGATCGGAGCGACGATCCGGGTGGCGCGCACCACGTTCAGGAAATAGACGTTGAATCCTTTCACCCAATCCTCATCGGTAAGGTCGAGCAGCGGCCCCTTGGGGCCGTGGCCCGCGCCGTTGACCAGCACGTCGATCCGCCCCCAGCGCCGCATCACCCGGTCGACCAGTTCCTGGATGTCGCCCGCCTCCTGATTGGAGCCGGTCATCCCCACGCCGCCCAGTTCCGCCGCCAGCGCCTCGCCCTTGCCCGACGACGACAGAATGCCGATCCCGTAACCGTCCGCGCTCAAGCGGCGGGCCGCCGCGGCCCCCATTCCGCTGCCGCCCGCGATCACCACCGCAACGCGCTCGTTCATCATCTGTGTTTCTCCTTGACATACGTTATGGATTGCTCGCCCCAGACAAGCCACCCTCATCCTAATGGCCCGGATGATCGATCTTCATCAAGCAATATGGTGCAAAAGCCTCACAACAGATATATATAACTCAAAGTTATCAAATATAAGCAACAATATGACCAATTAACTGAATATCAACCAGCCAATCCCCATGGGCATCAGCCACTACATCAAGGAAATCGGCCGCGGCGCGCGCGGCGCCAAGGCATTGGAGCGCGCGCAGGCAGCCGATCTGTTCGGACAGATTCTGGACTGCGGCGTCAGCGATCTGGAGACGGGCGCGTTCTGCATCGCCATGCGCATCAAGGGCGAGACGCTGGAGGAGATGAGCGGTTTTCTCGACGCCACGCACGCACGCATCGCCAGATTCCAGTCGGACGGCCCGCCCGTCGTCGTGCTGCCCAGCTACAACGGCGCACGCAAGCTGCCCGTTCTGACTCCGCTGCTGGCACTGCTGCTGGCGCGCGAAGGGCTTCCCGTCCTGTTGCATGGCATGCGCACCGAGGCGCGGCGGGTGCTGGCCAGCGACGTGCTGGCGGCGCTCGGCATTGCGCCCGCATCCGCGCCGCGCACCCTGGCCGCCGGCGAAGTGGCACACATCGAAACCCGGCACCTTCATCCCGGACTGGCCAGGCTGCTGGCCGTGCGCGAAGTGATCGGCCTGCGCAATCCCGCGCACAGCGTGGTCAAGCTCATCAATCCCGCCGGTCCGGACGCGCTGGTCATCAGCAGCTACACGCATCCCGAATACTTCGAGACGCTCGCCGCCACCTATGCCGCCCTCGGCATGAGCGGTCTTCTCTCGCGCGGCCTCGAAGGCGAGGTCGCATGCGATCCCCGCCGCTGGCCGCGCTATGACGGCTTCGTGCGCGGCTCGCATCAACTGCTGCAGGAGCAAGGCGCCGGCACGGTCCCCGAAGTGCCGGGCCTGCCCACGGAAATCGACATCACCACCACCGCGCGCTACACGCAACAGGTGCTGGACGGACGTTTGCCCGTGCCCGAGGCGCTCGCGGCCCAGGCCCGCTTCATCCTGCGGATCGCCCGGCAGGTCACCCCGGAGCCAGCGACACCATGAAATCGAATACCCAGAACCCACATCCAGCCACCGGCAGCTGCACCCTGGTCGGAGCCGGTCCCGGCGATCCGGAACTGCTCACGCTGAAAGCAGCCAAGGCCATCGCCCGGGCCACGGTGCTGCTCGTGGACGATCTGGTGAACCCCGCCATCCTGGAACACGCCTCGCCCCAGGCGCGCATCGTGCATGTGGGCAAGCGCGGCGGATGCAAGAGCACGCCGCAGGCCTTCATCGAAAAGCTCATGGTGTCCGAAACACTCGCGGGCGAGAACGTGGTGCGTCTCAAAGGCGGCGACCCGTTCATCTTCGGCCGCGGCGGCGAGGAAGTGCAGGCGCTGCGCAAGTCGGGCATCCAGGCCACGGTGATCAACGGGATCACCTCGGGCCTTGCCGGACTGACGGCGCTGAACGCGCCCCTCACGCACCGCGATCACGCGCACGGCGTGGTCTTCATCACCGGCCACGCCAAGCCCGGCGATGCGGGCGTCGACTGGCGCCAGCTCGCACGCACCGCCCGCGACGCGCGTCTCACGCTGGTGATCTACATGGGCATCAGCGGCTGCGCGCACATCCAGCAGGAACTGCTGCATGGACTGCCCGCGCACACGCCCGCCGTGGTGATCCAGAACGCAAGCCTGCCGCAGCAGCGCCATGCGGCCACGACGCTTGGCGGACTGCGCGAGGCGATCGACGAGCATCGGTTGGCGAGCCCGTCCGTCATCGTGATCGGCGACGTGGTGCGCGGCATCTCGGCGTTGCAATCGCAGGAAACGTTCAGGGAGCCCGCTTGCGCGCGACACGCTCCTTGAGCGCCTCGATCCGCTGCCCGTTCCACCACGGCGACGGCCCGGTGAGCGCGGCCCAGGCGTCCACATAGTGCTCGAACGCATAGACGTGCCCGAAGCCCTTGGGCGGAGACACCGCCACCATCAGATCGAAGCTCAGTTGCAGAAAGCTCACCACCGGAATCCACACCATGTCGGGTGAGACATCCGGGCCGAGCGGCGCCTGCATCCACTCCGGCCTGTGCCAGAGCGATCCGGGATCGAAGAACGTCACCGCGTCGCTCGCATACTGCAGGAACACGATGCGATAGCCGCCCCATGGCGTATTCACATCATGCAGATGATTCTGCTGCGAGGTAAAACGCATCACCGCGCCATCGTCCACGCGCGGCAGCCATGCGGGCGTGCCCGCGTCGCGCGCCTTCGTCGCCTTGCGCCAGGTGGGCGTGTTGAAAGGCGGGCCGGACCAGAGGGCGCCCTGGTAGGGATCGCTGATCACCTGCGCGAGGTCGTGGCTCAGGTCGGAGTTGAGCGCGCCCAGGCTCAGTCCGTGCAGATAAAGGCGCGGCCTGGCGTCGCGCGGCAGGCTGCGCCAGTGGCCATAGACCGCCGCGAAAACCGCGCGCGCAGTTTCCACGCCATAGTCGGGCTGCGTCAACAGCGCAAGCCAGCTGGCAAAGTACGAGTACTGCACCGATACGGTGGCCACATCGCCCAGCAGCAGGTATTCGAGCGCATGCTGGCTCTCCTCGTCCACCCAGCCCGTACCGGTAGGCGTGGCGATGACCAGGTTGGCACGCTCGAACGCGCCGATGCGCTTGAGCTCGGCGAGCGCCAATTGCGCGCGCGCCTGCGGCGTGTCCGCGCTGCCCAGGCCCACATAGACGCGCAGCGGCTCGCGGGCCTCATGGCCGGTGACCGATTCGATCTGCGCGCGATCCGGACCGTCGGCGATCATCCGCCGGCCCTGCCGGCCCAGCGTCTGCCAGCGCAGCAGCGAACCGGGGCCGCCTGTCTGGAGCGTGTTCCGTGGAGGCGGCAGATCCTCTTCCATACGGGCGTCGAGCTCGCTGTACATGCTGTCGAACATGCGCAGCCCGGCCCTCACCAGCACGCCGTTCCCGAGCATCCAGAAAACCAGCACCGCGATCAGGGAAGCCAGCACAGCCGCCGTGGGCGCCGGGATGCGGCGCTTGAGCCGGTGCGACAACGCATGCCTCAAACGCTGGAACAGCCGCGCCAGCATCAGCAGCAGGCCAAAGACCACAAGCGCCACGACGAAAATCGTCAGCAGCCCCGCGCTGTCGATGGGCGGCATGTGCATCAGCGCGCGCAGCCGGTTCTGCCACGTTCCCGCCCACCACAACGCACCCGCGATGGCAACCGCGCAGCAAGGCAGCATCGCGGTAAGCGCCAGCCTCAGCGAGCGGCCCTGGATCTGCGGCCATCCCAGCGTGCGCCAGATCCAGCGCAGCAGCACGCCAAGCGCATATCCCGCCGCAAAACACAGGCCGCTGAGCGCCCCTTGCATCATGGGAGAACGCGGCACCAGCGTGGGCGTGAGCGATGCGGCCACGCACAAGGTGCCTAGAAACAATCCGGTGCCGCACAGCGAATCGTAGAAGACGGCAAGCAATGCGTCGCGTTTCGATGGCTTGGGATCAGACATTTGCAAAATGCTAAGCGCTCCCGTGGAGATTTCGATGTCAGCCGCTGCCCCATGCTCGCACGCACCAGCCCGCATTCACGATCCAGTCCTGGCGAATTTATTCAATTGCGCCGGATTCCGCAATCATCCGGGCCCGCTCAGCCTTTGCTTGCCTGCTCGAAGCGGGCTGCGAATTCACTGCGCAGTTGCTTGCGGATCTGCGCTGCGGACCAGCGGCGCTTTTCGTCGGGCGTGCTGGGCGAGAGCTGCGGCACCCTGGTGGGCTTGCGGTCCTCGTCCACCGCAACCATGGTGAAAAAGCAACTGTTCACATGCCGCACGACCTGCGAGCGGATGTCTTCCGCCACCACCTTCACGCCGATCTCCATCGAGGAGTTGCCGGTGTAGTTCACGCTGGCGAGAAAGGTGACCAGCTCACCGACATGGATGGGCTGCAGGAACATCACCTGATCGACGCTCAGCGTCACCACGTAGGACGAGGAAAAGCGCGCCGCGCAGGCATAGGCCACCTGATCGAGCAGCTTGAGCACGGCGCCGCCATGCACGTTGCCGGAGAAATTGGCCATGTCGGGCGACATCAGCACCGTCATGCTGAGCTGGTGGGCGGGAAGGTCCATGGGATGTGGGTCGATGGTTTATTAATCTGCGTCAAGCATACAACGCCATGGGCCGCATGCGCGCGCCCCGCCCGCCGGGAAACACCGCACGGCTGCCGCCTGCCCGCCAAGCTGAGACAATCGCGGGTTTGCCGCTTTCGCTATCGGCGACCCGCAATGGTCGTCCCCTATCCGCCGTGACCCATTCCTTCTACGACGCCATCATCATCGGAGCCGGCGCCGCCGGCCTGTTCTGCGCAGCGCGGGCCGGCCAGCGCGGCCTGAAAGTCCTGCTCGTCGATCATTCCGACAAGGTGGCCGAGAAAATCCGCATCTCGGGCGGTGGCCGCTGCAACTTCACCAACCGCGATCTGGACGTGCGCGCGCCGCACAGGCATTTCGTCGGACAGAACCCGCAGTTCTGCCGCTCCGCCCTGTCCAGGTTCACGCCCGGCGATTTCATCGCGCTCGTCGAAAGGCATGGCATCGCCTATCACGAGAAACACAAGGGCCAGTTGTTCGCCGACCACTCCGCTGAAGACATCATCGGCATGCTGCGCAGCGAGTGCGCCGATGGCCAGGTGGACCACTGGCAGCCGTGCCCGGTCACGCGCATCGCGGCAGTCGATGACGCTGTGGCCCGCTTCGAGGTCGAAACCGGCAAGGGCACGGTGGCCGCGCGCAGCCTGGTGATCGCAACCGGCGGCCTGTCCATCCCCAAGATCGGAGCCACGGATTTCGGCTACCGCATCGCCTCGCAGTTCGGCGTACCGCTGATCGATCGCAGGCCCGGCCTGGTGCCGCTGACCTTCGACGGCGCGGCATGGGAGCCTTATGCGCAGCTTGCCGGCCTTGCCCTTGCGGTGGAGATCAGCACGGGCGGCAAAAAGGAGCGCATGGCGTTCATGGAGGATCTGCTGTTCACCCACCGCGGCCTCTCCGGCCCGGCGGTGCTGCAGATCTCCAGCTACTGGCAGCCCGGCACGCCGATCGCCATCGACCTGGCTCCGGCCGAGGATCTGGCGGCGCAGTTGCTGGACGCCAAAGCGCGCTCCAGGAAGCTGATCGCCAACGAGCTTGCAGGCAAGGTCCCGGCGCGGCTCGCCGATGCATGGGTGCAGCAGGACGGTGATTGGCAACGCCCCATCAACGAAGCAGCCGACAAGGCGCTGCTCAGACTGGCCCAAAGGCTCTCGCGCTGGGAGCTGACTCCCACGGGAACCGAAGGCTACAGGAAAGCCGAGGTGACGCTCGGCGGCGTGGACACCAAGGCGCTGTCGCAGCAGACCATGGAGGCCCGATCGCAGCCCGGCCTCTATTTCATCGGCGAGGTCGTCGACATCACCGGCTGGCTGGGCGGCTACAACTTCCAGTGGGCCTGGGCGAGCGCAAACGCCTGCGCGCAGGCTTTGCCACCGCAATAGCCGATCCGCGCTCCAGGCAGCCTGGGCGCATATCGCCAGGCGGAAAACCGGGCCCCATGAAGCTGGCAAGATAGCGCATCCATGCAAGACAAGCACTCCGCAGCCGCGCCCCCATTCCATGGCCATGCCGTGGTGCGCGCCGCATTCATCTGCGCCGTGCTGGGCTGGGGCATGGGCTTTTACGGGCCCCCGATCTTTCTCTTCGCTGTGGCGTCCACCACGCAATGGCCGGTTCCGCTGGTTTCAGCGGCGGTGACGACGCACTTTCTTTTCGGCGCCATCGTGGTCACCTTCCTGCCACGCCTGCATGCGCGCCATGGCGTGCCGCGCATCACGCTGGCGGGAGCGTTCACGCTGGCGGCCGGAGTGCTCGGCTGGGCAACGGCGCGCCAGCACTGGCAACTGTTTCTGGCGGCGCTGCTCAGCGGCGCCGGCTGGGTGGCGATGGGCGCAGCCGGCATCAACGCCATCATCACGCCCTGGTTCATCCGCAACCGTCCTGCCGCGCTGTCCAAGGCCTACAACGGCGCAAGCGTGGGCGGCATGGTGTTCGCGCCATTGTGGAGCCTGTTGATCGCGCGGTTCGGCTTTCAGGCGGCGGCCTGGATCGTCTGCCTCTGCATGCTCGCCACGATGGCCTGGCTGACGCGGCGCGTGTTCCGCCAGACACCCGCCGGGCTGGGACAGATGCCGGACGGCGACGCACCCCCGCCGCCGCCGGACAAGGCCACAGCATTGCCGGCCAGCGGCGCCGCGGCGGGTTGGCCCGCGCTTGCCGGACGCAAGCTGTGGCGCAACCGCCGCTTTCAGACACTGGCCGCCGCCATGTCGCTTTCCTTGTTTGCTCAAAGCGGGGTGATATCGCACCTGTATTCCGTTCTCGCCCCGCAGATCGGCACGCAGGGCGCCGGCTGGAGCATGACGCTGCTGACCACCTGCGCGATGCTGGGCCGCACGCTCTTCGCCTGGGCGCTCGCGGCGACCAGCGACCGGCGCCTGCTGAACTGCGCCAGCTACGCCATGCAGATCTGCGGGTCCCTGCTGATGCTGGCGGGCAACGGGCCGGGCGTTCAGTTGTGGTGCGGCCTGATCCTGTTCGGAGCGGGGATCGGCAACACCATTTCGCTGCCGCCGCTGATTGCGCAATCCGACTTCGCCCCCGCCGACGTGGCGCGCGTGACGGCGCTCATCATCGCCATCTCGCAGGCGCTGTATTCCTTTGCTCCGCTGTCCTTTTCCCTGCTCCTGAAGATTCCGCCCGGCAGCGCCTGGCTGTTTGCTGCGGCGGCGATCCTGCAGGCGCTGGCCGTGCTGGTCCTCTGGGCCGGCCGCGCAAAGCGGCGGGACGGATGATCAGCGCAGCATCGTCTGGATCACGAGCGCGTTCACGACATCGATGAAGAAGCCGCACACCAGCGGCACGATGATGAACGCGCGATGCGCCGCGCCGTGCTGCTGCGTCACCGCCGTCATGTTGGCGATGGCGGTCGCCGTGGATCCCAGCGCAATCCCGCCGAAGCCTGCCGAGATCACCGCCGCCTCGTAGTCCCGGCCCGAGAAGCGGAACACCACCCAGATGCTGTAGGCCACCGCCATCAGGATCTGCAGCGACAGCACGGTGAAGATGAACGCCAGCGCGCCATGAAGCACCCACAGCTGCAGCCCCATCAGCGCCATGGTCAGGAACATGCTCAGGCACAGGTCCGATATGAGCGCCAGCCCCGGAGCCATGTCGCGCCAGTGGCGCGCCGCCGCGCCGTCGCCGCCGCGCGTGAGCAGCCACAGTCCCACCGTGTTGCGCAGGAAGATCCCGGCGACCAGGCAGCCCACGAAATCGGGCAGATGCAGGCCCGCCCGGTGGAACAGCGGCGTGAACACCTCGCCCAGGATCAACGCCACGTTGAGCCACATCCAGGCGGTAAGCACGCCAAAATAATCCAGCCGCGCATGCTCCGCCTCCTTGGCCATTCCCACATCCAGCGGCGTGGCCTGGTCTCCGCGCACGCCGTGGCGCTTCATGAGGAAGCTGGCGATCGGGCCGCCCACCACGCAGGCGGAGATCAGTCCCACCATGTTGCTGGCCATTCCCAGTTCCATGGCGCTGTCGATGCCCAGCCGGTCCACGAACGTCGGCGCCCAGGCCAGCGTGGTGCCGACGCCGCCGGTCAGAGAGACGGAGCCGGTCATCAGCCCCGCGCGCGGATCCATGCCGAACAGCCCTGCAACGCTCATGCCCAACACGTTCTGCAGCACGATGTAGACGGCGGAGAGAGCCAGCAGGATGACCAGAGGCCTGCCGCCCTTGATGAGCGTCTGGATATCCGCATTCAGCCCGATGCCTGCAAAAAAGTAGAGCAGCAGAACGTCGCGGAACGGCAGCCTGAACTCGATACGGATTCCCAGCGCGAAATAGGCCACCCCGACCGCCAGGGCGCACAGAAAGCCGCCCACCACCGGCTCCGGAATGCTGTAGCGCCGCAGGATCGGGAAATGCGAGCCGAGCCATCGCCCCACGAAGAACAGCACGATGGCCAGGGTGAAGCTCTGCAAGGCAGGCACAATCCATTGTTCGGGCAGGGTCATGGCGAAAGATCCGCTATAGG
Source organism: Diaphorobacter ruginosibacter (assembly GCF_040396215.1). Taxonomy (GTDB): domain Bacteria; phylum Pseudomonadota; class Gammaproteobacteria; order Burkholderiales; family Burkholderiaceae_C; genus Diaphorobacter_A; species Diaphorobacter_A ruginosibacter_A. Next base: position 9,554 of record NZ_JBEBOW010000036.1, on the reverse strand, counting down.
TTGTGTAGTGACTGGATACGCTTTCCGTCAGCCTTCGGAGCCAAGAATAAAGAAAAATCCGCGCTTCTTCATGGGTGGTTTGCCCGACAGCCGCCAGCGCGGGCGGGATTGCGGACCGTGCCGCACGCGCCAGCCGGCCGCCCCTCTTGCCAAGCTGCTTTCAGCCGCTATAATATCGGGCTTTGCTGGCAATAGCTTCGCCGGCCAATACTAGTTTTACTAGGCGAAGCAACACCGCCGTTGCATGGCTTTTGGGCCCGATCTTCCCGAAAACCCTCTCGCGGCAAAAATTGGAAAACATTAGCTAATGACCACCATCCGCGTAAAAGAAAACGAACCCTTCGACGTTGCCCTGCGCCGCTTCAAGCGCACCATCGAAAAGCTGGGCCTGCTGACGGACCTGCGCGCACGCGAGTTCTACGAAAAGCCCACCGCCGAGCGCAAGCGCAAGAAGGCTGCCGCCGTCAAGCGCCACTACAAGCGCGTTCGCAGCATGCAACTGCCCAAGAAGCTGTACTGATCCGGCCTGCATCGGCCAGTCATTCAGGCGGGTTCATCAACACGCCAAAAGCCGCGCTAGGGACGCCAAGCGCGGCTTTTTCATTTCTGCATTTCTTCACCTCTCACTGGAGTTGACACCATGAGCCTCAAGGAAAAAATCACCGAAGACATGAAGTCGGCCATGCGCGCCAAGGAAAAGCAGCGGCTGGACACCATCCGGCTGCTGTTGGCCGCAATGAAGCAAAAGGAAGTGGATGAGCGCGTCGAACTCGACGACACGGCCATCGTCGCCATCATCGACAAGCTCATCAAGCAGCGCAAGGACAGCATCACCCAGTACGAAGCGGGCGGCCGCCAGGATCTGGCCGACATCGAAAAGGCCGAGATGGCCGTGCTGCAGGTCTATCTGCCCGAACGCATGTCCGCCGAGGAAGTCGCCGCCACCGTCAGGACCATCGTGGCGGAACTGGGCGCATCCGGCCCGGGCGACATGGGCAAGGTCATGGGCGCTGCCAAGACCCGGCTTGCGGGCAAGGCTGACATGGGCCAGGTGTCGGCCGCGGTGAAGGCCGCGCTCGCGGGCTGAAGCGCCCCCAGCCCCAAGCCTCCAGGTCCACATGCACACCTCTCTCGCACAGCGGCTGCTGCCGTCGCTGGCCGTGCTCGGCTCGGTCACGTCGCTTTGTATCGGCACGAGCTTTGCCAAGCACCTGTTCCCGGTCGTCGGAGCGCAGGGAACGACGGCGTTGCGCGTAGGTTTTTCCGCGCTCCTGCTGCTGGCGATCTGGCGGCCCTGGCGGTTCGGCCCCACCAGGGCCAACCTGATGCAGGTCGCCGTATTTGGCGCCGTGCTGGGCCTGATGAACCTGCTGTTCTACATGGCGATCAAGCGGCTGCCGTTCGGCGTCACCGTGGCCATCGAGTTCATCGGCCCGCTGTCGGTTGCCGTGTGGACGTCCCGCCGCGCACTCGATCTGGTGTGGCTCGCGCTCGCTGCCACCGGACTTTTCCTGCTGCTGATACTGCCGCTTCTGGGCAGCAGCATCGGCGCGCTCGACCCGGTGGGGCTGGCCTACGCCATTGCCGCCGCCGTCTGCTGGGGCGGGTACATCGTGCTGGGCAAGCGGACGGGCCATCTGCATGGCGGCATGGTGGTGTCGCTGGCGCTGCTGTCCGCCTCCGTGGTGGTGGTGCCGTTCGGCGTGGCCGAGGCGGGGGCGAAGCTGCTCACTCCGTCGCTGCTGCTCTATGGCCTGGCCGTGGCCGCGGTGTCGAGCGCCATCCCGTACTCGCTTGAAATGTTCGCGCTCAAGCAGCTGTCCCATGGCGCGTTTTCCACCATGCTCGCCACCGAGCCCGCCGTCGCGGCGCTTGCCGGCCTGCTGCTGCTCGGTGAACACCTCAGCGCGATCCAATGGGCGGCGATCGGCATCATCATGATTGCATCGATGGGCAGCGCGCTCACGACCCGGCCCCAGGCGCCCGCCCCGGCCAATCCCGCCGCGAACCCGGCTTCTGCGTGCTGACTCGTTGAATCCGCGCGGGCCGCGGCGCCGCTCAGCCCGGCGTCCGCCCGGCCCATTCCCTGCGGAAATACTCCTGCAGGAATTCGACGCACACGCGCACTTTCGCCGATAGCTGCAGGCGTGTCGGATACACCGCCCACACGTTGGCATCCTGGCGCCACTCCGGCAACACCTGCACCAGCCGCCCCGCGCGCAGATGCCCGCCCACATCCCAGAGCGAGCGCAGCGCAATGCCGCGCCCATCCAGCGCCCATTGCACAACAATTTCACCATGGTTGGCGGACAGCGGTCCCGTCACCTTCACCGTCTCGTCGCTGGCGCCCGAGCGCAGCTTCCATACGCCGAAGGGATGGTCGCGCTCCTTGATGACGAGGCAGTCGTGCGCCGCCAGATCGCTGACCGCCCGCGGCGCACCACGGCGCTCCAGATACGCGGGCGCGGCGCACAGCACGCGGTGGTTGTCGGCAAGACGCCGCGCTATCAGATGCGGGGCGATGTCGTCCCCCACCCGCACGTCGAGGTCGAAGCCCTCGCCCGCCACGTCGATCAGCCGGTCGAACACTTCCAGCCGCACCTGCAATGCCGGGAACTTCTCCACCAGCTCGGACATGGCGGGCGCGACCACGTTGCGCCCGAAGCCGAAGCTGCAGCTCACCCGCAACAGACCGCGCGGCTGGCGGCGCGTGACGGCCACCTCCTGCAGCAGATGGTCCATGTCGTCCAGGATGCGCTGCGCCCAATGGAACACGCGCTCGCCCTCTTCCGTCACCGCCACGCGCCGCGTGGTGCGATGCAGCAGCTTCGTCGCAAGCGACTCCTCCAGCAGCCGGATGCGCTTGCTCACATAGGCGGGCGACGCACCGAGCTCTTCCGCCGCCACGGAAAAACCCGCCTTGCGCACCACGGTCACGAAAACACGCAGGTCGTCGGGATCAGGAAGATTATTCACAGGATGGAAAAAATAAGACTCCAATTCTGGTATTTTATTCATTCCGTTTTTATTGGACACTCAAGACACCCTTCAAGAGGCTGCACTGCCCTTGCCTTTTCGAGCAACCCATCAGCGTTTCATCACCATGAACACACTCAACACGTCTACTCGCCCCGCCCGCATCGCCGTCATTGCCGGCGACGGCATTGGCCGCGAAGTCATGCCCGAAGGCTTGCGCGTGGTCGAAGCAGCGGCGCAAAAATTCAATCTGCCGCTCGAAATCGAGCACTTCGACTGGGCGCACTGCGAGTACTACGCCCGACACGGCCAGATGATGCCCGACGACTGGAAAGCGCAGCTGGAAGGCTTTGACGCCATCTTCTTCGGCGCCGTGGGCTGGCCCGCGACCGTGCCGGACCACATTTCGCTGTGGGGTTCGCTGCTGAAGTTCCGCCGCGAATTCGACCAATACATCAACCTGCGTCCCGTGCGCCTGTTCGAGGGCGTGCCCTGCCCGCTGGCCAACCGCAAGCCCGGCGACATCGACTATTACGTGGTGCGCGAGAATACCGAGGGCGAATACACCTCGCTGGGCGGCATCATGTATGAAGGCACCGATCGCGAGATCGTGATCCAGGAGTCGGTGTACTCGCGCAAGGGCGCGCAGCGCCTGCTGAAGTTCGCGTTCGAGCTGGCCCGCAGCCGCAGCAGGAAGCACGTCACGCTCGCCACCAAAAGCAACGGCATCGCCATCAGCATGCCATGGTGGGACAAGCGCGCCGAAGAAGTCTCGAAAAGCTATCCGGACGTCACGCTGGACAAGCAGCACATCGACATCCTCACCGCGCGCTTCGTGCTGCAGCCGGACCGTTTCGACGTCGTCGCCGCCACCAACCTGTTCGGCGACATCCTCTCCGATCTCGGCCCCGCCACCACGGGCACCATCGGCCTGGCCCCGTCGGCCAACCTCAATCCCGAGCGCAGCTTCCCGTCGCTGTTCGAGCCGGTGCACGGCTCCGCGCCCGATATTTATGGCAGGAACATCGCCAACCCCATCGCCATGATCTGGTCCGGCGCCTTGATGCTGGACTTCCTCACGCACGGCGAAGGCGCGGGCCGGGCCGCGCACGACGCGATCCTGCAGGCGATCGAGGAGGTGATCAAGAGCGGCCCTCTGACGCCCGATCTCGGCGGCAAGGCCAACACCACGGAGCTTGGCCAGGCGATTGCGGCACGCATCGCGGCGCTGTGACACGCGCCGCGCGGAAAACCAATCCCACGCAGGCATGGTGACGATACTGCGCCATCGGGCCGCCGTCCGTTATCATTTTCCATTTTGGAGTCCAGCATGAAAATCAGCGCGCGCAACGTCCTCAGCGGCAAGATCGTCTCCATCGTCCGTGGCCCCGTGTCCACCGAAGTCACGCTGGAGATCGCCCCCGGCATCCAGATCACATCCTCGATCACGACCAACTCCGCCGAAGCGCTCAAGCTCAAGGAGGGCGGCAAGGCCTATGGCGTGATCAAGGCTTCTTCGGTGATGATCGGCGTGGACGACTGAGCCCCCACGTCCGGCGGCCGGATCACTTCATCCGGTCATCCGACAGCATGGACGGCAAGCGCTGCAGGCCTTGCCGGAACCAGCCGACGCGCCCGGTCTGGCGAACGTCCAGCGCGGGCACATAAGGCTTGATGTCGAGCACCGGCGTGCCATCGAGCATGTCGTTGCCGCAAAAGTGCAGAACGCAGTCCTCCACACGGACAAGGCGGATGATCGACAGCCCGATCCGGTTGGGCCTGGCGGGCGCGCGTGTCGCGAACACCCCATGGCTTTGCGTATCCATGAAGGGCACCACTTCCAGCTTTTCAGTCGCCTGGTGCAGATGCGTCAGCACGATCAGATATTCGAAGCCTTCGATGTCCCGCAGCCCCGCGGCGAATTCCGCGAAGACGCGGATACTGCCCTCAGCCCCGGGCGCGGCCACGGTCTGAATGGGCATGCCGCTCGTGGACACGAACGGGCTGCGGACCACGCCGATCGGACGCAGGGAAATGGCGGCGGTGGGGTCGGGAATCGTCATCGTGCGGTGGCGGTTGAGGGATGAAGCAAGGGCCGGCGCTCAATCAGCATCCGGCGCCGCGAATGCCGGATTCGTCACGAAGCCGGTGTCCGTCAACGTCTTGAGAAAGGCCAGCAGGTCGGCCTTGTCCTGGTCGCTCAGGCTGATCTGCGAGATACGGGGATCCTTGTAGGGATTGAGCCGTCCATCGCCCGCATACAGTCCATTGCCCACATTGCGCCCGCCATCGGCATAGAAGTCCAGAACGGCCTGCAGCGTGCCGATGCTGCCGTCGTGCATGTAGGGCGCGGTGAGCTCGATGTTGCGCAGGCTGGCGGCGCGGAACGCGCCCATGTCCTGAGCGATCCCGGTGATCTCGAACACGCCACGGTTCGGCTCGGGATATCCGCCCGTTCCATTCATGTTGAACAGGCCCGTGTTGTGAAACGCAGGCGCGGTCTGCAAATGGGCCGCCGTGCTGAACTGGTCGTTGAAGTTGGGGCTGCCGTGGCATTGCGAACATTTGGCCTGGTCGCCAAAAAAGAGACGCATGCCGCGCGCTTCCTGCTCCGTCAGGCTCTCCTGGCCCGCCGCCGAGCGGTCATAGCGGCTGTCCGCCGAGATCAGCGTGCGCTCGAATGCAGCGATGGCCTTGATGATGTTGTCCCAGTTCACCGGATCATCCTGCGCGGGAAAGGCGGACTTGAAAAGCCGTGGATAGCTGGCATCCGACGCCAGGCGCTCCAGCACTTCGGCGCGGTTGCCGTCGTTCACGCCCAACTCCACGGGATTGGTGCCAAAGAGCGGCGTGAGCATCTGGTGCTCCAGGGTGCGCTCGTTCGGGTTCGCCCAGGTCAGCGTCGTGTTCCAGGCCACGTTGGCAAGCGGTTGGGCATTGCGCGGATGCACCTCGCCGGTCGAGCCTCGCGCCAGCGCGCGGTTGTCGGTGAATGCGCTCTCCTGCGCATGGCAGCTGGCGCAGGACTGCGTGCCATTGCCCGACAGGCGCACATCATGGAAAAGCGAGCGGCCCAGTTGCACCTTGGCGGCGCTCATCGGGTTGTCGGCAGGCACAACGGGTTCGCTGAACCCCGTAGGCAGATCCCACCGCCATTCATTGGATTCCGGCGGCGCCGTCTCCTGCGGGGAGTCCACGCTCGCGGAGGACGAGCCACCGCCGCCGCCACAGGCCTGCAAGGCCAGCGCCGCCAGCAATGCGGCAACGGCCCAGCCGGCATGCGGGCGCCGGCGCGCGGCACCCGTCGTACCGGCCTGGCATTCAACGCAATTCTCGTTATCGATGGCATCAAGCATGGGGTAGCGGTGCGGTGGTGGGCAATAGGTTCATTGAATTTCGCTATTCCTAAATATAATAACGCTTCGCGCTTATGCCGTACCCATGAATCGATAACACACGAGGAGACTATGCAATTCATGCCCATTACATCGAGCGGCTCACGCCTGAAGTCCGGACTGCGCCGCATGCTGCTTGCCGGCATGGTTTCGGCCGCCGCCGTCCTCTCGGCCTGCGGCGGGGGCGACAGCGTGGATCGCGGACCCACCACGATCAACGTGTCGGCCGACCTGAACGGCCTGTATTGGGACAAGGCGGAAAGCCGCCTGTTCCTGAGCGACGACACCGCCAACAACATCCGCGCCTGGGACGGCGGCACGCGGTTCCCGCAATACGCCGCCCTGACCGAGGCCCCGCAAAGCGGAGCCACGCTGGGCCAGATCACGCGCACCTCCGACGGCACCCTGTACGTCACGCGCTTCGGGTTCGGAACGGACGGGGCCGTGGTGGCGGTGCCCAAAACGGGCAGCGCGTACAACCTGAGCGGCACGGACACGCTGCGCCGACGCATCGGCCTCACGACGACGCCCGATGGCGCGCTGCTCGACGGCTGGTTCATCAAGGGCGGCTCGGGCGCGGTCAGCGAATTGACGCTGAGCGGCTCCGCCGCCAGCGAGCATGAACTCATCACCGGACTGGGCAAGCCCGTCGGCCTTGCCGTGGTGGGGGACACCATCTATGTGAGCGACCAGAACTCGGGCAACGTGCTGTCCTATTCGCTGAGCAAGGTACGCGCCAATCCCGCAACGCTTGCGGACGGGAAGCTGATCGCGACATTCACCACGCTCGACGGCATCGACCTGATGGCCGCCGCCTCGGACGGCACGCTGTTCTTCGGCGGCTCGGGCGGCAAGCTGTTTCGCATCAGCCCCAAGGGCGAAACCAGCGTGATCGCCAGCGGCTGGCCCAAGATCAAGGGCGTGGCTTATGACGAGAACAACCGCAGGCTGTTCGCCGCCGTGGCGGCAGCCGACGCCAGCAGCGACGCGAGCATACGCATCGTTCCGGTGGATTGACGAGCGCGGCCCTCCATGAAGAAAGCCCGCCAGGCCGATGCAGGCCTTGCGGGCTTCTTGCCAATGCGGGACGCCGGCGCGCTCAGCTGCCGGCCACCTTCATCCTGTCGATCAGAATGGAGCCCACGGTCTTCGCGCCGTAGTTGTAGGCATCCGCGCCCACTGCCGCGATGCCCGCGAACATGTCCTTCAAATTGCCCGCGATGGTGATCTCCTGCACCGGGAAGGCAATCTGGCCGTTCTCGACCCAGAAGCCGCTCGCCCCACGCGAATAGTCGCCGGTGACGTAGTTCACGCCCTGCCCCATCAGCTCGATCACGAACAGTCCCGTGCCGAGTTTCTCGAGCATGGCGTCCAGGTCGTCTCCAGCCTGCGTCAGGCGCGAGGTCAGCGACAGGTTGTGGGAGCCGCCCGCGTTGCCGGTGGTTCGCATGCCCAGCTTGCGCGCCGAGTAGCTCGACAGGAAATAGCCTTCCACGCGGCCCGCATCCACCACCTTGCGGGCCTGCACGCGAACACCTTCATCGTCATAGGGCGAGCTGCCCTTGCCGCCGGGGATGAACGGGTCTTCGTCGACGTCGATGTGGGCGGGGAAGATGTCCTTGCCGAGCGAATCGACGAGAAAAGTGCTTTTGCGATACAGCGCGCCGCCGCTCACGGCCTGCACGAAGCCGCCCAGCAGCCCGGCCGCCAGCGGCGACTCGAACAGCACCGGACATTCGGTGGTGCGCACCTTGCGGCTGCCCAGGCGGCTCAGCGCCCGCTGCGCGGCATAGCGGCCGATGATGGCGGGCGACGCCAGATCGCCGGCGTTGCGCATGGAGCTGTACCACGCATCGCGCTGCATTTCCGCGTTCCTGCCGGGCAGCGATGCGATCGGCGCCACCGAGATGCTGTGGCGCGAGCTGGCATAGCCGCCGCGAAAGCCGCGAGTATGCGCACTGAAGAAATGGCTCTGCTGGGCGGAGACGCCCGCACCCTCGCTGTTGGTGATGCGCTTGCTGGTCGAGAACGCCGCCGCCTCGCACTCCAGGGCCAGGCGGGCGGCTTCTTCGCTGCTCACGTCCCAGGGGTGGAACAGCTGCAGGTCGCGGTGGGTGTTCTCGGGCGCAATATCCCGCGCATCCGGAAGGCCTGCGACCGGGTCTTCCGCAGTGAAGCGCGCAATATCGTAAGCTGCCTGCACCGTGCGTTCAACCGCCTGCGCGGAAAAATCCGAGGTACTGGCGTTGCCGCGGCGATGGCCGATATAGACGGTCACGCCCAACGACTTGTCACGGTTGCGCTCCACCGTCTCCAGTTCGCCTTTTCGCACGTTCACGCTCAGTCCGCACGCTTCCGAAGCATCGGCTCCAGCGTCCGTGGCGCCCAGCTTCCTGGCATGGGCCAGGGCCTGGTCCACCAGATCCGCAAAGAAGTCGCGGGTATAGCTGAATCCGCTTTCGGGCCGAGACCCTGCTGCGCTCTTGGCGTTGGAAGGTGTTTTTTTCATATCGGCGGCTATGATACTTGCCACTTTGAGCCCCTGCCCGGATCATGTCCGAATGCCTGGGGCCCGCTACAGATTACCGACATGTCACGCAAACCCAAAAAAGGCTATTTCGTTCGCGGTCATTTCGTTGCCGAAGGCAGCGAGCTCGACCTGCAGCTGAAAGCCGAACTCAAGGGAACCGAAGGTTCCACCAAGACCGAACTCAAGCGCGAGAGCGACGAGCTGCAGGAGCTGGGCGGCGAGCTGCTCACGCTGCGCGCCGACCTCTACAACCGCCTGCAATTGCCCGAGAAGCTGCAGGAGGCGATCGCAGAAGCCAGGCGCATCACCAATTTCGAGGGCAAGCGCCGCCAGATGCAATATGTCGGCAAACTCATGCGCAAGCTCGAGGAATCCGAAGTGCAGGCCGTGCGCGCCGCCCTGGACGAGCAGCGCAACGGCTCGGCCGCCGAAAAGCTGCAGCTGCATCTGGCCGAGCAATGGCGCGACCGGCTGATCGCCGACGATGATTCGCTTTCCGTGTGGCTCGAGCAGTTCCCGCGCACCGACATCCAGCAGCTGCGGGCGCTGATCCGCCAGGCGCGCAAGGATGCGCCAGCCGAGGACAAGGCCGCGCAATCGCAGGGCCTCGCCCCGCGCAAGGGCCGCGCCTATCGCGAGCTGTTCCAACTGGT
>NZ_JBEBOW010000035.1:0-27149 GCF_040396215.1 Diaphorobacter ruginosibacter | reverse complement strand
GCCGCGGCCGATGGGGGCGATGATGTCGATGATGCGGCCGGTGATGTTCTCTTCGGCCTTGATGTCGCGCTCCAGGCGCATCTGCTCCTTGGGGAACAGCGGCGTCAGGTTCTCGAACAGCACCTTGTGCTTGTTTTGCTCCGGCGGGCCGCCGTTGACGCTGTCGAGCTTGGTCAATGCGAAGTAGCGCTCGCCGTCCTTGGGCGTGCGCACCTCGCCTTCGATCATGTCGCCGGTATGCAGGTTGAAGCGGCGCACCTGGCTGGGCGAGATGTAGATGTCGTCCGTGCTCGCGGTGTAGCTGGTGTCGGGGCTGCGCAGGAAGCCGAAACCGTCGGGGAGGATCTCCAGCACGCCATCGGCAAAAACCTGTTCTCCGGCCTTGGCGCGCTTCTTGATGATGGCGAACATCAGCTCCTGCTTGCGCATGCGGCCGACATTTTCGATCTCAAGCTCTTCAGCCTGCTTGAGGACTTCAGACACGTGCAGTGCCTTGAGTTCGTTTAAGTGCATGGGGTGACTCCGTGCGGAGTAGGAATATGAAATCTGGGAGAGCTGTACGCCGTGCGGGCCGGATATGGCGCTTGGCAAGCCATTGATCTTGAAGCCGGGCCGCGGTCTTTTGTACGAAGTGCGGCGAAGCGATCGAACCAGATTATTACAGAAAATCCGGCGCGCATGCCGGGTTCTTTACCAAGGCTTGCATCATTTCCGTGGAGTGCGTGGCCGATGGGGCGCGGGAGGTGGTGTGTTCAGGGATGTCGGCGGGCCCTGTCGCAAGCCCTTGCGCGAGGCTTTCGGGATGCCGCATCGCCACGGCGTGGGCGCCGCCGTGGCGTGCATCATGCGCAATTCAATGGCGCTCAGGCAGCCAGTTGCTGGTCGATGAAGGCCGTCAACTGCGCCTTGCTCATCGCGCCGACCTTGGTCGCGGAGAGTTCGCCGTTCTTGAACAGCATGAGCGTGGGAATGCCACGGATACCGAACTTGGCGGGGATTTCGCGGTTCTCGTCCACATTCATCTTGGCGATGGTGAGCTTGCCCTGGTAGGTGGTGGCCACTTCGTCCAGAATCGGCGCAATCATCTTGCAGGGACCGCACCATTCGGCCCAGTAGTCCACCAGCACCGAGCCGCCGTCCTTGAGCACGTCGGCTTCGAAGCTGCTGTCCGAGATGTGTTTGATGAGATCGTTTGCCATTGGCTTTCCTTCGATTAGAGCTATTGGATATGGCGAGTGCGTTTACAGTAGGGGAATTGTGACAGAAACTGATTCCCCGCATACCGGTATGGCCGCGCACGACAATGCTATGACAGTAATAGCGGAAAACAATCTGGTGCAGGCAGGCTGGAAAAACGTGCTCGAGGCCGTCGCCGCGGCAGCCGCCGCGCGCGGCGTGCATCCGGCAAGCATGGTCGTGCTCGTTCCCTATGCGCAGCTCATGGCGCAGGCGAGGGTGCAATGGGCGGCGCTTTTCCCCGATGGCTTCATGCCGCGATTCGAGACAACGCGGAACTGGGCGGCCACGCTGGGCGCGGAACCGGCTGGCGGCAGCGGACTGCGGCTGGATGTCGCTTGCGATGCGCTGACCGGGCGCGCGCTGCTGGAGGCCGCCGGCTTTGGCGCGCATGCCGAATCGATGCTGAACCTGATGCTGGAGATGGCGCAGCAATTGGCCGCGCGGGCCGCATCGGTCGATCCGGCGCAGCGCGGCGAGTGGGCGGAAAACGCGCGCGAGCATCTCTGCGCCCCCCTGGCGGGCGACGCGCTGCAACTGGAGGCGGCCGCCGCCCGCGTGGCGCTGGAGTGGGTTCTCGCCACCGAGCCCGAGACCGACGTGCTGTTTGGCGAGGGCGTGCGCGATGCGGTGAGGATGCTGGTCGTGCTGGAAGGCTTTCATCCCGATCCGCTGGGCAGGGCGCTGCTGGCGCGTTGGCAGGATGCGGGCATGGCCATCGCCCTGCCGCAGGCATTCTCGGCTGCGCTGGCCGAGGACGGGCAGCGCGGGCAGGGTGAGCAGGGGGCGCAGGCCGGTGCATCGCGCATCGCCCTGCGCCGCGCCCTGGATGCAGAGGATGAGGCGCAGCTTGCCGCGGCCTGTGTGATGGGTCATCTGGCTGACGGGCATATCCCCGTGGCCCTGGCGGCAACCGACCGTGCGCTCACGCGCCGTGTCGCCGCCCTGCTCGAAGGCGCCGGAGTCCAGGTGAAGGACGAGAACGGCTGGACCATGTCCACCACGCGGGCCGCCGCGCAGATCATGGCGGCCTTGCGCGCCGCTGCCTGGCAGGCATCCACCGACGACGTGCTCGACTGGCTCAAGCACCTGCCGCCGCAGGCCGTGCCCATGTTGCCGAGGTTCGAGCGCTGGCTGCGAGGCCTCGGCGTGCGCCAATGGAGCCGCGCGCGAAAGCAGGGGCGCCCATCTTCCCCCGAGCTGCAGGCGCTCGGCGAGCAGGTCGATGCCTGGCGTGCGGAGCTCGAAGGCTCCCGGACGCTGCCCCGATGGCTCCAGGCCTTGCGCGGCCAGCTTCAGCGCACGGGAGTCTGGGAGCGCATGAGCGAAGACCCGGCGGGCGCCAAGGTGCTTGCCGAACTGCGTTTGCCCGAGGGGCTGGATGCCGACCTGCAATCACTTGGCGGCGCGGATCGCGGCATGGGCCTTTCGCAGTTCACCCAATGGGCCAAACAGGTGCTGGAGGCGGGCCGTTTCCGTCCGGACTCATCGTCCGAGGCGCCGGTCATCGTGCTGCCCTTGCCGCAGTTGCTGGCGCGTCCGTTCGCGGCGCTGGTGCTGCCGGGGTGCGATGAAAAGCGCATGCCCGCCGCGCCCGAGCCGCCGGGGCCTTGGACACGCGCCCAGCGCGAGGCGCTGGGCCTGCCCACGCGCGAGGAATACGAGCAGGCGCAGCGCGGCGCCTGGATGCAGGCCGTGCGCGTTCCACATGCCGACATCCTCTGGCGGGCTAGCGACGACGGAGGCGAGCCGCTGCTGGCCAGTTCTCTGGTGCTGGCGCTTGAATTGGATTGCGGCGAGAGAGCGCATGAGGGGCGCGATACGCGGACGGTGCGCGATGTGGCGCTCCATCCAACAGAGCGCCCCATGCCGTCGGGAGCCCGGTTCCCTTTGCCGCGGCTGTCCTCGTCGGCCTATTCCGATTTGCGGCATTGTCCTTATCGCTTTTTCGCCCTGAGGCAGCTGCGTCTTCAGGAATCCGATGAACTCGACGCCGAGGTCGATAAGCGCGACTTCGGCACATGGCTGCACGCCACGCTGCAATTCTTTCATCTGGCGCTGGCCGATGCTCCCACCGATGATGCCGAAAAGCGCGCGGCCCTGATGGACGAATGCGCGGCGCGGGCCACGCGCGAGCTGCACCTGGACGAGGCCGACTTTCTTCCCTTTTCCTCGGGCTGGCCGGCGCTGCGCGGCGGTTACCTGGATTGGCTGGCGGGGCATGAGGGCGCGGGCGCCAGCTTCAGCATGGCCGAGCACGAAGCCAGCCAGCCGCTGGGCGGCCTGACGCTGATCGGCAAGCTGGACCGCATCGACGTCTGCCGCGCGGATGGGGCGGGCCAGCCGGTGCGCCTGGTGATCGACTACAAGACCGAGAACGAGCAGGTCACGCGCAAGCGCATCGCGGCGGGGTCTGAAGATCTGCAGCTCGCTTTCTACGCCGCGCTGCTGCAGGATGACACGCTGCGCGCCGCCTATGTGAACGTGGGCGAGCGCGGGGAGACCCGTGCTTACGAACAGGAGGACGTGGTTGAGTTGCGTGACGAGTTGCTGGAGGGCATCCGGCACGATATGCAGCGCATTGCGCAGGGCGCGCCCATGCAGGCGCTGGGCGAGGGCGCGGTGTGCGGATACTGCACGGCGCGCGGTTTGTGCCGAAAGGATTTCTGGGCATGAACACAACTGATGCCGCATACGAGCACAATGGCCAGCCGGTGACGCGCCAGGCGTTCTACGCGATCGCCTGCGACCCGCAGCGCAGCGTGGCAGTGGAGGCTTGCGCGGGCGCGGGCAAGACATGGATGCTGGTGTCGCGCATCATGCGCGCCTTGCTGGAGGGCAGCGAGCCGCACGAGATCCTCGCCATCACGTTCACCAAGAAGGCGGCGGGCGAGATGCGCCAGCGCCTGCAGGAGTGGCTGGAGGATTTTGCGCGCAAGCCCGAGCATGAACTGGAAGGCGAGTTGCTGGCGCGCGGCGTGGATGCCTTGCGTGTGAAGAACCAGGCGCCCGCGTTGCGGCAGCTCTATCGCAAGCTGCTGGACAGCGGCAGGCCGGTGCAGATCCGCACCTTCCACAGCTGGTTCGCGGCGCTGCTCGGGACCGCTCCGTTGCAGGTGCTGCAGGCGCTGGGCATGCCTGCGCATTTCGAGCTGCTGGAGGATGACGCCGAGGCGGTGCGCGAAGTGTGGCGGCCGTTTCTTGCCGTGCTCGCGCGGGACGGGCAATTGCGCTCGGACTACGAGTCGTCCATCGCGCTGCATGGCCGCTGGCAGACACACAGGGCGCTGGAAGCGGCGCTCGCCAAGCGGGTGGAGTTCGCGCTGGCCGACGATGCCGGCGTGGTCGATGCGTCGGTACCGCCGTTTGGTGAGGAGTTTCCGGCGCTGGCCGAATGGGGCGAGCCCTGGGGAGCGCTTGCTTCGGAGTCGGCCAGGGAGCGTTGGCATTCCCGGGCGAAGTCGCTGGGCAGCGAAACCGCCAAGACGCCGCAGAAGGCCGCGCAGGCGGTGGTGGATGCGTTCCTTGAGCCCGATCCCGGGAAGCGCCTGCCGATGTTGCGGGCCGCGTTTTTCGTAGCCAGGGAAGACCGCCTGAGCAACCATTTGCGCAAATTCGAGGCGGCGCAGGAAGCCGAAGCCGAACTGCTTGTCCTGTGCGCGGCGCAGCGCCAGCACGATGCGTGGCTGCATCAGCAGCGCATGGCGCGGCTGTCGCGCGTGCTGATCGCGCAGTTCAGCGCGCTCAAGCGCGAGCGCGGCTGGATCGACATGAACGACGTCGAGCGCACGGCGCTGATCCTGCTGTCCGATCCCGTGCTCAGCGGCTGGGTGCAGGAGCGGCTCGATGCGCGCGTGCGCCATTTGCTGGTCGATGAATTCCAGGACACCAACCCGCTGCAATGGCAGGCGCTGCATGCGTGGCTGTCGGGCTATGCGGGCTCGGGCGGCGGATCGGATGCGCCCGGTGTGTTCATCGTGGGCGATCCCAAGCAGAGCATCTACCGCTTCCGGCGCGCGGAGCCGCAGGTCTTCCGGGCCGCGCAGGCATTCGTGCGCGAGGGGCTTGGCGGGGATGTGCTCGCCTGCGACCATACGCGCCGGAACGCCACCGGGGTCATCGACACGGTGAATCGCGTCATGCAGGCCGCGCAGACGGCTGGCGAGTATGAAGGGTTTCGCGACCATACGACGGAGTCGGCCATCGAGGGCGAGCTTTGGAGGCTGCCGCTGATAACGGGCGATACCGAAGAAGCGGGAGAGGGCGGCGGCGATGCGGGCTCCGTAGAGGCGCCCGGCTCCGCATGGCGGGACAGCCTGACGACGCCGCGTCACGAGGTCGAGGAAACACTGCGCATGCGCGAGTGCGCGCAGGCCGCGCAATGGGTGGCGCAGCAGGTCCGCTCGGGCATTCCCGCCCGGGAGATCATGGTGCTGGCGCGCAAGCGCTCGCGTCTTGCCGAAATGGAGGATGCGCTGCGCGAGCTGCACGTCCCCTGCGTGCAGCCTGAAAAAACCGAACTCTCCGAAGCGCCCGAAGTGCAGGACGTGGTGGCGCTTCTGGATGTGCTCGTTTCCAGCATGCATGATCTGTCCCTCGCGCGCGCGCTCAAGTCGCCGCTGTTCGACCTGGGCGATGAAGCGCTCGCCGCCATCGCCTTGCTGCGCCAGCAGCCGCAGTGGGAGCACGCCAGTTGGTTCGACGTGGCGACGCGGGCGGGCGAGCTGCTAGGGCCGCAGCTGCTGGCTGCCGGCGAGCGCCTGAAGCTCTACCAGGGCTGGGTCGAGGCCCTGCCGCCGCATGATGCGCTGAACGCCATCTACAAGCACGGCGACGTGTACGCGCGCTATGCGGCGGCGGCCACGGCGACGCAGCGCGACGCCATGCTCGCCAATCTGCGCGCGCTGCTGGCGGCGGCGCTGCAGCTCGACGGTGGCCGTTACCTGACACCTTATGCCTTTGTGCGCGCGATGAAGCGGCCGGGCGTGCGTGCTCCCGGCCGCGCGGATTCGCAGGCCGTGCGCCTGCTGACCGTTCATGGAGCGAAGGGGCTGGAGGCGCATGCCGTGCTGCTGCTGGACACCGATGCGGGGGCCCAGAAGGCCGAGACCATGGGTGCGCTCATCGACTGGCCAGGCGAGCACGAGCATCCGCGGCATTTCGTTTTCCTGGCCAGTGAATCCAATCCGCCTCCAAGCGCGGTTGGGTTGCTTGAATACGAAAAACGCGAACGCCAGCGTGAAGAACTCAATACGCTGTATGTGGCGGTCACGCGGGCCAAGCAGTGCCTGGTGATTTCGGCCACGCAGGCGGGCCGTGCCTCGCAGTCGGCCAGCTGGTGGAGCCGGCTGCAGGAGTGCGTGGTGGACGCGCCCCCCCTGCCTGCTGCGCAGGAGAGCGGCGTCGGCATTGACCAGGCCGTGGCGCGGATTCTTGAACTGCCCGTTTACGCGGGACCGGCTCCCGCCGAGGGTTCGGGCCGACCTGTCTTGGCCGCATCGGAGGCATCGATGGAGCCCTCGACGCCCGCCTCGCGCCAGGGCGAGGCCATGCACCAGTTGCTGGAGCAGGCCGGTGTGGCGGGGCCGGGGCTTGCGCAACTGAGGACATCGGGCTGGAGCGATGCGCGGCTTGTGCGTCTGGCCCGGGCGTTCGATCTGCCAGCCGAAGCAGCTCGCTGCGCGGCCCGTGTCGCGCAGCGCATTCTTCAGGGAGACGGGGCCTGGGCATGGGATCGAGGCGTGATCGACCGCGCCATCAACGAAGCGCCGCTGGTTCATCGCGGCCAGAGCCTGCGGATCGACCGGCTGGTGCGTACGCGCGAAACCGCTGCATCGCCCGTGTGTTGGTGGGTGCTTGATTACAAGACGGCGGCAGCGCCGCAGAGCCAGCCGGCGCTGATCGGGCAACTGCGCCTGTATCTCGAAGCCGTCGCGCAGCAACTGGGCCATGAGGCCGAGGTGCATGCCGCATTTCTTTCGGGTGATGGCCGCTTGCTGGAGGTGGATGCGGCGGGAGCGGTCACCGCACGCATGCGCGACGCTTCAACGGGCGCGTGGGATAAGGTGGAGAATACGCAACCAGCCGTGCAACCGGCCACGCAACCAACCACGGACCGGCCGGATGCCCAGCCGGGTGGGTCGGCGCCGCTGCAAGGCAGTTTGTTCTGAGTCTCGCGCGCTTCTCTGTTTTTTTGTCTTTCCATGTCCGATATTTCCAGCACTTCCAACTCCCTGCAATGCGACGTCGCGGTTGTCGGCGCGGGCCCCTCGGGCTTGATGGCCGCCGAAGCCGCGGCCCGGCAAGGCCTGTGCGTGAGGGTGTTCGACGCCATGCCTTCGGTAGGCCGCAAGTTTCTGCTGGCCGGCAAGGGCGGCCTGAATCTCACGCATTCCGAGGCGTTTGAACAGTTCGTGCAACGCTATGGCGATGCCAGCGGCACGGCGGAGTCCTGGCTGCGCCGGTTTGGCCCGGACGAGCTGCGGGACTGGGCGCATGGGCTGGGCATCGAGACTTTCGTCGGCACGTCCGGCCGGGTGTTTCCCAAGGACATGAAGGCCGCGCCGCTGCTGCGCGCGTGGCTGCAGCGGCTGCGCGGGCAGGGCGTCGTCTTTCACATGCGCCATCGCTGGATGGAGTGGGGCGCCTGTGCGTCCGGCGGCGAGGATGCCGCAGTCCATTCCCTGCTCTTCACGTCACCCGACGGCCCGCTCGAAGTACGGGCGCGCTCGGTGGTGCTGGCGCTGGGAGGCGGCAGCTGGGCGCGGCTCGGCTCTGATGGCGCGTGGGTGAAAACGCTGATGGATGCAGGCGTTGCCGTCGCGCCGTTGCGCGCGGCGAACTGCGGCTTCGACACCGTGCGGGCCGATGCGCAGCAGGGTGAAACACGGCGCGATTTTCTTCGCGGCCTGCTCGGACAGGCGGAGCCATCCGTGGGCTGGAGCGCGCATTTCAGGGAGCGGTTCGCGGGCCAGCCTTTCAAGTCGGTCGCCATCGAGTTCACCGGCAGCCGCGGTCGCCATTTCAAGCGCCGCGGAGAATTCGTGGCCACGGAAACAGGCGTCGAAGGCAGCCTGATCTATGCCGCCTCCGCCCTGCTGCGCGATGAGATCGAAGCCAGCGGGAGCGCGACTTTCGCGATCGACCTGCTGCCAGCGCTTTCACCGGAGCGTGTGTTGCAGGAACTGCGCCATCCGCGCGGCTCGCGCAGCCTGAGCAGCCATCTCAAGAGCCGCTTGCGCCTGGATGGCATCAAGGCGGCCTTGCTGTATGAGCAACTGAGCAAGGAAGAGATGAGCGACCCGGAAGTGCTCGCCCGCGCCATCAAGGCGGCGCCGGTCACGGTGATTGCCCCGAGGCCCATCGACGAGGCCATCAGCACGGCAGGCGGCATCCGCTTGGACGCGGTGGACGATCGCTGCATGCTGCGCGCCATGCCGGGCGTTTTCTGCGTGGGTGAAATGCTGGACTGGGAAGCTCCGACGGGCGGCTATCTGCTGACGGCCTGCTTTGCCACCGGAAGGATCGCGGGCGAGGCGGCGCTTGAAAGACTCGGGTAGAGCGATCTCTGGCGCAAGCGCCGCCCCCGGGCGCAGCCCGTATCCAGGCTCAGGCGGCACGTGGTTGCGTGACGCTGGCTCCAGCTGCATGCGCCCTCGCGCCCCCGCATCCCCGCACCTGCGCGGCTGGTAGTGCCGCTATTTGGATTTGTCGCGCAGGCCTTCGCTCCAGCGCGCCAGCCAGCCGGAGGCCGCCACCAGCGCCTGGCTGCCCTTGCCCAGCAGCGAGGACAGCTCTGCCTCGGCGCGCTCGCGCAGCGTCTCCTCGTTGTTTTCAGGCAGCGGCGGCAGCACATGGGCGTAGTAGCTGTTGCCCAGCACCCGGTGCAGCAGGCGCTCGCCCGGAAAAGGTTCGTTGTTGTTCAGCGCCCGCGCGCCTTTGAGGATATTGCGGATGTCGTACTGCGTGGGACTGATGTCGGCCACCTGCTTGGGCAGGCCCAGCAGCGTGTAGACACCGATGCGCGCCGTGCGCACCGAACTCTCCATCGTGAAGATGATGTCATTGCTGGTCTCCACGAACTGGCCCAGCAAGGCCAGATTGGTGCAGCCTTGCGGCACCACGTGGGGCCGGTCGCCCGCCGCGCGAGGCATGAATTGCGCGGTGATGTAGGGCATCAGCGCCAGGCGCACCTTGGTGTTGGCGGCCACGGCATCGATCTGCCCGGCAATGCCCAGGTGGTGGCACAGCTCGGCCAGGATCTCGCGCCCGGTACAGGCGGGCATGGGCTTCTTGATATGGTTGCCGTCCTTGTCCATCAGCAGCGCATAGACCCACAGCACCAGCACGTCGTCAGGCTGATCGGGGAAGTGCGGCTGGCGGTTGCAGGTGAAGCTCATCACCCAGTTGGAATCGGTGAAGGTGATGATGCCGCCGGTGACGGTCTTGCCCGAATAGGGATCATTGACCGCCAGCTCTTTGAGCCTGTCGATCAGCGGCGAGGGTTTGCAGGTGAGCGTGGCCGACTCCCACATCGAGCGTGCGGCATCGCCGCAGAACTTCCCGGGCTTGCCGAAGACCGGTGATTTCTTCGCCAGGTTCTGCCACAGCGCCCAGTCGCTGTCTTCGCCCGGCTCGCCATTGCCGCGCGCCAGCACCGGCACGTTATCCATGTCGCCATAGGCCGTGCCCTCGGTCATCGAGCCGGTGAGCGCGAACACCACGTCATGGGTGCCGACGGCGATGGCCTCTTCACGGTCCGCCACCTTGCAGCGGATCGCGGTCACGGTGCGATTGCCGTTTTCCTCGCGCATGTCCAGATCATGGGCGTGGGTGTCGAACCGTACCCGCACACCCCGCTCCTGCAGCATCCGGGTCAGCGGCACGACAAAGCTGTCGTACTGGTTGTACTTGGGGAACACCAGGGCCGACATGTCGGCCAGGCCATCGATGGCATCGAGGAAGCGATGCATGTACAGCTTCATCTCCAGCAGGCTTTGCCAGTTCTCGAAGGCGAACATCGAGCGCCACAGATACCAGAAGTTGGTCTCGAGGAAGCTCTTGCTGAAGTATTCCTCGATCGTGATGTCGTCCAGGTCCTCCTTGCGCTTGAGCAGCAGCTTGACGATCTCCCACTGGTGCGACTTGCTCAAGCCCAGCGTGGCGAAATCGCGGATCTGGCCTTGCTTGTGCATCAGCCGGGCCTTGGACCAGTTGGGGTCGTTGTCGTTGACCCAGCGATACTCGTCGAGCACGCTGTAGCCCGCAGGCAGCTCCAGCGCCGGCACATCCTGGAACAGATCCCAGAAGTTGTCGTAGTTCCAGTTCATCTCGCGGCCGCCGCGCACGATGTAGCCATCCTCGGCGTTGCCCGAGCCATCCAGCGAGCCCCCGGCAACGCGCAGGCTGTCGAGGATGGTGATGTCCTCCCCCTTCATGCCGCCGTCTCGGATCAGATAGAAAGCGGCCGCCAGCCCGGCAATACCGCTGCCGATGATCCACGCCTTGCGTCCCGGCACCTGCGTTCCCGGTACCGGGCGATTGCGCATGTACGGCCCCATCATGTCCGGCGGGGGCAAGGTATCTTTCGCGCCCTTGCGCCAAAAGCTCTCGCCGACGTTTGCCTCGACGCGAAGGGAAGCCTGGGTTGGGCCGCCGGTGTTGGAGTCTGCACGATTCATGGTCCTGCCTTTCATGGATGTCATGGATGGTGACGCTCTACGCATAACAGTAAAACCCCGAGTGTGGTTGGATATGCCATGAACGCGTTTTCGCGCTCTTCACCCCGGGACCTTGAAAGAATGACTGGGCAAGAGAACGGTACCACAGTGACCACCGGCGCGAAGCACGCCCGACGCGAGCATGGCGCAATTGATTTTCCCCTGTGGCGCACGACGCGCTGCCTATTCGGCCTGCGGGCGCCTCGGGGATCGGCCTTTTGGGGATCAGAAGCTCCAACCCGCTCCCGCATGCTCGCCTTGCCATGGACGCTGGAGAGTGATTGGGGATGAGTGTGTGGCGAAGTCCCTGGGAGGGACTGGAGTTCCCGGTTCGAAAGAATCGAAGAAATCGAAAAAAACGATGGGGAAATGAGGGTGACGAGCCTTACCCTCGGCACTGGTTTCACGGTTAGGGCTGCTTGGTTCCCCACCTGACCCGGTTGGCCGCTTCCCCATGCGAGGAGGCCCGTCGCCCGCTATTGTAAACCCACCTGATGTGGCGCTGCAGCCAACCGGGGAGATTTGTTTCCCGCGATGGGCCGTAGAATCGACCGTTATGTCCTATTTAGTGCTTGCCCGTAAATACCGTCCCAAGACCTTCTCCGAGATGGTGGGGCAGGAGCATGTCGTCAAGGCCCTGACCAACGCGCTCACGCAGCAGCGCCTGCACCATGCCTATTTGTTCACCGGCACGCGCGGTGTGGGCAAGACGACGGTGTCGCGCATTCTGGCCAAGTCGCTCAATTGCCAGGGGCCTGACGGGCAGGGCGGCATCACGGCCACGCCGTGCGGCGTCTGCCCTGCCTGCGTGGATATCGACAGCGGACGTTTCCCCGATTACACCGAGCTGGATGCGGCGTCCAATCGCGGCGTCGATGAGGTCCAGGGGCTGCTGGAGCAGGCGGTCTACAAGCCGGTGCAGGGGCGCTTCAAGGTCTTCATGATCGACGAGGTGCACATGCTCACGAACACGGCGTTCAATGCCATGCTCAAGACGCTGGAAGAGCCCCCGGAATACCTGAAGTTCGTACTGGCGACCACCGATCCGCAGAAAGTGCCGGTGACCGTGCTGAGCCGTTGCCTGCAGTTCAATCTGCGCCCCATGGCGCCGGAGACGGTGCAGGAGCATCTGGCGCGCGTTCTGGGCGAGGAGCACGTGCAGGCCGATCCCGGCGCGCTGCGGCTGCTCTCGCGCGCCGCGCGAGGCTCCATGCGGGATGCGCTCAGCCTGACCGATCAGGCGATTGCCTTCGGCAGCGGCGAGCTGGGCGAGGCCGGAGTCCGCCAGATGCTTGGCAGCGTGGACCGCGGCTACGTGTTTCGCATGATCGACGCGCTTGCGCGCGGCGACGGGAGGACCGTGGTCGAGACGGTCGATGAGCTGCGCATGAACGGCCTGTCTGCCGCCTCCACGCTGGAGGAGATGAGCACGGTCCTGCAGCGCATGGCCGTGATCCAGGCAGTGCCCGGCATGGCGGCGGCAGCGGACCCGCATGATGGCGAGGCGCAGGAAATGGCGCGTCTTGCGGGCGTGATGCCGGCGGATGAGACGCAGCTTCTCTACAGCATGTGCCTGCATGGCCGTGCGGAACTGGGGCTGGCTCCCGATGAGTACGCGGCGCTCACCATGGTGCTGCTGCGCCTGCTTGCTTTCAAGAAGCCGCAAGATGATTCTTCGGTGTCGCCATCGTCCGATGTGGGCGCCGCGGCGGCGGAGGCTGAAAAAAAAACTCTGACGCGGGCTGAGTCTGCCGCGCAGGCCGCGCCGGTATTGGCCGAGGCTGCGGCCGCCGTGCCCGCATTCACGGCGCGGCCCGGGCCGGAACTGGCCGAGGATGCGGCTGGCGCGCAAGGCGGCGCGTACCAGCCAGCGCCTGTGGCCACGCTGGAGCGTGAACCTGTGCCGCAGCCCTCGGCACGGACCTATCCGGAGCATTCGCAACAGCCGGCGCAGCCGCCTGCCGAGCCTTCCGCTCGCCGGTCTGGCGATGCGCATCCGCAAGCCATGCGCCTGCCGGTGCGCACGCCCGAAGACCTGGGACGGGGGCTGGCGGATGCCCCTCGCGATGATTTGCCGCAGCCCGACGTGTACGGCTATGAGCTTCCTGTGCGCAACGCGCCCGAGCCGGGTTATCGCACCCAGTCCGGCCATGCGGGCGGGCCGTCCGCGGCGTCGCGGCTGGTGCCCACGGCCGAGGGCGAGGTCTGGTACCAGACCGTGCAGGAACTGGTCGCGGCGGAAGCCGTCACCGCCCTGGTGCGCGAGCTGGCCCTGCAGTCGCAACTGATCGCGCGCGATCAGGACCATTGGCTGCTGCGCGTGGAGCGCGAATCGCTCAACCAGCCCACGGCGCGAGAGCGCCTGCGCGCGGCGCTCGAGGCCGCCGGCCATGCCCGGCAGATTTCGGTGGAGGTGGGCAAGGTGCTGGACAGCCCTGCGCGCCGTAACGCCTATGCGGCGGCGCAGCGCCAGCGGCTGGCCGAAGACATCGTCCAGAGCGACCCGCAAGTGCAGCAGCTGATCCGCGATTTCGGCGCGAAGATCGTGCCCGGAAGCATCAGGCCCGCATGAGGGTGGAGAAAAGCGCCGCCATACCCTTTCGATTTCCGCAGGCTCGCGCTTTCGTCGCACAATTGCCTGTTCGCCGGGATGGCCCGCAAGAAGCGTCTTGCGGGCATCCGCATTCATTCAATTCATCATTTGATTCATAAAAGCAAAGGAATTCACCATGTTCAACAAGGGACAGCTCGCCGGTTTGATGAAGCAGGCGCAGGCCATGCAGGAAAACATGAAGAAGGCCCAGGACGAACTGGGCAACATCGAAGTGGAGGGCGAATCCGGCGCAGGCCTGGTGAAGGTCGTTATGACCTGCAAGCATGACGTGAAGCGGGTGACGATCGATCCGAGCCTGCTGGCCGATGACAAGGACATGCTGGAGGATCTGGTGGCGGCGGCCTTCAACGCGGCGGTGCGCAAGGCGGAAGAAACCTCGCAGGAAAAAATGGGCAAGATCACGGCCGGCATGCCGGGCCTGCCCGGGGGCATGAAGTTCCCGTTCTGATTTCCGCGTCAGCGGATGCGGGGCGCGTCGCGGCCTTTGTGCCGTTGCGGCGGGTCCCTCGGGTTTTCGCCTTGAGGCGCCGGTTCATCCGGCGCATTGACTTTCGCTTTTTTTCCTCTGCATTGAAACGTTTGCGCCATGTCTGACACCAGTTCTTTGGACGCCCTGATACAGGCGCTGCGGCGCTTGCCGGGGGTGGGGGTGAAGTCGGCGCAGCGCATGGCCTTTCATTTGCTGCAGCACGACGTCGAGGGCGCGCAACTGCTTTCGCGGGCCTTGCATCAGGCGTCCACCTCGATCAGGCATTGCGAGCGCTGCCACACTTTCACCGAGGCGGCCATCTGCGAGGTGTGCGGCGATCCGGGGCGCGATGCGTCGCGGCTGTGCGTGGTGGAGACACCGGCGGACCAGTCCGCCATGGAGCGTACGGGAGCGTTCAAGGGCCTGTACTTCGTCCTGATGGGGCGGCTGTCACCGCTTGATGGTGTCGGCCCCAAGGACATCGGCGTCAAGAAGCTGATCGAGCGCGCCACCGACGGCGTGGTCCAGGAGGTGATCCTGGCGACCAGCTTCACCGCCGAAGGCGAAGCCACGGCCTACGCGATCAGCGAAGCGCTCCGGCCACGTGGCGTGCAGGTGACCCGCCTGTCCAGGGGCGTGCCGGTGGGCAGCGAACTGGAGTTCGTGGATCTCGGCACGATCGCGCACGCGCTGGCCGATCGGCGCTGACGGCGGCTGGCATCCGCCCGAATGACTTCGGGGCGGCTTCCTTGCCCGTTACGTAGTTTTCCGCACGGAATCCCCCTGATGACGCAAGGGGGCGGAATCCCTCATCATTGTTGCAGTGCAACATACTGGACCCATGCATCGTTTCGACCGTTCCCGCCGACTGTTTGGCCTGTGTGCCGGCTCGCTCCTTCTGGGGGCGGGCGGCGGGGGCTGGCCGGCCGACGCCACGGCTGCCGCAAACGGCAATGCGCGCCCTGGCGCAGCGCTGCGGATCGCGGTGGGCGGCCAGGGCGGGCTTTTCTATCTTCCGCTGACGGCGGCAGAGCGTCTTGGCTATTTCCAGAACGAGGGGCTGCGCGTCGAGATTCTCGATTTCGCTGGCGGCTCTCCGGCGATGGATGCCGTGCGCGAGGCAAGGGCGGACGTGGGTTGCGGTGGCTACGAGCAACTGCTGGAGCAGCAGGCGGGCGGTTTTGCCTGCAGGAGCCTGGCGCTGATGGGGCGAACGCTCCAGCTCGCGCTGGCGGCATCGCAGCGCTTTTGGCCGCACAAGTCGTTCACCAGCTACAAGGGCCTGCGGATAGGGGTGCCCGCGCTTGGATCGTCCGCGCAATTCTTTGCCAGCCTGTGGCTGCTGCAGATGGGCGTTTCACCCGATGCCGTGAGCTTCGTGGGTGTTGGCAACGGCCGGCAGGCGCTGGCTGCCATACGCCAGGGGCGGGTGCATGCGCTCAGCCATGTCGATCCGCTCATCACGCTGCTGGAGCAGAAGAACGAGGTGCGGATTCTTGCGGACACCCGTACGCTCAAGGGCTCGCAGGATTTCTTCGGCGGGCCGATGCCGGGCGCCTGCCTTTATGCTCCGCGTGCTTTCGTGGAGCATCGCTCCAGCGAAGCACAGGGGATGGTCAACGCCATCGTGCATGCGCTGAAGTGGATGCAGACCGCGGGCCCCGCCGATCTGGCGCGCATCATTCCCATGCAGTACTGGCTCGATGACCGGGCAGCGTATCTCGCGGCGTTCGAGAAAGTGCGCGAGTCATTGTCGCCGGACGGCCTCATGCCCGGCGAGGGGCCGGCCACCGCGCTGCGCTCGATCGCACGCCTGCGCGCAAGCCGTGCGGCGCCCGATGTGGACCTGTCGCTCACCTACAGCAATGAATGGGTGAGGCGGGCCAAGCTGAAGTTCCAGCTCTAGGGAGTTTTGCAGACCCTCCCTGGCGCGCGCGGGCCGCCCGCAGGGGCGGAATGCATCGAGCCGCAGCGGGCTTGCGGCAGGCTGATCCGGGGACCTGAACGCGTCCCGCCCGCAAGCTCTCCAGGATAGAAAAAAGCACTTCATCCATTGCGTTTCGGAGCGTGCCCCCAGGGCATTCCGAGGCGCGTCGCGGCGTGGCTTGCTTTTATCCGCATGCCCTGTCCGCCCGCGCCTGATCTTCACGATGTGCTCCGCGCCGGAGAGTGCCTTTCATGTTGCAGCGCACGCTGAGTTGCCAATTTTATTTTGTCTATGTACAAACATGGAAAGTATTTGACAAAAGAAAGAATAATCGTGAAACTGAATACACGGATAAACAAAGGGGCAGCGGAAATGAAGCGTCTTACCGAATTCGTCAGTCATGCGGATGCGCAGCAGCAGTTCTCGGGCGAGAAACTGTGGGAACTCTTCGATGGCGACCGTGGGTCATTCAACATCGCGCATGAATGCGTGGACCGCCATGCGGCGACTGGCCGGGATGCGCTGATCGTGGTGAATGCGGCGGGCGGCGATGAGGTCATCACCTACGCGGAGCTTTCCGCCGATTCGGGCCGTTTCGCCAACTGGCTGGCGGCGCGCGGGGTGCAGCCCGGCGAACGGGTCGCCATCATGCTGGAGCCTTCGCGGGCCTTCTACACGGCGATGTTCGGCGTGATCAAGCGCGGCGCGATCGCGGTTCCGCTGTTCACGCTGTTCGGCCCGGACGGGGTGCGCCTGCGCGTCGATGATTGCAAGCCCGCGCTGCTGGTGAGCAGCGAGCACAAGCAGGACGTGGCGAATGCGGCGGGGGTGCCG
The DNA here is from genome assembly GCF_040396215.1 of Diaphorobacter ruginosibacter. Taxonomy (GTDB): domain Bacteria; phylum Pseudomonadota; class Gammaproteobacteria; order Burkholderiales; family Burkholderiaceae_C; genus Diaphorobacter_A; species Diaphorobacter_A ruginosibacter_A. The sequence continues at coordinate 10,350 of NZ_JBEBOW010000035.1, read as the reverse complement.
GTGCTGATCTACGACGCGGCCTTTCACCAGAGCCTGCAGGCCCAGCCGACGCGGTTCACATCGCCCTCGCGCGCCGATGACCTGGCTGTGTTCCAGTACACATCGGGCACGACGCGCGAGTTGCCCGAAGCGGTGCGCCACTCGCATCGTGCCGTGGTGACGCTGATGGCGGCAGCGCTGTACGGCACGGGGCTGCGTCCGGGCGACCGTTTCTTCTGCCCGTCCTCGCCCGCATGGGGACATGGCCTGTGGCACGGCACGCTCGCGCCGCTGGCGCTGGGGCTCACGGTGGGCGCGTACAGCGGGCGCTTCAATGCGCAGCGCCTGATCGAGGCGCTGTCGCAGCACCGTTTCACCAACATGTCCGCGGCGGCCACGCACTATCGCATGATGAAGAACTGCGGCAAGGCGGGAGACTACCGCTTCGCGTTCGAGAAGCTGTCGTTCACCGGAGAGCCCATCGACGATGACACGGCGGATTACGTGAGGCAGGTCTTCGGGCTCGAGGTCTGCAGCATGTACGGCACGACGGAAATCGGCGTGGTGCTGGTGAGCTATCCCGGCGCGCCGGACTTTCCGGTCAAGCGCGGCTCGCTCGGCAAGGCCGTGCCGGGCATGCGGGTCGAAGTGCATGACTCGCAGGGCCGGCTCTGCCCGCCCGGCGAGACCGGACAGCTCATGGTGTGGCGCAAGGGCGAGTGGGTTCCCACCAAGGACCTGGGCCGCACCGATGCGGACGGCTACTTCTATCACGGAGGCCGCGCGGATGACGTGATCATCTCCGCGGGCTGGACGATGAGCGCCGTCGAGATCGAGAACGTGCTGCTCATGCACCCCGATGTGCAGGAGGCGGCCGTGATCGGCGTGCCGGACGAGGTGCGCGGCCAGGTCGTCAAGGCGTTCCTGGTCAGCAGCCGCGCGGGCGGCGATGCATTCGTGCGGGAGGTGCAGGACCTGGTGCGCGCCAAGCTCAGCCAGCACGAATACCCGCGCCATGTCGCGGTGGTCGCCGAGCTGCCCAAGACGCCTGCCGGAAAGGTCCACAGAAAGATGCTGCGCGAGCGTGAGCGCGCGGCCGCCGCGCAAGAGGTCACGGCCTGAGCGCCGCATCCCTGCATCCACTTGTTTTCATCCATCGGTTTCATCAGGTCCATTCCATTCACATCCACAAAGGAGACAGATATGCTTACCAAGGTCCACCAGCAGCGTAATTTCCCCAAGATCACCGATGAGGGGCTGGACGATCTGCGCCAGCGCATCGGCGTGAAGATCGGCCAGACGGCGGAGCCGTGGTGCCACGAGGCCACGCGCGACAACATCCGCCACTACGCGCACGGCATCGGAGACGACAACCCGCTGTGGTGTGATCCCGAGTATGCGGCCAGGACGCAGTACGGCGGCATCATTGCGCTGCCGAGCTTTCTGTTCGCAACCAGCCGTATCGTCTCCGGCTACGTGGGCGGCCTGCCGGGCGTGCATGCGATGTGGTCGGGATCGGACTGGACATGGCACAAGCCCGTGCGCCGCAATGACGAGATATCGACCGAGGCGCATCTCAAGGACCTCGTCGAGCACCAGACGCGCTTCGCGGGCCGCGCCATTCAGCAGATCTACCACGTCGATTTCTTCAATCAGCAGGGCGACAAGGTGGCCGAGTGCGACAGCTGGTGCTTTCGCACCGAGCGCGACCATGCGCGCGAGCAGGGCACCAAGTACGCCGAGGTGCGCGCGCGCGAGCCGCGCCGCTACACCGACGAGGAACTGGGCGAGGCCTACAAGCTCTACCGCAACGAGCAGGTGCGCGGCGCGACGCCCCGGTATTGGGAGGACGTGCAGGTCGGCGAGGAACTGCCCACCATGTTCAAGGGCCCGATGACGGTGACCGGCTTCATCGCATACGCGCAGGGCTGGGGCGGCCTGTACATCCGCGCCAACAAGCTGGCGTGGCAGTTGATCGACGCGCATCCGGGCGTGGGCATCAAGAACCGCTTCGGCATTCCGGACGTGCCCGAGCGCGTGCACTGGGAGGAAGACTTCGCGCTCGAAGTGGGCGCGCCCGGCGCGTACGACTATGGTCCGGAGCGCACCTCGTGGCTCACCCACCACCTGACCAACTGGATGGGCGATACGGGCTTTCTGCACAAGGCCAGTTGCAAGATCCGCCGCCACAACCCCGAGGGCGACATGCTGTTCATCAAAGGCAAGGTCACGCGCAAGTTCGTCGAAAACGGCCGTCACATGGTCGAGATCGAACAATCCGCCTCCAACCAGGATGGCGAGCTGTCGGTGCTCGGCAGCGGCGTGGTGATCCTGCCCAGCAAGGGATGAACCATGGCCACCGGCGCAACAGGAGCCCTCGCGGGGATGAGGGTGGTGGACCTCACGCGCGTGCTGGCCGGCCCGCTGTGCACGCAGATCCTCGCCGACCAGGGCGCGGAGGTCATCAAGGTCGAGCCGCCGTCGGGCGACGAGACGCGCAGGCTCGGCCCGCCCTTCGATGCGGCGGGGCGGGCCGCATACTACGCGGCGCTCAACCGGGGCAAGAAGGCGATCAGCCTGGACCTGTCCACGCCGCAGGCGCGGGAGGTGCTGCACCGCCTGCTGGCCGATGCCGACGTGCTGGTGGAGAACTTCCTGCCCGGCACGATGGAGCGCTGGGGACTGGGGTTCGACGACGTGCTCGCCAGCCGCTATCCACGGCTCGTGTACTGCGGCATTTCCGGCTTTGGCGCGGACGGCCCGCTGGGCGGCCTGCCCGGATATGACGCGGTATTGCAGGCGATGTGCGGCGTGATGAGCGTGAACGGCGAAGCATCCTGCGGCGCAACGCGCATCGGTGTGCCGGTGATCGATCACCTGACGGGCTACGTGGCGCTCTCCGCGATCCTGATGGCCTTGTGCGCGCGCCATCGCACCGGCATCGGCCAACGGGTGGAGGCCACGTTGTACGACACGGCGCTGAGCCTGCTGCTGCCGCATGCGGCCAACTGGTTCGCAAGCGGAAGCCGCCCGGGCCTGCTGGGCAGCGCCCATCCCAACATCGCGCCCTACGACAAGTTTCGCGCGCGGGATGGCGAGCTGTTCATCGGCGTGCTCAACGATGCGCAGTTTCGTCGCCTGAGCCTGCATATCGGCCTGCCGGGATTGCCGCATGACGAGCGCTTTTCCACCAACGGCGGCCGGCTCGCCAACCGCGCCGAGCTCAAGGCGGCGATCGAGTCGGCGATCGCGGACAGCGAATGCGGCGCGCTGTGCGAGGCCTTGATGAAGGCCGGCGTGCCCGCAGGGGCCCTGAACTCCGTGCCGCAGGCGCTGGCCCATGCGCACAGCGAGCATCGGCACATGGTGGTGCGGCGCGGCGCCTACCAGGGCGTGCGCTCGCCCATGGTGATGTGCGGGACGCCGGGCGAGCCAGGCCGCGCGCCGCCGCAGTTCGCGCAGGACTCCGAGGAAATCCTGCAGGGATTGGGTTTCGATTCGATGCAGCGGGACAGGCTGTACGAAACAGGGGCCGCGGTGCGGCCAGCGGGTGAGTACGTGATTTCCGGGCGTTTGGAAAAAGTGGGCTGAAGACGGCCCGCACACAATATTCAAGGAGACAGGATCATGCGCTTTCGTTCAATCTATCTGGGGGTCGTCTTGTCGGGAGCGGCGGTGGGCGCGGCGCACGCGCAACTGCCCTATCCAAGCAAGCCGATCCGCATCGTCGTCGCCTACGCGGCGGGGCAGGGCACGGACATCGCCACGCGCTATCTGGCCGATCTCATGGCCAAGGATCTGGGGCAGCCCATCGTGGTGGAAAACAAGCCTGGCGCGGGGGGCAATCTCGGCACGGAAGTAACGGCGCTCGCCGCGCCCGACGGCTATACGCTGACCATGGGGACCAATGCGACGCATGCGCTCAATGCGTTCCTCTACACCAAGATACCGTTCGAGGCGGCGCGGGATTTCGAGCCCATCGGCCTGGTCGGCACGTTTCCCATGATCGTCGCGGTGAACGCAAGCGCACCCTACACGTCGCTGCCGCAACTATTGGAGACGGCGCGCGGCGATCCCCGCTCGGCGGACATCGCCATGCCCAGCACCACGGCGCGGCTGGTGGTGGAGCTGCTCAAGGAGCGTTCCGGCTTTCCCCTGTTCGGCGTGCCGTACAAGGGCTCGGGCAATGCGATGACCGACGTGCTCGGCGGCCAGCTGCCGGTGGTGGTCGACACGCCGACGGCGCTGCGTTCGCACCTCGCGTCGGGCAAGGTTCGCGCGATCGCCGTCACGTCGGAGAAGGCCAGCAACCTTGCTCCCGGTGTGAAGACGGTGGCAGAACAGGGCTATCCGGGCTACGAAGTGATCGCCTGGAACGCGCTCTACGCGCCGCGCGGCACGCCGGCCGAGGTGATCGGCACTCTCAATGCAGCGATGAACAAGGCCCTTGCACGGCCCGAGACGCGCCAGCGCCTGCTGGAGCTGGGCTTCGAGCCCGCGGGCGGCGCACCCGGCGAGCTTGCCGATTTCGCCAAGGCCGAGCGCACCAAGTGGGGGCCGGTCATCAAGAATGCGGGCTTGAAGGCGGACTGAGAATCAAAGCAGCGCACCCGAGAGTTGGCGCGCCTCCTGCAGCATCCGGGCTGCGAGCGCGTTGACTGCGGTGAGGTCCAGGTGACTGGACAGTCCCACCGCCGCGAGCGTGTGCGTCATGCGCCCGGACGGGCCGATCATGGGGACGGCCACGGCGGTCATGCCATTGATGAAGTGGTCGCGGTCCACGCTCCAGCCCAACGCCTTGGCCTGCTCCACCTCGCTCTTCCATTGATCGAAAGAAGGGGCGTTGTCCCATTCGATCTTCTCGAAGCGCTTGCGCAACTGCGCCCAGGTCTCGCCATTGTGCGCGGCGATCAGGCGGCCCGTGGCGCTGACCAGCGAATTGAACTGGCTGCCCACGTCGGTATGAAAGCGAAATGGCTGGTCCGAGCGCGACAGGGCCAGCACCACGGCTGATTGCACTCCGGTCACTTCCACGCCCATGGCCGTCACGCCGCTGTGCGAGGCCAGTCGGTCGAGCGCCGGCTGCACGAGCTGTGCGAAGCTGCCGCCGCCCAGCACGCTGCGCGCGAGGCTGATCATGCCGCTGCCCAGCGCGTAGCGCTTGGTGGAAGGATCGACCGTGACCAGGCCTTCGCTGACCAGCACGCGCAGGATGTGCAGGCAGGTGCTGGGAATCAGTTCCAGCGCATCGGCAATGGCCTTCACCCCCATGGGCTGCCTGGTGTCGCCAAGCAGCCTGAGGATCGCGATCGAGCGGCTCACTGCCGGCACCGGCCGCACTCGCGTGCCGCGCGGGGCCTTGGCGGCAGCCGCGCCGCTGCCTGGGTTGTCGATGGATTTCGTCGGGCGCTGGGTTGCCATGAGCGTCGGTCGGTCGGGTGGATGGATGGATGAATGAAGAGGGCGCGAGGGCTCAGACTCCGGCGGGCGCCATCACTTTCATGACCGCCTGCGCCGTGGCCGACAGTGTGCCATTCACCATCATTTCGGCATAGAGAAACATCAGGCTGCGCGAACGGCTGTTCACTTTCACGCGGACCTCGGCAAACTGGCCCTTCGCCACCGGCGCGAGAAAGTGCGTGTCCAGTTGCACCGTCACGCACGGCTGCCGGCCGCACGCCTCCCATGCCACGGCGCTGATCGCATGGTCCAGCAACGTGGCCGCCACGCCGCCATGCATCACGCCCGCGGGGTTGAGATGCCGGGCATCGCACAGCAGGCCGTAGGCCCAGCCCTCGGGCTCCTTGCGCGTCCACAGGGGACCGATGTGGCCGATATGGCCTGGGAGTTCGCGCGGCTTCCAGCGCAGGGCTTCGAGATGGCCGGGGGTGAGGGTTGAGCCTTCGGGGTTCATGCCTGGCATTCTGAAGCAGGAACGCCATCCATGGTGCGTTTTCAACAGGGTTGCCGTGCGCTGGTTGATGGGCGGCGATTGGCGATGGGTGTTTGGCGGGGGTCAGCGCTTGCGCTTGGCCGGTGCGGTTTTCGCGGCGGTCTTCACCGCCGCCACCTTGGCTGTGGGGCGGCTCTTGGCGCTTTTGGCGTTCGTGGCCTTGGCCTGCCTGGCGAAGGAGGTGGATGCCAGGCGGACCGGAAGATACATCACCACGCGCTCGCCGCCCTTGAAGCGGCCTCCCGCGGCGACGTCATTCCAGTCGGCGACGTCGGATGTCCTGACCCGGTAGCGCTGGGCGATCGACGCCACGGTCTCGCCGCGCTTGAGGGCGTGCACGACCGTGCGGCGGGTGACGACTTCGGGTGTGAAGGCGATTTGTCCGTTGTCGGCCAGCTGGCTGGACACGTCCTGGCTGGTGGTCGCGGCGCGCGGCACCATGAGCGCGGAGCCCGCCTTGATCATCATGCGCGGCGGAATGCCGTTGAGCTTGCGCAGATCCGCTTCGCTGATGCCGATGCGCTGCGCAGCGCTGGCCACCGACATGGTGCTGGGAACGCTCCATACCGTCCAACTGGCGTATTGCCCGTCGTTGTAGGCGCTCAGGTTCTTGCGGAAGACCTGCGCGTTGTCCCATGGCAGCAGGATGCGCGGCATGCCCGCGGCCAGGATCACCGGCTTGTGAAGCGAGGGGTTGAGCGCGCGGAAGTCTTCCTCGCGGATGTTGGCCAGGCTTGCGACCAGCGCCACGTCGATGTCGCGCGTGATGTCCACCGCCTGGAAGTAGGGGTGATTCTCGATCAGCGGCAGTTCCGAATGGAATTTTTCCGGGTCGGCGACGATGTTCTTGACAGCCTGCAGCTTGGGGACGTACATGCGCGTTTCGGCGGGCATGTTCAGTTCGGCGTAGCTCGTGCCCAGCCCCAGTTTCTCGTTGCGTGCGATGGCGCGCGCGACGCTGCCTTCGCCCCAGTTGTAGGCGGCAAGCGCCAGGTGCCAGTCGCCAAACATGCCGTAGAGCTTTTGCAGATAGTCCAGCGCCGCCTTGGTCGAGGCCAGCACGTCGCGGCGGTCGTCGCGGAATGCGTTTTGCTTGAGATCGAAGTACGATCCGGTGGCGGGCATGAACTGCCACATGCCCGCGGCCTTGGCGGTCGAGACGGCTTGCGGATTGAAGGCGCTCTCTATGTAGGGCAGCAGGGCCAGCTCGGTGGGCATGCCGCGGCGCTCGAGTTCTTCGACGATGTGGAACAGATATTTGCTGGAGCGCTCGGTCATGCGCAGCATGTAGTCGGGGCGCGAGGCGTACCACTGCTCGCGGTCGCTGACGAGGTCGTTTTGCAGATCGGGCATGGCAAAGCCCCTGCGTATGCGGTCCCAGAGATCGGATGGCGCCTTGATCCCCGTGACTTCATGGGCGCCGCTGCTCAGATCGTACTGGGCGATGGGGCTGAGCGGCCCGGTCGGGTAGCTGGGGGGCGTGCTTGATCTGGAGATGCGGGAGGTCGGGGTTGCGGCGCCCTTGGCCGCGTTTTTTGCCGCGTCGTTCGTGGCGCAGCCTGTCAGCCAGATGAGGCTGGCGAGTCCGAGAATTTTCAGAATGTTCATCGGAAGTTGTTTTTCCATTCTCGCAGCGCCGCCAGAACGGACACTGCATCACCGGGATTGACGCGCGCATCGAAGCCTTTGGCGGCATCCGCCACCACCGGCTCGCGCGTGCGCAGGAAGGGGTTGATTGCAAGCTCCTGGCGCAGCGTGGAGGGCAGCGTCGGCTGATCGGCGTCCCGCAGGGCGATGCAATCCTTCTGGTACTGGAGCAGTGCGGTGTTCGAAGGTTCCACCGCGCGCGCGAACTTCAGGTTCGACAGCGTGTATTCATGGGCGCAGCATACGCGCGTGTCGCCCGGCAATGCGGCAAGCGCATCCAGCGAGGCCTGCAATTGCGCGGGCGTGCCTTCGAACAATCGGCCGCAGCCGCCGGAGAACAGCGTGTCGCCGCAGAACAGGACCGGCCTGCCATCCAGATGCGGGCAGAAAAAAGCGATATGCCCGGCGGTATGGCCGGGTACGTCGATGACCTGGAATGCAAGGCCGAGTCCGGGTACATGGACGGTATCGCCCTGCGAGACGCGGGTGATGGGCTCGGGCATGACTTCGTGCGCCGGCCCGTAGACCCGCGCTCCGGTGCCGGCCTGCAGGTCCGCCACGCCGCCCACATGGTCTCCGTGGTGATGGGTCACCAGGATGGCGCCAAGCGACAGTTCTTCCCGTCGAAGGAAGTCAAATACGGTGTCGGCGTCCCCCGGGTCTACCACGATGGCATTTTTTGCATCGTGAATCACCCAGATGTAGTTGTCGGAGAAAGCGGGCAGTGGCAGCAGGTTCATGAACGGCGAAAATTATAGATTTGATCCATCCCCCGCTGAGCCGGGGCGGCTGTCGCACTGGTTGTCACATCAGTGCGCCGCCGATGCGACTGGCGCGGCGCGTAAATCATACCCACATGACCGATTGCATCTTTCAATGCTGCACGGATGATCCCGTATGGCTGTCGTTGAGGGCCTCTCGGCAACCGCGCGCATCGTCTGCAAGGGGAGGCTGCAGGGGCCGAAGCCTTGGCTTGGGCGCAGCCAACCGTGAGATTGAACACCGATTCCGCGACTTCATCAAGCGGTGCCATTCGTAGCCCAGCAGTCCCGGCTTTTCGCATATTCCCTTTCTGGAAAACAGTTCGGATGCTGATTGGCAGGCAGGGCGCCATCAGGAATGAGGCGAAGCGGGAATCATGAGTGCAGATTCCACTGGGACAAACCCTTGAGTTTGTTAACAATTCATACAAATAAGTGAATTTGGAAATACATTAGCGCGAATCGCATCTCCACGCGTGGGCCGGGATGCTCCATGTATTGCCGGGCAAACGAATGCTGCACAAATTCTTGATTTTTCTTCTGCTGGCGCAGGGTGCCTCCATCGCATCGGCTGAAATGACGATTCCCGCGAATGCCGACTTTCATCTCTCGGGTGGGCAAATGAATCTTGGATGCACGGATATCCAGGCGTCGGGCGCCGTGGCCACCGGCGCGGGCGGATTGGTCGATGGCGTTCGGAGTATTGCCGTGCTTGACGGCGGAACACTTGATTTTTCCGGCGGGCAAATGGAGCTGGCGCAGCAGTTCTCGAATGCTGGAACTGTGATCGGCACGGCAGGGGCGCTGACACGGGTGGACTCTGCAGGTTGCCCGGCTTCGGGAAAACTCGGCCCTGTGGCAATCAATGCCTTGCCCGTGCGGGCGGCTCCCGTTCCCGTGTGGAATGGCATTGCAATAGGCTTGATTTCGCTGATTCTTGCCGGTGCCGGGAGCTTGAGGCTGCGCCGGCGGCGGGGATAGGCCGGTTTTTGCACAGCCGGATTCCATCAATTCTGAATTCTGAATAGATACGCGAATGAGAAAATCTTTTAAATCGAGTCTGATGCTGGTTGCGATTGCAGCGGCATTTTCAGCTGCCGCGGAGGACGTGACCATCACCCCGCCCCCGGGTGGGGGCGTGGTCATCAATTCAGCAGCTTCGACGCCTGCAATCAAGGTATTGCCCGGCCAGCAAGTGCAGTTGCCTGGGTTGACCGGCTCATCGACATTTTCAAATGTCGTTTGCCGTGATGCTTCCGGCACCTTGGGCGGCTGCGACGCCGCCGCGATCACGGGTGGCGTGGGGCCTGCCGGCCCCGCAGGTGTGTCAGGGCCTGTCGGGCCTATGGGGCCCATAGGCCCGACAGGCCCGATTGGGCTGCAAGGGCTTGCTGGCGAGACGGGGGCGGCTGGAGCAACGGGGGCAACGGGGCCAGCGGGTCCGGCTGGCGCTTCCGGCGGGTTGGCCCTGATTCCATTCGCTTCCGGCTTGCCGCTCTCCCTGACCACGGTAGTCGGCGGCCTGGCTGGAAATGCGGGGCTGGTTGGATTTGGTTCTTCGGCAAGCTCGGCACTGGCGGTCGGCAACACCATCGATCTGACGGGGGCAACAGGGCAGGTTTTGAATATGGCGTTCAGTGTCCCTGTCAATGGAACAATTACATCCATTTCCGGATACTTCAGTTCCTCGGTGGCCCTCCCCTTGATTGGCACGACACTGACAGTGAACGCGCAGCTCTACCAATCTTCCGTGCCGGACAATGTGTTCACGCCCATTCCCGGCGCCGTCGTAACGCTCGCCCCTTCATTGACCGGGATAGTCGCGATAGGCGGGACGAGCAATGGAATCACATCGGGCCTGAGCATTCCCGTGACAGCCGGGTCCCGGTTGTTGATGGTGTATACCGCCAGCACGACAGGCCTGAGCGTGGTGACTACGCTGACGGGCTATGCAAGTGGAGGCGTTTCCATCAGCGCCAACTGAAACTGGGCGAGGCCGCCAATGAAAAA
>NZ_JBEBOW010000034.1:0-27415 GCF_040396215.1 Diaphorobacter ruginosibacter | reverse complement strand
CGGAGCCGATCGATCCCGGACAGGACGTGCAGGTTCAACCCGCGGGTCTTGCCGACGGGCTGCAGGTGCAGGAGCTTTCCGAGGCTGATTTCCAGGCGTTCGAGAGCGGATCCGGCCCCGAGGCGGGGGCGGACGCGTTCGAATTCTTCGCCCCGCATGCATCCGACGCCGAATTCGTGCAGGAAGAAGACGAGCGGGAGGCGAAGCCCGGATCAGGGCAGGTGCCGGCCCCCGAGCCAGAGCAGGAGCTGGTGTCGGAGCAGGAGCAGGAGGCCGAACTGCCCGAGCCCGACACGCAGCGGCCGGGGCTCGAGGCCGCGGACGACTCGACCAAGGTCATCGGCTCCCTGCGCATTTCGCTGCCGCTCTACAACGTCTATCTGGGCGAGGCCGAGGAATGGTCGCAAAGGCTCATCGCCGAGCTGCAGGGCTGGCTCGACGATTCGGACAGGCCGGTGCCCGAGTCGGCCATCGCGCGTGCGCATTCACTGGCGGGAAGCTCCGCGACCGTGGGCTTCTCGGGGCTCTCGGACATGGCGCGCCTGCTCGAACATGCGCTGCAGCACGTGCAGCCGCAGCAGTATGGCGTCCCCGCGCAGCTCGCGGTGTTCCAGGCTGTCGCGGATGACATTCGCCGCCTGCTGCATCAGTTCGCGGCGGGATTCCTGAAAACTCCGAACCCGCAGTTGATCGGGCAATTGCAGGACGTGCTCAATGCCGAACTGGTCAGCGGCATGGCGCCCCTGGCCGCGTTGCGCGAGGAATCCGGGCAGCCGGCTTCCGTGGCCGCCCCCGAGCCTGCGGCCCAGGCGCCGCAGGCCATCGATAGGGTGCAGCGCAGCCATGACGAATTCGATGCGGTGGACGTGGTCGATCCCGACCTGTTCCCGATCTTCGAGGAAGAAGCCATCGAACTGCTGCCCCAGCTGGGCGGCGCGCTGCGCCAGTGGTCGGCGGACCCGGGCAATCTTGCGGCGCGCAGCGATCTGCTGCGCGCCCTGCACACCTTGAAGGGCAGCGCACGTCTGGCGGGCGCGATGCGGCTGGGCGAGATGGCCCATCGCATGGAGAGCGACGTCGAGCACATCGACAAGGACGCGGCGCGAAGCGAGGAGATCGAGCCGCTGCTCGTCAAACTGGATACCTTGCAGGAAGCCTTCGAGGCGCTGCGCCACCCGCAGGCCGAGCCGGAATGGACGGCCGGGCAGCATGAGCCCGCAGAGCCTGAAGCGGCAACCGCCCTCGAGGAGGCCCCTGCGGCCGTCGAGGGCCCGGCGCCGCAACTGGCCCGGCCGCTGACGCTGCAATTGGCCCAGGGCCGCGCGCAGGCCGGCCAGACCGTCCGCGTGCGCGCGCCGTTGCTGGACCGGCTCGTCAATCAGGCGGGCGAGGTGCTGATCGCGCGCTCGCGCCTGGATGCGCGCATGGTGCAGATGCGCAGCTCTCTGACCGACCTGACCGGCAATCTGGAGCGCCTGCGCCAGCAGTTGCGCGACATCGAAGTGCAGGCGGAAACGCAGATGCAGTCGCGCCTGGCGCTGTCCAAGGACACGGCGGCGGGCTTCGACCCGCTGGAGTTCGACCGCTTCACCCGCGTGCAGGAGCTCACGCGCATGATGGCCGAGTCGGTCAACGACGTGGCGACCGTGCAGCGCAACCTGCAGCGCGCGATGGAGGGCGCGGAGGACGACCTGGTCAGCCAGGGCCGCCAGGCACGGGAGCTGCAGCGCGATCTGCTGCGCACCCGGATGGTGGAGTTCGACAGCATTTCGGAGCGCCTGTACGCCCTGGTGCGCCAGTCTTCCAAGGAAACGGGCAAGCAGATCAAGCTGGACATCCTGGGCGGCATGATCGAGATGGACCGGGGGGTGCTCGACCGGATGACTCCCGCGTTCGAGCACTTGCTGCGCAATTGCGTGGGGCACGGCATCGAGAGCCCGGACGCGCGGCTGGCCGCCGGCAAGCCGGCGAGCGGATCGATCACCATCGCGTTGCGCCAGGAAGGCAATGACGTGTCGGTCGAATTCCGCGATGACGGCGCGGGCCTGAACGTGGTCCGCATCCGCGAGAAGGCGGTCGAGCGCGGGCTGATCGGCGCCGATACGCCGGTGACGGACGTGGATGCGGCAAACCTGATCTTCATGCCGGGCTTCTCCACCGCCGCCGAAGTGACCGGACTGTCGGGCCGGGGCATCGGCATGGACGTGGTCCGCACCGAGGTGAACGCGCTGGGCGGCCGTATCGAGACATCGAGCACGGTGGGCCAGGGCTCGTCGTTCCGCCTGGTGCTGCCGCTGACCACGGCGGTCACGCAGGTGGTGATGCTGCGGGCGGGCGGCCTCTCGATCGGCGTTCCGGCCAGCCTGGTGTCGGTGGTGCGCCGCACGACCGCGCAGGAACTGGCGAGCGCATACGCCACGCAGGAGTTCGAGGAAGGCAATGAACGCCTGCCGTTCTACTGGGCCGGAGCGTTGCTGCAATCGTCGCCACGAAGCACGGAAGCCAACGCCAAGATCCGTCCGGTGGTGATCCTGCAAAGCGCGGCCCGCCGCATCGCCATGCACGTCGATGAAGTGCTGGGCAATCAGGAAGTCGTGGTGAAGAACCTGGGCCCGCAGCTCTCGCGCATGCCGGGCATGGCTGGCATGTCGGTGCTGGCTTCGGGCGCCGTGGTGCTGATCTACAACCCGGTGGCGCTGGCCACGGTGTATGGCGACAAGGTGGCCGAGGCCGCCGGAGCGGCGGTGCAGCCTGCGGATGCGGATGCGCCCGCCGTGGGCGCGCCCGCCGCGCCAGCGGCCCTGGCGCAGGCGGCGCCCCAGGTGCCGCTGGTGCTGGTCGTCGATGACTCGATCACGGTGCGCCGCGTCACCCAGCGTCTGCTGCAGCGCGAGGGCTATCGCGTGAGCCTGGCAGCGGACGGGCTGCAGGCGCTGGAGCGCCTGCAGGAAGAGCGCCCGACGGTCGTGCTCTCGGACATCGAAATGCCGCGCATGGATGGTTTCGATCTGGCGCGCAACATCCGATCGGATGCGCGCCTGAAGGATCTGCCGGTCATCATGATCACCTCGCGCATTGCCGAGAAGCATCGCGAGCACGCGATGGAGCTGGGCGTGAACCATTACCTGGGCAAGCCCTATTCCGACGAGGAACTGCTGGGCCTGGTGCAGCACTACTCGATGCTGGAAGCCCAGGCGGAAGCGGGGTAGCAGCCGGGCTTTCCCCCGCCTTCGGGGGCCGCGGCTTCACGCTGGCGGCCCCTTTCCCGTTCTGCCCTCTCGCGAAGGTGAAAGGCTGCAGAGCCAAGGCCCCTGTTTCCCCCACTGCGCGGAGAGGTCCCCCTTCGCCGCTAAAATGGAGAGATGCCTGCAGATCCCGTGCCCATGAACCTGACGAACCACTTCCTGATCGCCATGCCGGGCATGGAGGATGCGTCGTTCAGCAGGAGCGTGGTGTATCTGTGCGAGCACACCGAGAAAGGCGCCCTGGGCCTCATCATCAACAAACCCTCCGAGATCAACCTGCAGAGCCTGCTGGCCAAGGTGGATCTCTCGCTGGGGCGTGGCGACCTGACGGATGAGCCCGTGTTCCAGGGCGGGCCGGTGCAGACCGAGCGCGGCTTCGTGCTGCACGACCCCATGCGCGCGGGGGCTGCGCAGGACGGTGAATCCGCCTACGCATCGACCATGCAGATTCCGGGCGGGCTGGAGATGACCACCTCCAAGGACGTGCTCGAGGCGCTGTCCGAGGGCGCGGGACCGCGCCGCGTGTTGGTCACGCTCGGCTATTCCGCGTGGGGCGAGGGCCAGCTGGAGACCGAACTGGCCGAGAATGCCTGGATCACGGTGGATGCCGATTCGGCCATCATTTTCGATACCCCCGTCGATGAACGCTACGACCGTGCGCTGTCCCTGTTGGGCGTGCAGTCGTGGATGCTCACCCACCAGGCGGGACACGCTTGAGCGGCGGCATGTCGGTGACCTCGGCTCCTTCCCCCAGCGTCCCGGAAAATTTCCAGTCCTTTCTTGCTTTCGATTTCGGACTCCGGCGCACCGGAGTCGCCATCGGCACGCGCATGCTGCGCAGCGCCACGCCACAGGGCACGATCAGGGCGGATGGCGAGGCCGCGCGCTTTGCGCAGGTGGCCGAGCGCATCCGCGAGTGGCAGCCCGATGCGCTGGTGGTCGGCGTTCCGTACCACCCCGACGGCGCACCGCACGAGAATACGGCGCGCGCGCTGAAGTTCGCACGGCAACTGCGCGGGCGCTTCGGCCTGCAGGTTTTTGAAGTGGATGAGCGCTACAGCACCACCGAAGCGATCGCCGCGGGCGCGGCGGACGCCGATGCTGCTTCGGCCTGCATCATCCTGGAACAGTTTTTGAGGAATCTTCCATGAGCACTGCTTCTTCGTCTCCCACGCAACCCACCCCGCCGCCGCAGACCGCCGCCGGCGGCCACCTCACATTGGACGCCGAGGCGCTGTACCGCGAACTGCTGCGCGGCGTGCGAGCGATGCGCACGCCCGGGGCCTACCTGGCGGGCGTGGCCTCCGGCGGGATGTGGCTTGCACAGCGTCTGCACAGGGACCTGGGGCTGGATGGCGAGGCGGGCGTGCTGTCGTCGTCGCTGCACCGTGACGACTTCGCGCGGCGGGGGCTGGCCTCCAGCACCAGCACGGTGCTGCCATTCGATGTGAACGGCGCGGACATCATCCTGCTCGATGACGTGCTCTACACCGGACGCACGGTGCGCGCGGTCATCAACGAATTGTATGACTATGGCCGCCCGGCCAGCGTGAAGCTGGCGGTGCTGGTCGATCGCGGAGGCCGCGAGCTGCCGATCGAAGCTGGCTTCGCGGCGGCGCGCGTGACGCTGCCCTCCAACCAGTCGCTGTCACTCGCGCGAGCGGACGGCAGCGGCGCATTCCATTTCGAAGTCCAAGTCAAAGAGGCCTGACGGTGCTTTACAAGCGCAATCCCCAACTCAACAAGAACGGCGAGCTGATCCACCTGCTCTCCACAGAAGGTCTGCCCAGGGACATCATCACGCACATACTGGACACGGCCTCCAACTTCGTGAGCGTGAACGACCGCGAGGTCAAGAAGGTGCCGCTGCTGCGCGGCAAGAGCGTGTTCAACCTGTTCTTC
Source organism: Diaphorobacter ruginosibacter (assembly GCF_040396215.1). GTDB lineage: Bacteria > Pseudomonadota > Gammaproteobacteria > Burkholderiales > Burkholderiaceae_C > Diaphorobacter_A > Diaphorobacter_A ruginosibacter_A. Next base: position 22,268 of record NZ_JBEBOW010000034.1, on the reverse strand, counting down.
GAGAACAGCACGCGCACGCGCACCACGTTCGAGATCGCGGCCAAGCGCCTGTCGGCCGACGTGTTCAACCTGGACATCGCGCGCAGCTCGGCCAGCAAGGGCGAGTCGCTGCTCGACACCATCGCCAACCTGTCCGCGATGGCCGCCGACATCTTCGTGGTGCGTCACAGCGAGTCGGGCGCGCCCTACCTGATCGCGCAGCACGTGGCGCCGCATGTGCACGTGGTCAATGCCGGCGACGGCCGTCACGCGCACCCGACGCAGGGCCTGCTGGACATGTACACGATCCGGCACTACAAGAAGGATTTCTCCAACCTCACGGTGGCCATCGTGGGCGACGTGCTGCACTCGCGCGTGGCGCGCTCCGACATCCATGCCCTGACCACGCTCGGTGCCGCCGAGGTGCGCGTGGTGGGCCCGCGCACGCTGGTGCCTGCCGATCTCGCGCAGATGGGTGTGAAGGTCTTCAATACGCTGGAGGAGGGCATCCGCGGCTGCGACGTGGTGATCATGCTGCGTCTGCAAAACGAACGCATGAGCGGCGCCCTGCTGCCGTCCAGCCAGGAATATTTCAAGAGCTTCGGCCTGACGCCCGAGAAGCTGCGCCTTGCCAAGCCCGACGCGATCGTGATGCACCCGGGGCCGATCAATCGCGGGGTGGAGATCGACTCCGCCGTCGTGGATGGTCCGCAGGCGGTGATATTGCCGCAGGTGACTTTCGGCATCGCGGTGCGCATGGCGGTGATGTCCATCGTCGCGGGCAACGAGGCCTGAGGCGTGCTCGACGCAGCATCGGAAGAAACGGTTTTTTGGGTTTTTTGTTTGTACCGCCGGCAGGGCACCGCTGTGACGAATACGTTCGCCAGCCGCGCCGACATGCCTGGCACCAAGTTGGCACTTCAATCATGAAAGTACTCATTCAGAACGGCCGCGTCATCGATCCGGCAACGGGTCTCGATCGGGTATGCAATCTGGCGCTTGCCGCCGGCCGCATCATCGCGGTCGACCGCGAGCCCAAGGACTTCACGCCCAGCCGCGTGATCGATGCGAGCGGCTGCCATGTGCTGCCGGGCCTGGTCGATCTGGCCGCGCGCCTGCGCGAGCCGGGGCACGAGCACGAAGGCATGCTCGAATCCGAGATGGGCGCGGCGGTTGCCGGTGGCGTCACGGCCCTGGTCTGCCCGCCCGACACCGATCCGGTGCTCGACGAGCCCGGCCTCGTGGAGATGCTCAAGTTCCGCGCGGAAAAGCTGCACCAGTCGCGCCTGTTCCCGCTGGGCGCGCTCACGCGCGGGCTCAAGGGCGAGGAGCTCACCGAGATGGCCGAACTGACCGAATCGGGCTGCGTCGGCTTCAGCCAGGCGGACGTCGCGCTCAAGAGCACGCAGGTGATGCAGCGCGCGCTGCAGTATGCGGCCACTTTCGGCCATACCGTATGGCTGCGGCCGCAGGAGCTGTATCTTGGATCGGGCGTGGCCGCCAGCGGCGCGCTGGCGACGCGCCTTGGCCTGCCCGGCATTCCCGTGGCGGCCGAGACGATTGCTCTGCACACGATCTTCGAGCTGCTCAAGTCCACCGGCGCGCGCGTGCATCTGTGCCGCATTTCGAGCGCCGCCGGCATCGAGCTGGTGCGCCAGGCCAAGGCCGAGGGATTGAGCGTGAGCTGCGACGTCAGCATCAATTCGCTGACTTTCACCGATGCCGACATCGGCTACTTCGACAGCCGCGCGCGCCTCACGCCGCCGCTGCGCCAGCAGCGAGACCGCGAGGCCCTGCGCGCCGCGCTGGCGGACGGCACGATCGATGCGCTCGTCTCCGACCATACGCCCGTGGACGAGGATGCCAAGGTGCTTCCCTTTGCCGAGGCGGAGCCCGGCGCCACCGGTATCGAGCTGCTGCTGTCCGCCGCGATCAAATGGTCGCAGGATGCGGACGTGCCGTTGATGCGCGCGCTCTCCGTGGTCACGGCCGAGCCGGCGCGCGTGCTGGGCGCGTCGCTTGGCACCTTGCAGGCCAGCGTCGGGCGCATCGTCGAAGGCGGTGTCGCCGACCTGTGCGTGGTCGATACCAAGGCGTCGTGGGTGGTTGCTCCGGATGCGCTGCGCAGCCAGGGCAAGCACACGCCGTTTGCGGGCTATGAGCTGCCGGGCCGGGTGAAATACACCCTGGTGGGCGGCCAGATCGCCTTCGAGCGCGGCTGAGCTTGCGCGCCGCGTCCACATTGCCGCCGCGCCGTGGCTTGACGGCGGCCTCATGCTGAGAGCGGTCAGGGCCATCTGGCGCGGGTTCAGGCTGCTGGCCCATGCGGTGCATGGACTGCTGACCGTGCTGCTGCGTTTCCCGCGCCTTGCGCCGGGACAGCAACAGGCGCGGGTTCAGGCGTGGTCGCTGCGGATGCTGGCCATCGCCGGCGTCACGCTGGAAGTGCGCGGCCAGCCGGCGACGGTGGGGCCCGCGCTGATGGTCGCCAACCACATCTCGTGGCTGGACATCCCGGCGCTGCACGCGGGACGCTACTGCCGCTTCATCTCCAAGTCGGACGTGAAGGACTGGCCGATCGTCGGCACGCTGGCCACGGCTGCCGGCACGCTCTATATCGAGCGCGCGTCGCGCCGCGATTCGCTGCGCATGGTGCGCAGCATGCTGGAGGCGCTCCAGGAGCGGGAAGTGCTGGCGGTCTTCCCCGAAGGCACAACGGGAGATGGCCGCGGGCTGCTGCCGTTCCATGCCAATTTGCTGCAGGCGGCGATCGCGGGCGATGCGCCGGTCCAGCCCGTGGGGCTGCGCTTCGTGGACAAGGCCAGCGGCCGCATCAGCTACGCTCCGAGCTATATCGGCGACGAGACCCTGCTGGGATCGATCTGGCGCACGCTGGCGGCCCCGCCCATCGTGGCCGTGCTCCACTACGGCGAACCCGAGAAGGCCGATGGCCGCGACCGGCGCGCGTGGAGCCAGCACCTGCACGCGCGCGTGGACGAACTGCGCAAGTCGTGAAACCGCCGCGCGGGCGTGGATATGGGCTGGGCTTGGGCAGGGCAAGCATGGGCCATCCGCCATGCGTACACTTGCTCGCATGAAAAAGCCATCCCACACCGAGCGCTTCACCATTTATCACAACACCCGCTGCAGCAATTCGCGTGGAGCGCTGGCGCTTCTGCGCGAGCACGGCATCGAGCCCGAGATCGTTGACTACATCGCAAAGCCGCTGGACGCGGGGCAGCTCCAGGCGTTGATCGGTCTGCTCGGCATGCCCGTGCGCGAGGTGATCCGCGCCAAGGAGCCTGTCTACAAGGAACTGGGGCTGGATGCGGATGACGTGTCGGATGCGCAACTGCTGGAGGCCATTGCCCGGTACCCGGTGCTGCTCAACCGCCCCATCGTGGCGAGCGGCAAAAACGCGCTTCTGTGCCGTCCGCCCGAGAAGGTGCTGGATTTGTTGAAGCGCTAGGAATCCACTGCGCGAATCAATCGTCAGGCATGCGTCGTATATGCGTTGTATTGGGTTTTCTGGAGCAGGCGATCAGGGGTGATCGGTCCGGGCCGGAAATCAAGAGAGGCTCCCGCCGGGGAGCCTTTTTTCATGGCTGGAACGGTGTGAGCTGGGGGGCCAGGCGGGTCGAGCGAACGCCCTAAGTCTTGCTTAAGTGTCGGTATTCAAACTATCCCTCCATGGAACTCCGGTAGAGGTCCGCCGAGGAAAGGCAAGGTTGAATCTATGAACACTATTTCGAAAACCCCACGTGGTCTCGTCGTCGCTTTGGTGGCGGCGGGCGTGATTGGCGGCGCGGGCGCGGGCATGGCTTCCAGCCATTTCGTGCGCGCCGAACAGACTCCGGTGGCGAGCGTCGCCGCCGGCAACGGGGCTGGCATGTCGGCGGCGACGCTGCCGAGCTTTGCGCAGATCACGCAGCAAAACGGCCCGGCCGTCGTGAACATCAGCGTGAGTGGCACGCGCCACGCGTCTGTCGGTGATGACGACGATGATGACGCGCCGTCCGCGGCGCAGCAGCGCATCGATCCGAATGATCCGTTCTATCAGTTCTTCAAGCAGTTCGGTTTCCCGACTCCCGGCATGCAGCAGCGCCAGATGCCGCGCGATGTGCCGGTGCGCGGTGAAGGTTCGGGCTTCATCGTGAGCTCCGACGGCATCGTGCTGACCAACGCGCACGTGGTCAAGGATGCTGATACGGTGACGGTCAAGCTTACCGACCGCCGTGAATTCAAGGCCAAGGTGCTGGGCTCCGATCCCAGGACCGACGTGGCGGTGCTGAAGATCGAGGCCAGGAATCTGCCCACCGTGAAGATCGGGGACACCAAGGCGCTGAACGTCGGCGACTGGGTGCTTGCCATCGGCTCGCCGTATGGCTTTGAAAACACCGTGACCGCTGGCGTGGTGAGCGCCAAGGGCCGTTCGCTGCCCGACGACAGCGCGGTTTCCTTCATCCAGACCGATGTGGCGGTGAATCCGGGCAACTCGGGTGGCCCGCTGTTCAATGCGCGCGGCGAGGTGGTGGGCATCAACTCGCAGATCTACAGCCGCACCGGCGGCTTCCAGGGACTGTCGTTTGCGATCCCGATCGAAGTGGCGACGCGCGTGAAGGATCAGATCGTCTCCACCGGCAAGGTCGAGCACGCACGCCTGGGCGTGATGGTGCAGGAGGTGAACCAGACGCTGGCGGACTCGTTCGGCCTGCAAAGCCCCGAAGGCGCGCTGGTGTCGAATGTGGAAAAGGGAAGCCCTGCGGACAAGGCCGGACTGCAGTCGGGCGACGTGATCCGCAGCGTGAACGGCCAGAAGATCGTGGGCTCGGGCGACCTGCCCGCATTCGTGAGCATGCTGGCTCCCGGCTCCAAGCTGAACATGGACGTGTGGCGCGAGGGAAAGAAGGTGGATCTGGTGGCCTCGCTTGGCAATGCCAGCGACAAGACCGCCAAGGTGGCGAGCAGCGATGGCAAGGTCGCGCATGGCAAGCTGGGTGTTTCGCTGCGGCCGCTGCAGGCCGATGAGCGCAAGGAAATCGGCGTTGATGCCGGCCTGCTGATCGAGAACGCGCAAGGCCCCGCGGCCAAGGCGGGCATCCAGGCGGGCGACGTGCTTTTGGCGGTCAATGGCATGCCGGCCAAGGATGTGGAGCAGGTGCGCAGCGCCATCGCCAAGGCCGGGAAGTCCGTGGCACTGCTGGTGCAGCGTGACGGCACGCGCATTTTCGTGCCGGTGCAGTTAGGATAAGAAGCGACTGCCGGCCAGGGCTTCCCCGCTGCCTCATCGGCGGGGTGCCCGCAGAGCAACCCCGGTTGTCATGGACACCGGGGTTTTCTCGTTTCCTTGTTCCATCACGCGAATCACCATGCGCCTGCTGCTTGTGGAAGATGACATCATGATCGGCGAGGCCGTCCAGGATCTGCTGCGCGCGGAGCGGTACGCCGTCGATTGGACGCGCGACGCGCAAAGCGCGGACACGGCCCTGCGCACGCAGAGCTACGATCTGGTGCTGCTCGACCTGGGCCTGCCGGGCCGCGACGGCCTGAGCGTTCTGCGTGATCTTCGCACGCGCAGCGACCGCACACCCGTGCTGATCGCCACGGCGCGCGATGCCGTCGCCGAGCGCGTCAAGGGCCTGGACGCCGGAGCCGACGACTATCTGCTCAAGCCCTACGACATGGATGAGCTGCTCGCGCGCATACGCGCGCTGACGCGTCGCGCGGCGGGGCGCGCGGAACCCGTCTACGAGCATCAGGGCGTGATGGTCCGGCCCGCCACGCGGGAGGCATCGGTCAATGGGCAGCCGGTCGTGCTCTCCGGGCGCGAATGGGAGGTACTGGAGCCGCTGCTGGCCCGGCCCGGCGCGGTGCTCTCGCGCCAGCAGCTGGAGGACAAGCTGTACGGCTGGGGCGACGAAGTCAGCAGCAATGCCGTGGAGGTCTACATCCACGGCCTGCGCCGCAAGCTGGGCGCGGGCATCATCGTCAATGTGCGTGGCGTCGGCTACATGGTGCCCAGGAGTTGATGCGCATGGACTCTTGCGGACATCTTCCTGACCGCCGCGCGCGAGGCATCCTGCCCGCATCGCTGGGCAAGCGCCTGTTGCTGCTCATCTGCGCGGCCATCGCGCTGACCGCTTTGCTGCAGGGCGTGCTGGCCTACCGCAATGCGCTGGCGCAGACGGATACCCTGTTCGACTACCAGATGCAGCAGACCGCCTTCGCACTGCGCGCCGGCCTGCCCGTCGATGCCAAGGGGCGCGCGCAAGGCACGCCGGCCGAGGACGAGAATCGTGAATTCATCGTGCAGGTCTGGACGAATGAAGGGCTGCGGATTTTCGAGTCCGCGCTCGGCGCCGCCTTGCCGCAGAACGCGGTGCTGGGTTTCGCCGACGTGAGCGCGCGCGGCACCACCTACCGCGTGTTCTCGCTGCAAACGCGCTCGCAGGTCATACAGGTGGCGCAGGACATGCGCGTGCGCCGCCTGCTCGCGCGTGATGCCGCATGGCGCAGCCTCCTGCCGATCGCGCTGCTGGTGCCGCTGCTGGCGCTGGCCGTGTGGTGGGTGGTGCGATCATCGCTGGCGCCGGTGCAACGCGTGCGGCGCGAGATCGCGTTGCGCCGGCCGCAGGATCTCTCGCCCGTGGCGACCGATGCGCTGCCGGACGAAGTGCTTCCTCTGGTGAGCGAATTCAATGCGCTGCTCTCGCGCATGCAGCGCGCGTTCGAGGCGCAGCAGCATTTTGTGGCGGATGCCGCGCATGAACTGCGCTCGCCGTTGGCGGCGCTGAAACTGCAGGTGCAGGCCCTGCAGCGCGCCCAGGACGATACGGCGCGCGCGCAGGCGACGGCGCGGCTGGTCTCCGGCATCGACCGTGCGGCCAGGCTGGTCGAGCAGCTCATGCTGCTCGCGCGGCAGGAGGAGCGCGCCGCGGCGGGCGCCGATCATCAGCCGCTCCGGCTCGATGAACTCGCGCGCCAGGCCGTGGCCGATGCCGCGCCTTTTGCCGTGCAGCGCGACATCGACATCGGCCTGCAGCAGGCGGATGCGGTGACCGTCGCCGGGCAGGCCGATGCGCTGCGCACGCTCATGCGCAATCTCATCGACAATGCGATCAAGTACGCGCCCGAAGGCGGCACGGTGGATGTGCGGGTGTGCAGGGGCGAAGACGACGGTGGTCGCGGCGGCGCGGCGCTGTTCATCGTGGACGACAGCGGGCCGGGCATTGCGCCGGAGCATCGCGCGGGCGTCATGCGGCGCTTTCACCGGGCCGCCCTGGAGGGCCAGGCGCAGGTGCAGGGCAGTGGCCTGGGGCTGGCCATCGTGGATGCGATCGCGCGCGCGCACGGCGCGAGCGTCAGGCTGGATACCGCGCCGGAGCTTGGTGGATTGCGCGTCACGGTCCGGATACCCGGGCAATAATGATCCGATGGAAACTACGGCTCCACGCCTGGATACATGATCCGTCTCGCCGTCTTCTCGGCCATGGGCCACACGATCTTCGTCGTCGTGGGGCTGCTCATCTACGTGATGGCGACGCGCATCGGCCACCAGCGCCGTCCGCCCGCCTCGGCGATGGGCTGGGTGATCGGCATCGTGGCGTTTCCCTACGTGGCGGTGCCGCTGTTCCTGATCTTCGGCACGCGCAAGCTCACCCGGCCCCAGCGCCGCCTGCATGGAAAGGCCGCGACCGCCCATGATGGCGGCCCTGCGTGGGCGACCCAGCTGCTCGACAGCATGGAGCTGCCGCCCCCGGTGCGCAACGAGCAGCTGGTGTGGCATGCCGATGGCGCCCACGCGCTCGAAGGGCTGCTGGCGTTGATCGAATCGGCCACGCACCGGCTGGACGTGTGCACCTTCATCTTTGGTAATGACGCAGTCGGCGACGCCGTGGCCGATGCGCTGGTGCGCAGCGCCGCGCGCGGTGTGCGCGTGCGTCTGCTGATCGATGCGGTGGGCAGCATCAAGACCCGCCCCAAGGTGCTCAGGCGGCTGCGCAAGGCGGGCGTGCGCGTGCGGCGGTTCATGCCGGTCATGCACAACCCGCGCCGTGGCCGCATGAACCTGCGCAACCACCGCAAGCTGACCGTGGCCGATGGGGTTCATGTCTGGACTGGCGGCCGCAACCTGGCGGTGGAGTACTTCATCGACCGCCCCGGCGCTCCCGCCTGGGTGGACCTGAGCCATGAGGCACGCGGCGCGCTGGCGGCGCAGGCGCACGCGCAGTTCGACGCTGACTGGCGCTCGGCCAGCGGCCGCGTCAACCGTGTCTCCTCGCATGTGCAGGCGGCCGAGGCGGCCGGCGGCGACTCGTGGGCGCAGTGGGTGGCGACGGGGCCCGATCATGCGGACGACACCGTGCATGCCCTGCTGATGGCGGCGTCCTACCACGCGGAAAAGCGCATCCTGGCGGTCACGCCGTATTTCGTCCCGGATGATGCGCTGCTGCAGGCATGGTGCATGGCGTGCCGCAGGGGCGTCGAGGTATCGCTGATCGTGCCGGGGAGGTCCAACCACCGGCTGGCCGACTGGGCGCGCGAGCGTGCGTTGCGCGAGCTGTGCGCGGCGGGCGGCAAGGTCTGGCTCGCGCCGCGCATGGTGCATGCCAAGGCCATTGTGGTGGATGACGTGCTGGCGCTTTCAGGATCGCTCAATCTCGATGCGCGCAGCCTGTTCCTCAACTACGAGGTGATGACCGCGTTCTATTCCAGCGAGCAGGTGCAATGGCTGGAGCGCTGGTTCGCGCGGCAACTGGCCGCGGCGCAGCCCTACCGGGCCAGGCAGCCCGGGGTGCTGCGCGATATCTGCGAGGGTGTGGTCCGCTCCGTCGGGTTCCAGCTATAGCGCCATGGGCCGGCCCCAGGGGGCTGGCCGCGCCGTGTCACTTCGATGCGCGAAGCTGCACGCCGTCGAGCGACGGCGCATGCGTGGGCGGCAGCGGTGAAGCCACCGGCGGCCCGAAGCGCGAAGCGGGCCGGTCCGCGCCGGCCGGTTGCGGCTCGCGCAGGTGTTCCTCCCACTGCTCGCGCGCTTCGCGCACTTCCTCGGTGGTGCGGGCCACGAAGTTCCACCAGATGATGATGGCCTCGTCCATGGGCTCTCCGCCGATCACGATCAACCGGCTGCCGGGCTCGCAGTCGAGCTGCACCGACGGCATGCCGGCGGGAAGATAGAGCAGTTCATCCTGGGGAAGCGGCTCGCCGTTCACCGCGATGCGGCCCGACAGCGCGAGCACGGCATGCTCGAAGTCCTGCCGCAGGGGCATGACGGCGCGGGCTTTGCCGCCATCGCCGGCCGGATCCGCATGAAGATCCACGCCCATCAGCGGCGTATGGACTTCCGCGGGAGAGCGCAGCCCGAATGCCTCGCCAGCCAGCACCGTGGCGGTGAATTCGCCCAACCGCGCGCGGGGCAGTTCGGGGTAGTGTTGAAAGCGCGGCGCGCATTGGCGATGCGACTCGGGCAGCGCGATCCACAACTGGGTCGCGTGAACGTGCCAGGGCTCCCGGCTTTCCTCGGAGTGTGCGATGCCGTGCCCCGCAGTCATCAGGTTCACCTGCCCGGGGCGGATCATCTGCTCGCTGCCCAGGCTGTCGCGGTGCAGGATTTCTCCCTGGATCATCCAGGTGAATGTCTGCAGGCCGATATGGGGGTGCGGCCCCACCTGCATGCCTGGCCGTGGCGGCTGCGCCGGGCCAGCATGGTCCAGGAAGCACCATGCGCCCACCTTGCGCAGCGTGCGCTGCGGGATCGCTCGATGGATCGGGATTCCGCCCACGTCGGCGATCCGGGTTGGCAGATGTCGGGGCTGGGTGTCTGGCGTATGGGGCATGGATGTGTCACCTGTCGGGTTGGTGGATCGAATATGCGCGATGGCCATTCATTATTGGTATGGAACAGGGCGGCTGCTCTTCAAATGGGCTTTCCGATCCATCTGGCGGTGGCGGACGGATTTGCCGAGGCGAAGCGCGCGAATCCCTTGGAGGCGCCCAGCCTGTTGTATAGTAGCTGGCTCGCGTCCCTGTAGTTCAATGGATAGAACAGGTTCCTCCTAAGAATCAGATCCAGGTTCGATTCCTGGTGGGGACGCCATCTTCGACATGTTTGAAATACCCGGAAAAAACAGGTAGCCATGCGCTGCCTGTTTTCGTTTCCGGGCCCTTTCAGTCCCTGCGGATCGTGTAGATCAGGTCGATCGCGCTGGTGGCTCCGGTCTGGCCGCGCAGGGTCAGGCGGCGCGAGAGGTCGTAGAAGATGTAGATCGTTCCCATGGCTCCCGAGAGGCTTTGCTCGTAGGTGAGGTAGAGCTTGTCGGACAGGCGCTTGCCCATCGTGAGCGCGGCGCCTGATGCGTCGGTGCCTTCGGACGGGGCCTTGAATCCGATCTCGTCCAGGCCGAGGCTGCCGGCGATCCTGCCACTGCCGCTGTTGCCACCCGCCAGCAATGCGAGCGCCGCCTGCTGGAGCAGCGCGCTTTGCGCGCCGCCCGACGCCGGGTCGCGCCCCATGACCACCCACGAGAGTTTTTCCGCGTCGGGCAGGTCCGGGTCGGAGTACAGGCTCACGCGGGGCGCCAGGGCGGAACCCAGCACCTGCACGCCGGCGCGCACCGAGATGTTGGGGCGAATGGCCAGGATGTCGAGCGATGGATTGTTGTACGGTCCGTTGAAGCGGATGATGCCGGATTCAACGTCGAGCGATTGTCCCCAGGCGCGGTATCTGCCTTGTTCGGTGTGTATTTCACCGGTGATGCGCGGAGGTCCGCCGGGGGTGCTGGCGCCCTGGATTTCGAGTTGTCCGCGCAGCCGCGTGGTGATGCCGAAGCCTTGCAGCGCAAAGTCGCGGCCGAGATCGAGCTTGACCAGGATGTCGGGGGGCTTGCGCGTCACGGCGCGGGCCTTGTTCTTCTCGTCGGCGAGCTTTTGCCTGCGGGCTTCTTCCTGCGCCGCCTTGCGCGATGCGGCGGTGTGCACCACCACGTCGTTGTCCAGGGAGGGCGCGGATTCCTCGGGGAGGATGATGGTGGCCCGGTCCGTGGCGAGATCGCCGCGCAGCGTGAACTGGCCGTCGTCGAGCCTGGCGGACAGCGCGCCGGAAATGCTCACCTGCCGGTCCGCGCGCACCAGTACCTGCAGCCTGGATGCGTTGGCCTGCAGATTCATTACGAAGTTGCCGCTCTCGCCCTGCTGGGCGGGCGGCGTCCATTGCGCGAAGCCGCTGCCTGTCAGTTCCCCGCCGTCGGCGGGCGCGTTGGTGAGGTTGCCGCTGAAGCCCAGGATGCGGGCGCTGCTGCCCTTGCCGCCCCGGATGCGCAGTTCGGTGATGTCAAGGCGTGTGCCTTGCAGCCTGGCGCGCAGAACCCCTTGCTGCAGGTCGATACCGTCAAGCACCGACAGCACGCTGAGATTGTCCGCTGCAATGTTGCCCGACCATTGCGGGTTGGAGCGGTCGCCCGAGATCGACGCATCGGCCTGCAGTGTCCCGCTCACCCGCCAGCCGGGCGGTGCGAACAGGCCCCAGATGCCCATGTCGGGCATGCGCGCGCTGAGCTTGCCCGACAGCGGCGCGCGGGCGGCCCATGTCCATTGGCCGTCCTGGTGTGTGAGCTGCGTGTCGAGCTCGGCGGTGGCGTGCCCCGCGCGCTCGCTGTCCCACAGCAGCTTGGCATTGACGTTGCCGCCTTGCGCACGCACGTCGATGCGCGCGTCCTTGATGCGCGCGCGCATGCCCGCGCCGTTGACCTTGCGCGTGGTCGTTGCGTTGCCCGCATCGGGGCCGCTGGTGTGGATGACCGTGGTGCCGCCGTCGCCATCGTCGATGGCAAGGCGCAGGTCGCCGCCAGCGCGCTCCACGCTCAGCAATGCCTTGAGCTCGGGACCGGTGGTGTCCACGTCCCATTGGCCGTTGAAGCTCAGGTCGCCGCTGAGGCCCGCCGCAGCCAGCGGCGGATCACCTTCGCCCATGCTGAAAGCATCCACCCAAGCGATCGGAATACCCTTCAGGCTACCGGAGCTGCGCAGCGACCAGCCGCCGTCGCCGGCCTTGTGGGCGCTGGCATCGTCCCAGGCCAGTGCGACGGGCTTGAGCGGTTCGGCCTGGGCGCCGCGCTGACGCATGGCAGGGGGCGTGATCTGCAGGCTGCCCGCCGACACCGTGTAGTGCGTGGACAGCACGGCTTTGTTGCCGCCGGTGGCGGTCGTCTGCTGCGCGATGCGGACAGGCGAGGGCGATTGCAGCTTCACGTTCCAAGGGCCGGGTTTGTCCTTGCCCGGGGCGAATTCGGCCTGTAGTTTCTGAAGGCTGGCATTCCAGTCCAGGGGCGCCGCGCCGTTGCCGCTTGCCAGTCCGGCCTGCAGCGCCGCATCGAGCTCGATATTCTGCGCGCCGCGCCGCGCCGTGGCGGCGAGGGTGATGTCCGCCTTCTCGGGGCTGCCCTGCACGCCGAGCGCAAGCTGGGGTATGACGATGGCCTGATCGGCGGGCGCGCCCGCGGCCTGGTAGCGCCATTGCTCGCCGCGCACGCCGGCCGTGATCTGCAGGCCGCTGGCAGGCAGCGGCGATCCGGTGGCGGCATGAAGGCGCTTGAGCAGGTTGCCGTGGCCGCCACGCCAGTCGAGCTGCAGGCGGGCCTTGCCTTCGAGCCCGGCTCCGTCCAGCGGATCGTTCATGCCGGGCAGGTGATCGAGCCAGGCCAGCACTGCGGGGGCCGAGTCGAGCTGGAGGCTGGCGTGGCCCTGGCCCTTTTGAGGCCCCATCTGCCCGTCGGCCTCGAGCACGGCGCCCGGCACTTCGGCCTTGAGCCTGGCGCGCGCGTCCTGGCTCTGCACGTTGTATTGCACGGCGCTGGCGTTGAGCGTGGCCTGCAGAGCCTGCACCCTGAGCAGGGACAGCGAGAGTACCGGCTGCTGCCATTCGCCCTTGGCCGCGAGTGTCTGTATGCGCAGCGATGGATGGCCGGCGCGGGGCGCTGGGCCGGAGGCCCTCAGGTCGGCTTCGAACAACACCTTCTGCGCCTGGTCGGCACGCGCGCTCAAGGTGCCTTGCAGCGGCGCCGCGTCCAGCGCGCTGTACAGGTCCGCCGGGTTGAGCTGGCGCACCCTGGCGCTGCCCTCGAAGATCTTGCTGGCCGGCTCGAAATATCCATCGGCCTCGATGCGTCCCCTGCCCACGTCGATGCCCGCCTGTTTCACTTGCCACTGCTCGCCGGTATGGAGCACGTCGGCGTCGATGGCGTCCAGCGGCAGGAGCTGCTTGTCCCACGGGCCGCGCAGGGTGTTGGCGAACCGGGCCTGGAGCCGCCACTGCTGCGCGGCGGCGGCAGCGGCTTCGTTTGCCAGTGGTCCCGCATGCAGCTCGCCGCTGAGCATGGTGCGCGGTCCCTGCGGCCAGAATGCGGCCACGTCCACGTTCTTGAGCGTGGCGTCCGCCGTGTGCAGCGGCTGTGCCTGCCAGGGCATGATGCGGGCCTGCACGTCGGCCTTCATGGGCTCGGCGGCCTGCCGGGAGCGCTCCGCAACGGGTTTGGCGCTGGCCTGGGCGTTCACGTCGATGCTTGCGGCCTGCGTTGCCAGCGTGCCCTTGGCGGTCACCTGAGCGGTAACGGCAATCCTGGAGTCGTCCTGCGCCATGGGGTTGGGTACCTGCAGGTCGCCCGACACCTGGGCATCCAGCTGCATGGGGCTTGCGCCCTGCAGCTGGAGCCTGGCGTGATAGTTTCCGTCGGCCCAGCGCACCTCGTTCACGTCGAGGCGGTGGGTGGAGCCGTCGTAGGCATACCGCCCTGCGAGGCCGTCCACGGCGGTCTCCGGCGGGCCTTCCCAGATGATTCTGTCCACGCTGAACGGCAGCTCGATCTTGAGGGGCAGCGTGAGCTGCTCGAGCGGCTGGGCCGGCTCTTTGGGCTCGGTATCCGGAGTGCTCTTGAGCCGCAGTTCCGCGATATGCACTTCGCCGAGCCTGAGCGTGCGCGAGAGCAGCGGCCCGAGGCTCCAGCCGATCCTGGCGTCGCGCAACTGGACCTGCATGGTGGGGCTTTGCCATTTCAGCGAGCCGATCCTGCCGCCCGCCCGCACCGAGCCGGTGACGTCGCGCGCCTCGAGATGCTGGCCCTCGGGCAGGAAGCGGGCGATGCGTTGCAGCGCATGGGCCAGCGAGTCATCGCGTCCGGCCCACCACCAGGCGGTGCCCAGCGCGGTGGCCAGCGCCAGCAGCAGGGCAAGCAGCAGCCAGCCGATGCCGCGCAGCCAGCGCCGCTTACCGGATGGCCGTGGCGAGGGCGCGCCGGCGGCGGCTGCGGATGCGCTCGTGTGTGCCGGTCCGTTCACGTCAGAGTTCACCATGATCAGAAATTGAAACCAAGCCGCAGGTGCAGGCGCAACTGGTGCTCCTGCAGTCCGTAGGCCACATCGACCTGTACCGGGCCGACCGGGCTGCGCCAGCGAATGCCGGTGCCCACGCCGACGCGGGCGTACATGCTGCCGGCATCGTCGCCCACGGTGCCCGCGTCGATGAACACGGCCTGCTCGAAATCGCGCGTGTTGCCCCGGATGGCGATCGGGCGCTGCCACTCGGCGCTGCCGGCCAGCAGATAGCGGCCCCCGATGACCTTGCCGTTATCGGTTCGGGCGCCGATGGTCTGGTAGCCGTAGCCCCGGATGGAGTTGTCGCCGCCGGCCAGGAACATCAGCGTCATCGGCAGGTCGGCGTTCGCCTTGGCATTGATGGCGCCGCCCCAGGCACGCAGTTGCAGGCGGCTGCGGCGCTGTGTCTCTTCATCGATTCCGCCGATCGGAACCAGCATGATCGCGCGGCCGAGCACGCGTGTGAATGGCGTGCGCTGCGGTGTGAGCGTGGTGCCTATGCCGGCCTCCCATCCCAGTCCGTAGCCCGAGGTCGGCAGGATGTTGTTGTCGAAATAGCGGCCCGTCCAGCCATAGTTCGCCAGCAGCGACGAACTGGCCGGAGGCGAGCCGGCGCCCTGCGTTTTCGCCCAGTCGTATTGCAGGTAGTAGGTGCGGTTGATGTTTTCTTCGGCCCGGGTGCGGCCCGCGCGCAATTGCACCGAGTTCACGTTGAAGTCGCCCACGGGCTCGCGCTCCAGCTTCGCGCCGACGAAATTGCGCCAGTAATCCTCGCCGGGCAACGCGGTGAGCTGCGTGGAGATCAGCGGGTTCTTGCGGTCGAGCTGCAGCCTGGTGACCGCGCGCCAGTGGAGCCCCGGCACGTCGTTGTGGATATGGTCGATCGACAGGCGCGGGCCGGTGTCGGTGCTGGCGCCGACGCCGAACACCCATTTCTGCAGGCGCGCTTCGCGCACCTTGGCGATCACGGGAGATGTGACGCTCGCTCCCTGCCTGGCGCGTGCCTCCTCCTGCTTTTGGTCGGAGTCTCCAGGCTCGGTATCGGGCGTGTCCGCCAGGGTCAGGAACACCGAGTCGAAATAACCGCTGCCCACCAGCCGCTGCTGGGTGTCGAGCATTGCGTTCTGGTCGTATTCCTGGCCTTCGGGCAGGCGCGCGATGCGCGCGAGGCCCACCGGGTCGTAGCGCTTAGTCCCCTCGATGATGAGCGGGCCGAAGGTGTAGGCGGCTCCCGGATCGTAGGCGATGCTCACATTGGCCTCGTTCAGGTCGGCATCCACGTCGGCCAGGCTGCTGTCGATGCGCGCCATGGGGTAGCGCCTTGCCTGCAGCACCTTCAGGCCGCCGCTCTTCGCGCTGCTCCATTGCGATTGCGAGAAATGCTCGCCGGGCTTGAGCGGCCAGTTGTCACGGATCGACTCGCGCTGCGCCTGGCCGCCGGGGTCGTCCTTGTTGACGCCGCTGAAGCGCACTTCGCTTTGCCGGATGGTGGTTTGCGGGCCCGGCTCCACTTTCACGGTGACCATGCGCGGGGCTTCTTCGGAGTCGGGCGTTTCCCGGACTTCGACGGTGACCGTCGGGCTGAAGTAGCCCATCGTGCCGATCAGGTCGCGTACGTTGGCATTGGTCGCGCCCAGCAGCCGCGTGAGCTCGCGTCGCTGCAGGTCCGCCTGATGCTGGAAGCGCCTGAGTTCGAGATGCCTCTGCAGCAGTTCGCGCACTTCCTTGGGAGCCTCGACTTCCAGCGTGAAAGCGGGTTTGCCGTTGGCGGCCGCGGCCGCCGCCGAGGCGGAGTCGGCCTGGCCGTCTTCCTTGGGGGAGAGGAGGCCGCAACCGCCGAGTGCAAGCGCAAATGAGAGTGCGAGTACGGCCGCGATCGCGGATCGTGAGGGCGTCTGGGTGTGCAGCTTGCTGTGTGGATGCATTGAGTTATTTGGAGAGCAGTCTCATGGCGTCCTCCAGCCCCTTCAGGGACAGCGGATACATGCGGTTGCCCATGAGCTGCTGGATGATGCTGATGCTTTGGCGATATTCCCATACGCCCTGGGGCTCGGGGTTGATCCACGCGAATTTGGGAAACGCGTGAACCAGCCGCTGGAGCCATTCGGCGCCGGCTTCTTCGTTGTTGTATTCCACGCTGCCTCCGGGCTGCAGGATCTCGTACGGGCTCATGGTGGCGTCGCCAACGAAGATGAGCTTGTAGTCCTTGTTGTACTTGCGGATGATGTCCCAGGTGGGATACTTCTCGGCGAAGCGGCGGCGGTTGTTCTTCCACATGAAGTCGTAGACGCAGTTGTGGAAGTAATAGAACTCCAGGTGCTTGAATTCGGTCTTCACCGCGGAGAACAGCTCCTCCACGCGCTTGATGTGCTCGTCCATCGTGCCGCCCACGTCCATGAGCAGCAGCACCTTCACGTTGTTGTGGCGCTCGGGGATCATCTTGATGTCGAGGAAGCCCGCGTTGGCCGCCGTGCTGTGGATGGTGTCGGGCAGGTCCAGCTCCAGATCGTTGCCCTCGCGCGCGAACCTGCGCAGCCTGCGCAGCGCCACCTTGATGTTGCGCGTGCCCAGCTCCTGCGAATCGTCATAGTCGCGGTAGGCGCGCTGGTCCCATACCTTGACCGCGCTTTTGTTGCGGCCCGGCCCGCCGATGCGGATGCCCTGCGGGTTGTAGCCTCCGTGGCCAAAGGGGCTGGTGCCGCCGGTGCCGATCCACCTGTTGCCGCCCTCGTGGCGCTCCTTCTGCTCCTCCAGGCGCTTCCTGAGCGTCTCCATCAGCTCGTCCCAGCCCATCTTCTCGATGGCGGCCTTCTGCTCGGGCGAGAGCTCGCGCTCCAGCATCTTGCGCAGCCATTCGGCGGGCAGGTCCCGGCGCAGATCGGCCACCATCTCCACGCCCTTGAAGTAGGCGGCGAAGGCCCGGTCGAACTTGTCGAAGTGCTTTTCATCCTTGACCAGGATGGTGCGCGACAGATGGTAGAAGTCGTCCATGCTCCAGCCGTCCTCGGATTTCGGTCCGACGACGCCGGCCTCCAGCGCTTGCAGCAGCGTGAGGTATTCCTTCACCGAAACGGGCAGCTTGCCCGCGCGCAGGGTGTAGAAGAAGTCGATCAACATACGGGCTTCCCGGTTGGTGCATGAATGCGCGATCGAGCGCCGCGGAGCGCATCGGGCGGCGCGGCGAGGACGGCTGTCCCGCCCGGCCCCCGGCTGCCTGTGTCTCGCGCTGCCGGATCATTCAATCATGCGTGATGGGACGTTAATTCAAAATTTTCCTGTACGGCGTAGGGCATTGCCGCGCATCGGGTGTCCGGCGCGTCTGGCAAAAGCGCCGTGGCAGTGGAGGCCGTGGAGTGCCTTGTGCGGGCGGCGGGAGGCAAGGCCCTATTTCCGGCTCGCCCGGGCCGTGCGCCAGCGCCTGGCCGCGCTCAGCCCGATGCCGCCGCCAAGGCCCACCAGCGCGATCGCCAGGATGCTGCGCGTGTCGTAGCCCTCGGCGAAGATGTCGAGCCCGAGCAGCCAGCCGATGCCGAATCCCGCCAGCGCTCCGGCAAGAAAGCCGACGGCGTCGGCGGCGCCTTCGGCCAGCAGGCGTTGGACGTCGCTCATCGCCCGTCCCCTCAGCGGTTGCGCTGGTTCATGAACACCAGCTTCTCGAACAGGCTCACGTCCTGTTCGTTCTTCAGCAGCGCGCCCACCAGCGGCGGCACGCTGACCTTGTTGTCGGGGCTTTGCAGCGCCTCCATCGGAATCTCCTCGGCCACCAGCAGCTTGAGCCAGTCGATCAGCTCGCTGGTGGAGGGCTTCTTCTTCAGGCCGGGCAGGTTGCGGATGTCGTAGAACGTCTTCATCGCCACCGTCAGCAGCTCGCTCTTGAGCCTGGGGAAGTGCACGTTGACGATCTCGCGCATGGTGTCCGCTTCGGGGAACTTGATGTAGTGAAAGAAGCAGCGGCGCAGGAACGCGTCGGGCAATTCCTTTTCGTTGTTCGACGTGATGAACACCAGCGGACGGTGCTTGGCGCGGATCATCTCGCGGGTCTCGTAGCAGTAGAACTCCATGCGGTCGAGCTCGCGCAGCAGGTCGTTGGGGAACTCGATGTCCGCCTTGTCGATTTCGTCGATCAGCAGCGCCACCTGCACGTCGGATGTGAAGGCCTGCCAGAGCACGCCCTGGACGATGTAGTTGCGGATGTCCTTGACGCGCTCGGAACTCTCCGCGTCGTTCAGCTGGCTGTCGCGCAGGCGGCTGACCGCGTCGTATTCATAGAGGCCCTGCTGGGCCTTGGTGGTGGATTTGATGTGCCACTGCAACAGCGGCATGCCCAATTCATTGGCGACCTCCTCGGCGAGCATGGTCTTGCCGGTGCCGGGCTCTCCCTTGACCAGCAGCGGCCGTTGCAGCGCCATGGCGGCGTTCACCGCGAGTTTCAGATCCTGGGTGGCAACGTAATTCTGGGAACCTTGGAATTTCATGGGCCGTATTTGAGGGAAATCGTTGATGAAGATGCTTGACATGCGCTGGCTATAATCATCCAGCGCCTCAGTAGAGCGCCTACGCGAGACCGAGACAACTCATTCAACATAGATTGTGCGCGGAAAATGAAAAGAACGTTCACCACGATATTCGGCCTGGCTGTCGCGTGCGCGACCAGCTTGATCCAAGCCCAGGAGATCAAGGGAGATGCCAAGGCTGGCGAGGGCAAGGTTGCGATGTGCATCGGCTGCCACGGCATCATCGGCTATCAGGCGACGTTCCCCGAGGTCTACAAGGTACCGATGATCTCCGGCCAGAATGCCAAGTACATCACGGCCGCGCTGACGGAATACAAGAAAGGGGAGCGCAAGCACCCCACCATGCGCGGGATCGCCGATACGCTCTCCGAGCAGGACATGGCCGACGTGGCGGCGTTCTATTCCACCCACACCAAGGACCTCCAGCCCGCGCCCGAGCAGGCGCGCGAGCCCAACGCGCAGGTGGCGCAGCTGCTGCAGAAGGGGGCCTGCGTTTCATGCCACGGCGCGAATTTCTCCAAGACGATCGACCCGTCCTATCCCAAGCTGGCGGGCCAGCACAAGGACTATCTGTTCGCGGCGCTGCGCGCCTACAAGGACGATAAGAATCATCGCCTGGGCCGCAGCAATGCGATCATGGCGGGCATGGCCAAGCAGTTCACGAACGCCGAGCTCAAGGAACTGGCGGGCTACATCAGCTCGCTGCCCACGGAACTCCAGACCCTGCCGGAATCGCGCTTTCGCTGATTCGTCCGCCGGGATCGCCATGGGGCCCGCAAGCCGCAGCGGCTGCGGGCCTTTGTTTTTCCCACGGCGCGTGGCTTGTCCAGCTATTCTGGCAGGCCGGGGTGCGGTATCGGCGGGCGATTTGGCCCGATCCCGTTCATTGCCTAGAATCCGCCGCATGCATCGTCTCACCACGCCACCGGTCGCCAGGCCGCAGCCCCGCATGGCTGCGCCGCATCCGGGCGCGCGTATCTGGCAAGGAATGGGTGTTCAGAAACCAGCCTCACCCGCCGCAGATTCCTGAGCCCGGCGGTCCTCGCAACCCCTCTTGTTCTCCGCCAGCGCGTCATCCCTCACGAAACCGCCGGGCCTCACTTCCTTGAAATGCCGGACACGCCGGCCAGCGCGAGCAGCGCGGCCCGCGTGTCGAAATTCAGACATGCAGGGAAGTACTCATTCACCTGTCTCGCCGCAGCGTGAATAGTCATTGCTGAATGATGACGCGGATTCACGCTTGCGCATGGCGTTGGCGAATCCGGAGAAGTTGTCGTCATGGGCTTGCCTTGCCGGTAGTGGCGGGCGGGCCGATTTCCAGGAGGAGCGCAAGCTCATGCGGATCCAGACCATTGCAGCATTGACAGATTTTTCGACCCGGGCCGAGTACGCACTGGACCGCGCGGCCGCGCTCGCGGCGCGCCATCGGGCCAGCCTGGTCCTGGTATACGCATCCGACGAGCCCCATCCCGGTTTTACCAACCCGCAGGCACGGCTGGAGCAGCGGTCGCGGCAGCTGGCGCGACGTCATGAAATCAAGGTGAGCACGCGCGATTTCGACGAGGCGGGCGGCGTCGCGGGGCGCGCTCTGCTCGCAGCCGCCGTTGCCGATCTGCTGGTGATCGACCGGCGCGACCAGCCTTCATGGATGCGGCCGTGGCGCGGTGGCGTTCTGTCGCACTGCCTGCGCCGCAGCCCCTGCCCGGTGCTGGTGGTGCAGCAGCCGGTGCTGGAGCGCGAGGACCAGCCGGCCGGTTACGCGCGCATGCTGGTGGCCGTGGACGGCTCCAGGCGCTCGCACGACATATTGCGCTTTGCCGCGGACCTGCACAGCGGTGCGCAGGTCGACCTGTTCCAGCCCGACGGCGGCAGGCCGCAGGAGCTGCAGGCGCTGGAGCGCTACCGCGACGAGCTTCAGCAAGGGGCCGACGAGCAGCGCCGCCTTCGCATCAAGGGCGTTCATCACGCTCGGCGCAACCGCGTGGACAGCCACACGGGAGCGCGCGACGTGACGCGCCAGCTCATGGTGCAGCAGCAGCGCTCCCATGCCGATCTGGTCGCGATCGGCGCGCCGCGCAATGGCTGGCTGGACCGCTGGGCGCTTGGCGTGCGCGGGGCGCGCCTGGCGTCCCTGGTGTCCTGCGATGTGCTGGTGTGCGGCCAGTTGCCGCAGGAGCGCAAGGACACGGAGTCGCCCGACCTGCGCGGCGGGCGCCCTCAGCTCAGATTCTGAGCGCCGCCGCCGCAAACCGCCGCGAAGGGCGGGCGGCGGGGATCAGTCCCGGGTGGCGCGGCGCTGCACGGCGGCCACGTACGCCTCGCCGTCCGGCGGCCGGCCCGAGCGCTGGCTCTCCCACAGCATGGTGCCAAGGCACTCCATCGCCGCATGGTGCGCATCATGCAGCGAGTCCAGCCGCCTGGACAGCAGCTCCACCGCCTGGCGGATGCCGCGCGGCTGGTCGATGCTGCATTGCTCGCTGATGGACAGATGCATGGACAGATGCAGGAACGGGTTGGTGCGGTCCGGCGTTTCGTCGTAGTTGCGCTTGACCGCTTCTTGCGCATCCATCAGGTCGGCGCGGTACTCCGGGTGTTCGTCAATCCACAGCGCGGCCAGCGTTTCGATGGCTTCCATGGGTTGATTGGCTTGCTGCTTGGCGAATGCGCCGCAGAAAAACCGGCGGACATCGGCTTGGGAGGGGTTGAACATGATCCGCCCAGATTAGCACGAGAGCAGAAGCCCGGATTTATCCCTTGATTTGCTGGGCAAGCGTGTGGATAAGTCTGGATAAGCACTGTATGGTCATTCCAACTTGTTGATTTTGAATGAGATTCGTGATGCTGTTTAAAAAACAGGCAGCCTGGCGGCACTTGTTCCCGATCACGCGGGACATCGCTGTGGATAACTCGGGGCAAGCCCTGTATGGGAAGCCCAAGTCATTGATTTCAAAGGAGTTACGATGCCGCGATTAAAAAATAGGCAATACTGCTGCCCGATTTGCCTGAAATTTGAGCAATTACGCGCGTTGAAGAGTCCGGCCCGGCGACATCCGGCTTATCCCTTGATTTCTTGGACAAGCGTGTGGATAAGCCTGAATAGCCTTTGTAATTGGCATGCAAACCATTGATTTCAAAAGGATTGCCATGTGTTGCCTGATTTTTGGGCAGACTGGTTCAGGTTATCCCGCAGCGCGGCGGACAATGCTGTGGATAAATTCTGGCAAGCACTGTACGGGAAGCGCAAGTGCTTGATTTCAAAAGGGAATCCACGGATTGATTAAAAAATGGGCATTCCGGATGCGAGAACGGAGGAGCCATGGGCTCAGCGCCTGCGTACCGCCAGCAGTCTGGAAATCGCCTGCGAGGTCTGCAGCAACTGAGGCAGCAGTTCCGCCTTCATCACTTCCACGC
>NZ_JBEBOW010000033.1:0-27683 GCF_040396215.1 Diaphorobacter ruginosibacter | reverse complement strand
CCGGGCAGATCAGCTCACGGCGTGCCGCCACCGCGTTATCCTTTCCAATTGAAGGTCCGGTGGCAGGCGCCGTAGTTGTGTTTCAGCAACAGCCTGCGTGTACCATCTGTCCCAAGGCCATCACCGCTGCATCCACCTAGTCCATGAGCACCCGCGTCGTTCCCCTGATTCTCTTGCTGCTGCTCCTGCTGGTGCTGACGCAATTGCTGAGCGGGCGAGGCAGCGTTGAGCACATCGCCAGCATGCGCCAGCAGATTGCCGAGCAAAAGGCGGCCAACGACAAGGCCCGCCTGGAGAACGAACGGCTGAGCGCGGAAGTCTCCGATCTCAAGGACGGCATGGATATGGTCGAGGAGAAGGCGCGCAGCGAGCTTGGCATGGTCAAGCCCAATGAAATCTACGTGCATGTCGCTGCATCCAGGCGCTGATCAACCTCCTCCCGCTTCCCGCCGAATACTGCGCATTTCCTTCTGGGGAATGGGCGCGGCAGCCATGGCACGCGCCATGCAGGACTATGCGGACCATCAACCGGGCTGGAGCGAGCGGCTTGCCATGCATGCGCATTGTGCAGTTCCCGCGCAGGCGGGCCATACGGCACAGCAGCACGCGTACACATGCACGAGCGAATGGCTTCGCAACGAACTGAAGACATTCAGTCCCCCGCATCTGTCGCTGCTGGTACCCTCTCTTTCACCCAACTTCCAGTCGGATGAGCTGGCGCTGCGCAATGCGCTGACCCAAGCGCAACTGGGCTTTCAAGTGCTCTATGGCACCACGCAGGACGAACGCCTGCGCAATGCAGCCAACGCCATCGCGCTGGCCGCGCGCATGCACCTTCCATCGAACGAGAACGCGTATTTCACGATCACCGATGTCGCCAAGCCGATACATCCGCGCATGCGCGCATGGTCCTGCGAGAAATGCAGCGATCCGGAATGCGAGCACCGCCTGTTCTCGAGCCTGACCAGCACCGCCTGAGGCCGCGTTGCCCAGCCACGGGACTCACTGGATGTTGCTGGAGCCCGGCGGCTGCTTTTCGCGGTCGGTGAACAGTTGCGCCGCATCGACGGAATCGTAGCGGTACTGTTTGCCGCAGAATTCACAGCCGACCTCCACCATGCCGCGCTCGGCAATCACGTCCAGCACCTCTTCCTCTCCCAGGCCGCGCAACATGCTGCTCACACGCTCACGGCTGCAGGTGCATGCAAAGCGCGGACCATCCTCGCCCTGCTGCGGCACGAAGCGCAGCAGTTTCTCCTCCCAGAACAGGCGGCGCAAAATGGTATCCACATCCAGCGTGAGCAGTTCGTCGCGCGTCAGGCTCGCTGCCAGCGTGGAGATGCGGTTGTAGTCTTCGTTCGCATCCATCCGATCCGCCTCGGCATCGGCGCCCTGCGCGGATTCGAGATTGGCCTCGCCCTTCACCGGCATGCGCTGGATCAGCAGCCCGGCGGCCACCTCATCGTTGGCGGCCAGCACCAGCGTGGTGTCCAGTTGCTCGGAGTGGCGCATGTACTGCTCCAGCACGTCGCTGAGCTTCTCCAGCTTTTGCCCATGCCCACCGTTGAGCGGAACGATGCCCTGGTAGGGTTGCTGGCCGGGCAGGCGCGTCTTGGGATCGAGCGTGATCGCGCAGCGGCCATGGCCATTCACGTTCACGAGCGAGGACAGGCTGATCATCTCTTCGGTGACCGCGCCTGGAATCGTCGCCGTGGCGCGCAGGCTCAGATCCGACTGCACCTCGGCCACGGCCAGCTTGACCGGGCCATCGCCCTGGATCTGGAAGATCAGCGCGCCCTGGAACTTGATGTTGGACTGCATGAGCACGCCGGCGGCGGCCATTTCGCCCAGCAGCTCGCGCACGGCCGGTGTGTAGTTGCCGGACTCCGTGTTGGCGGCGCGACGGCTCAGGATTTCGGTCCAGGCATCGGTGAGCCGTACGATCATGCCGCGAACCGGCAGGCCATCAAAAAGAAACTTATGGAGTTCGGACACTCGACCATCTTTCTATAAAACAAACAGCCCCGAAGCGTTGCGCGGCATTCCCGCAAGCGGCCCCCCGGGGCTCATCCATTAATCAATCCTGCGCAGCCCTTGCTTGAAGCGGCGCGCATTTTCCATATAGTGCCGCGCGCTTTGTCGCAGCCCCTCCATCTGCTCGGGCAAGAGCTGTTTCACGACCCGCGCCGGGCTTCCCAGGATCATCGAGCCGTCGGGAAACTCCTTTCCCTCCGTCACCAGCGATCCCGCGCCCACCAGGCAGTTCCTGCCGATCTTCGCCCCGTTGAGCACCACGGCGCCGATGCCGATCAGCGACTCGTCGCCAATCGTGCAGCCATGCAGCATGACCTGATGCCCCACCGTCACGTTCGCACCGATGGTCATCGGCATTCCACGATCCGCGTGCAGCACGCTCGCATCCTGGATGTTGGTACCCGCGCCGATGCTGATCGTATCGGTATCGCCGCGCACCACTGCGCCAAACCACACGCTGGCGCCCTCTCCCAGCCTGACATCGCCCATGACCTGAGCGCTGTCCGCGATCCAGGCCGACTCGGGCACGCTGGGCGCCACTCCATCCAGTTCATAGGTTGCCATGGGCGTTCATCTCCTCGGTATTGAAATAATTGAAGCAGAAACAAAAACAGCGCCTGCCCGCGCCTCGCGCCCGCAAAGCATCCGCAAGGCGGCGAGCCATCTGATTTGTTTACAACATCCCTAGAATTGTAGGTATGGAGTTACGTCAACGAGCATTGCAGGTCTTGTGCATCACCGACCCGGAACAAAAATCAGCGCAGTCGCTGGATATGTATGCGCGGGCAGCGCAATTTTCAATAGACCGTCAACTCACGCTGATGACTCCTGTCGGCGCCGCACTGCCCGGACACCCCGAGAAACCCGTGCTGATGAAGCACACCGAAGTGGGCAGACGCTCTCCCGCCACGCCGCAAGGACGGGCCGTTCTCCTGCACGCGATCGCGCATATCGAATTCAACGCCATCAACCTGGCGCTCGACGCCGTCTGGCGCTTCGCGGGCATGCCCGAGCAGTTCTATCTCGACTGGCTGCGCGTGGCCGGCGAGGAGGCCAGGCACTTTCGCCTGCTGCGCGACCATCTGCGCACCATGGGCCATGACTATGGCGACTTTCCCGCGCACCAGGGCCTTTGGACCATGTGCGAGAAAACGTCGTCGGATATCGTCGCGCGCATGGCGCTGGTCCCACGCACGCTGGAAGCGCGCGGGCTCGACGCCACTCCGCTCATCCAGAACAAGCTGCGCCAGATCGGCACGGCGGACGCGCTTGCCGCGGTGGATATTCTCGACATCATCCTCCGGGAAGAGATTGGCCACGTCGCCATAGGTAATCATTGGTATCAATGGTTATGTGCTCGTGACGGCCTTGACCCGCTCCCGCACTTTGCCGAGTTGACCCGGATTTATGAGGCTCCACGTCCCAAACCACCACTCAACAAGGCCGCGCGGCTCGCAGCAGGTTTCAGCGAGGAAGAGTTGCTATGGCTGAATCACTGAATGCGCAATGACTTTCATCAATTCAGAAATGCGAATTCGATAAATCACACAAAAAGATTCGCACCTCGATATGCCACAAGCAAAACATTCATTCCTACAATTCACGCTGATTTTCAATAGACAACGAAAAAACCGAGCCCTTCCCCCTGAAGAGCGCACCGTGCTCCCCCACACCCCGCATGCACACCATCCCGATATCTCAGCCGATTGAAACGCACACGAGACAATCCAGCGTCGCTCTGATTGCAAGGCAGGCCATCGTGAATGCGCAGGGGCAAGTCGTCGGGCACGAGCTTTTCAACCGGTCGCGCAATCACGCGGCCCACACGGCCGCCAGCGACATGATGCTGGCGCTCACCGCCCTTTCGCATGCCGGCGTGGACGAGTTGATGGGAGAAACGCTGATCTTCGTGAACTGCACCCACGAGAGCCTGGTGGAAGGCCATCTGAATCTGCTCGATCCCAGAAGGGTGATTCTTGAAATCCCGCCGCTCGGGCATACCGCGGCGGAAGAGGTGAAGACACGCCTGCCGAACCTTCAGGCGCTGCATGAGCGCGGATTCCGCCTGGCGTTCAATCAGACGGTACTGGAGTCGGCCTATTCCGCCTGGCTGCCGCTCGCCGACTTCATCAAGATCGATCTCTCCGTCCTGCCCGCCGATCAGGTGACCGTGCTGGTCAAATATGCCAAACGGCAAACCGAGGCCCGGCTGATCGCCGAGAAAATAGAAACGGCCGCCCAGCAGGAATTGCTGAGCGGCCTTGGCGTGCAACTGTTCCAAGGCTACTGGCTCTCCCGCCCGCAGCTCGTCGAGGCGCACCTGCAGTTCCCGACACAGGCCAGCATCGATCATCTGATGCACCTCGTCCGCGGCGCGGCCAGCCATCAGGACATCGCCAACTGGGTCAAGCAGGATGCAGTGCTCTCATTCAACCTGCTGCGCCTGCTGGTGACCTCCGGCATCTGCCCTCCCGACGGGCCGATGTCCGTCGAACATGCCGTTTCGCTGCTGGGGCACAACCGCATCGGCTGCTGGACGGAGCTGTTGCAGACTTTCCGGGTGACCAGCGATTTCACCCCCGCACCGGCCAGGAGCGCCGTGCTGTGCGGCCGCTACATGGAACTGCTCGCCAGGGCGCAGCAGTTGCCGAAGATCGTCTGCAACCAGGCCTTCATGGTGGGACTGATCTCGCAGCTCGGCGAATTGCTGCACATCTCGGCACCTGCCATCTCCAGCCTGCTGCACCTGCCCGAGAGCGTGCGCGATGCCGTGCTGCAGCAGGCCGGCTATCTGGGCGCGCTGCTGTCGCTCACGCAGACATTGGAATTCAGTGAAGAGGCCAAGGTGGAGCACGCCGCCCTGGCGCTGCGCCTTACGACCCACCAGCTCCACGAGGCCCGCTCCAAGGCGATGGAATGGGCTCAGGTGGCATAGCAGGCCAGATCACGCAGATGTGATGCCGATACGGCCACGTCCATTCAATCCAGCTGCAGCTTGCGCTCACGAATAAGCGCCGACCACTTGGCGTTGTCCTGCTTCACGAAAGCGGCGAACTCTGCTGGGGACAGCGCATGGGCCTGCGCGCCGGAGCTTGCGAACTTGGCCTGCAGATCCGGATCGGCCAGCACCTTGGCCAGCGCATCCGACAATTTCTTCACGATATCCTGGGGCATTCCTGCCGGGCCGACAAGCCCCTGGAAGCCCACCGACTCCATACCCTGGAGCCCCAGCTCACGCACCGTGGGGACATCGGGCAACTGCGGGTCGCGCATGGGGCCTGTCACGGCCAGCGCCTTGAGCTTGCCGCCCTTGACCTGCGGAATCAGCACGCTCCCCGCATCGATCAGCAATTGCGTCTGTCCGCCAATCAGGTCCTGGATGGCTGGCGCACTTCCCTTGTACGGAACATGGGTCACGTTCAGGCCCGAGGCCTTGTTCATCAGTTCGCCATTGAGATGGGTGGAGGTGCCGCTGCCGCCCGAAGCGAAATTCACCTTGCCCGCATTGGCGCGCGCCCAGTCCACCCATTCCTTGATGTTGTTCGCGGGGTGGTCTGGGCGCGTCACCGCCACGTAGCTGCCCTGGCTGATCTGACCGATATAGGTGAACTGGGTGATCGGGTCATAAGGCATCTTCTTTTGCAGGTACGGAGCGATGGCGAACGGCCCGGTGTTGGCCAGCAGCAGCGTATAGCCATCGGGCGCCGCACGCGTGAGCTCCGTCGCCGCGATGGTGCCTCCCGCACCGGGGCGATAGTCGATGATGATCTGCTGGCCGATGGCCTCCGCCAGCGGCACCTGCACGACTCGCGCGGCGAAGTCGATGCCGCCTCCGGGCGGGTAGCCGACGATCAGGCGGATCGGCTTGACTGACGGCCAGACAGGCGCCTGCGCGAAAGTCACCCCCGCCGCGCCCAATGCCAGTGCGATGAGCCATTTCTTGTTGGATTTCATGGTTGTCTCCTGTTGAAAAATCGCCGGAAAAAGCGCCCGCATTCCTAGCCGCGCGGGTGGTGTTCCGCATGCAATTGCTTGAGGCGCTCGCGCGCCACGTGGGTGTAGATGGTCGTCGTGGAAATATCGGCATGCCCGAGCAGCAGTTGCACGACGCGCAAATCGGCGCCATGGTTGAGCAGGTGCGTCGCGAAGGCGTGCCGCAGCGTGTGCGGGGACAACGGGGAGGTGATTCCCGCCAACTGGGCATGCTTTTTCACGATGACCCAGAACATGACGCGCGACATGGCCGCGCCGCGCTGCGTCACGAACAGGTCGTCCGTCTGCTGGCCCGCCAGGATCGCGCCGCGGCTTTCGGCAAGATAGCGCTCGAGCCAGCGCGCGGCCTCCTGGCCAAAAGGTACGAGCCGCTCCTTGCCGCCCTTCCCCATGACGCGCAGCACGCCCTCATTGAGCCCCAGGTGAAAGGTCTTGAGCGTCACCAGTTCGCTCACGCGCAGGCCGCTTGCGTACATCAGCTCCAACATCGCACGGTCGCGCAAGCCGAGCATGCTGTCCGCATCGGGCGCGTTCAGCAGCGCCTCCACCTGATGCTGCGACAGCGTCTTGGGCACGCGCATGGGCTGCCTGGCTGCCTGCAACCGCACCGTCGGATCCGCGTCCATGCGCCGCTCGCGCAACGCCCAATGAAAATAGCGCCTGAACACGGTGAGCCGCCGGTTCGCGGAGGTCGCCCGCGTCTCCTTGTGGCGGGCGGCGAAATAACGATTCAGATGATCTTCCCTCGTCTGGTCGAGCGTGACTGGCTCATCCTGCCGCTCAAGCCAGGACACATACAGCTCCAGATCCCGCCGGTAAGCTGCCAGGGTATTGCGCGAGAGACCGTCCTCCAGCCACAGGGCGTCTATGAATTGGTCGATGGCGTTCCGGCTTTCTGGCATGCAGCGAACATAGCACGTAAGAATATGTCGACGATCGCTTCGCGCCACGCGGAGATCTCCACTTCTTCAAGAAGTTGTTCTCGTCTTGGCGCGGCCCGCCAACAAAAAGCCACCCCGAGAGGGGTGGCTTGCGGATCATCTCGCCGAAAGCCGACTGGCGCCGGCTCAGTCCAGCGTCAGCTTCTGCTTCTTGACCACTTCCTTGTAGACATCGAACTCGGCCTTGATCTGCTGCGCGAACTGCTCAGGCGTGTTGGCAACGATGATCGAGCCGGTGTCCTCGATGCGCTTGCGCACGGCCGGGTCTTCCAGCGACTTGCGCGTGGCCTCGTTGAGCTTGTCCACGATGTCCTTGGGCATGCCCTTGGGGCCGAGCAGGCCGTAATAGGCCATGCGGTTGACCGGCTCGAGTCCGACTTCCTTGAAGGTCGGCACATCGGGCAGCTCCTTCAGGCGCGCGGGCGCCGACACGACGATAGGCACCAGCTTGCCGGTCTTCACGAACGGCAGGGCTGACGGCAGGTTGTCGAAGATGATCGGTACCTGGCCCGCCACCACATCATTGAGCGCAGGGCCCGCGCCGCGGTATGGGATATGGGTGACGTAGGTGTCCGTCAGGCTCTTGTACAGCTCCATCAGCATGTGGCCGATGCCGCCCGTGCCCGAGGATGCATAGGAGTACTTGCCGGGATGCTTCTTGATCTCGGCAATGAAGCCCGTGTAGTCCTTGGCCGGAAAGCTGGGATTCACCGCGATGATGTTGGGCGTGGCGGCGATGTTGATGATCGGAGAGAAGTCTGTGATCGGGTTGTACGGCGTCTTGGTGTTGATGGCCGGATTCGCGGCGGTCGTGGACACGGTCGCCACGCCCAGCGAATAGCCATCCGGCGCCGAGCGCGCGGTCTCGGTCGCGCCGATCACTCCGCCGCCTCCGCCCTTGTTGTCCACCACGACCGGCTGGCCCAGGGCCTTGGTCAACGGATCGGACACCACGCGCGCGATGATGTCGGTTGTCCCTCCGGGCGCAAACGGAACCACCAGCTTGATGGGCTTGGTGGGATAGCCATCTGCAAATGATGCGCCGCAGGCCGTCGTGAGAGCCAGGGCGATCAAGTGTCGGCGTTGCATAGTAGTAACTCCTCACATGCGATTCAAAAAAACTGAATTGCCAATGTAAACGGATGAAAGCCCCGCCGGGTTTCTTTTTTGGGCCGTATTCATCGGGGATTTCCCCCAAGATTTTTTGACGAAATGTCAGCCTGCTGAAAGCCCGGTGCGCCCATCGTCCTTGCGTGAAACACATTGCGCCAAAGCCCACTGCACGTGCTCGCGCACCACCTCATCGGGATGGCCGGCGCGCGCCCGCAGCGCCTCGCGGATGGCGGCATCGTCTGCCTTTGCCAGCGCGTTGCCCATGGCCACGGCGATATTGCGCAGCCAGCGGCCGTGGCCGATGCGGCGGATCGGACTGCCTTCGGTGTTGCGCAGGAACTGCGCCTCATCCCATGCGAACAGCCGGACCAGCGTATTGCCCTGCAAGCCGGGACGCACGTCGAAGTCGGGCAGGCTGCTGCGCTGCGCGAACTTGTTCCAGGGACAGGCCAATTGGCAATCGTCACAGCCATAGATGCGGTTGGCCATCAGCGGGCGCAACTCCAACGGAATCGGCCCCGCATGCTCGATGGTGAGATAGGAAATGCAGCGCCGCGCATCCACCACGCGCTCGGCCACGATCGCCTGCGTGGGACATGCGCTCATGCAGGCCGTGCAGCTTCCACAATGCGCGGAAGTCGGCTCGGTCGGCTCCAGGGCGAGATCGACATAGATCTCGCCAAGAAAAAACATCGACCCGGCCTCGCGGTTGAGCACCAGCGTGTGCTTGCCGCGCCAGCCTTGTCCGCTGCGGCTGGCAAGCTCGCATTCGAGCACCGGTGCGGAGTCCGTGAACACGCGGTGGCCCAGCGGACCCACCGCCGCCGCGATCCGGTCGGAGAGTTTCTGCAGGCGCGCTCTGAGCACCTTGTGATAGTCGCGCCCACGGGCATACAGCGATACGATGGCTTCCTGCGGGCGTTCGAGGCGCGCGAACTCGATGGCCTGCCAGCCATCGGGGACCGTCGCGGGCAGATAGTCCATGCGCGCGGTGATCACGCTCACCGTGCCCGGCACCAGTTCGGCGGGTCTTGCGCGCCTGAGGCCGTGCGATTGCATGTAGTGCATCTCGCCGTGAAACCCGTTCTCCAGCCACCGCAGCAAACCTGGTTCGGAAGACGACAAATCCACACCGGCCACGCCAATTTGGGAAAATCCCAATTCACGAGCCCAGAGCTGAATTTGAGGAACGAGTTGACTGCTGCACCACATCACCCGCAAATTGTAAGAACAAGCACCCAGTCCGGCGCAGCGGATAGCCCGCGAGCCGGCCCGGATACGCAATCCATGCGCCTCGAATGCATCTGGGGCGATGAAGAAGACACGGCGCGGTTCGCTGCCAGGCTGGCTGCGCAGCCCGACATCCGGAACGCCTTCATCACCTTGCACGGCGACCTGGGCGCCGGCAAGACGACGTTCGTGCGCCATCTGCTGCGCGCCCTGGGCGTGACGGGCCGTATCAAAAGCCCCACGTACGCGGTCGTCGAGCCGCATCAGGCCCATGACCTCGCCATCTTCCATTTCGATTTCTACCGCTTCAACGACCCACGCGAATGGGAGGATGCGGGCTTGCGCGACATCTTCGCGGGCGCGGGCCTCAAGATCGCTGAATGGCCGGAAAAGGCCGGCTCGCTTACCCCGCCTGCGGATGTAGCCATTTACATTGAGGCACTGGATGATGGCAGCCGAAGGGTTACGCTTGAGTCTCGTACATTTCCGGGCAAAAATCTGCTCCTAGGAGTGAACGCATGAAGAAGCCGAGAATCACACTCGCATGACATCACCAAGTGCCAACCATAAAGGACCTCTCGTGAAGAGCGAGTCGCCCACCGACAAGGCCTCCATTGCATCCCGCCGCTCCCTGCTGAAGGCGGGAACATTGGTGCTGCTGCTCGGCGCGCAGCAAATCGCGCGCGGCGCCTCCATCGTCGCCGTTCGCGTATGGCCCGCGCAGGATTATTCGCGCGTCACCATCGAGTCCGACCAGAAGCTCGTCACCCGCCACACCTTCGTCGAAACTCCGCCGCGCCTAGCTGTCGATATCGAAGGCATCGACCTGAACCCGCAGCTCAAGGACCTGGTGGCCAAGGTGCGCGCGGACGATCCGAACATCGCCGGCATCCGTGTCGGACAGAATGCGCCGGGCGTGGTGCGCATGGTCGTTGACCTCAAGCACGCCGCGCGCCCGCAGGTATTCACGCTCACGCCCGTGGCCGCATACAAGCACCGGCTGGTCTTCGACCTGTACCCCGCCGAGGAACGCGACCCGCTCGAAGCGCTCATTGCCGAGCGGCTCAACGACCCCAAGGCGACCGTGCCCGAAACGCCCGCCCCCATCGACAGGCCCGCCCACATGGCCCAACAGGACCCGCTGGGCGACCTGATCGCGCAGCGCAGTGAAAAGCCATTGCAGGACATGCCGCCCGTTGCCGTTGCCGCGCGGCCAGCGCCCGCGCGCCCTCCGGCTGAAGTCATTGCCATGGCGCCCCCGGCGCCAGCGATGCCCTCGCCCGCTCCCGCGCCGCAGCCCGCGCCCGCACGCCCATCGACATCCAGAAGAACGCCCGCGCGCGCGACCGACCGGCTGATCATCGTCGCGCTGGACCCAGGCCATGGCGGCGAGGACCCCGGCGCCACCGGCCCGAACGGAACGCGCGAGAAGGACGTGGTGCTGCGCATCGCGCACCTGCTGCGCGATCGCATCAATTCGACCACGGTGGGCGGCAACCCGATGCGCGCCTTCCTCACGCGGGATGCCGATTTTTTCGTGCCACTCGCAACCCGGGTCGACAAGGCGCGGCGGGTACAGGCCGACCTGTTCGTGAGCATCCACGCCGATGCGTTCACCACGCCGGCTGCCAAGGGGGCGAGCGTGTTCGCGCTCAGCCAGCGCGGAGCATCCAGTTCCGCCGCTCGCTGGCTGGCCAACAAGGAAAACGAGTCCGACCTGATCGGCGGCATGAACGTCACTTCGCAGGACCAGCACGTGCAACGCATGCTGCTGGACATGAGCACCACCGCCCAGATCAATGACAGCCTGAAGCTCGGTTCCGTGCTGCTGGGCGAAATCGGCGGCTTCGCCAAACTGCACAAGGCGCGCGTGGAACAGGCGGGCTTCGCTGTGCTCAAGGCTCCCGACATTCCCAGCGTCCTGGTGGAGACCGCCTTCATCAGCAATCCCGACGAAGAGGCCAAGCTGCGTTCTTCCGCCTACCAGAATCAGCTCGCCGACGCGCTCATGCGCGGCATCACCCGCTACTTCGCCAAGAACCCGCCTCTTGCCCGAAGCCGTTCCGTGTAAAGAAATCCAATGGGAAAGTCTCATTGCGTATCTCGGCCACAGTCCTACACGGCCTGAATACCTGCCCGCTTATCCTTGAGCCATACCTCAATCCCTGAGTGTATGGACCGGTCTCCATCCGAGGCCCGCCTCATGGAGCAACGCCAGCAGCCACCGCGCGTTGGCGTGCTCATCTCTTACCAGGAAAGGGTACGGACATGAAACACCTTCGAATCATCATCTCTGCAATGGCCTGCGCCGCGACGCTGGGCATGGCGGGCTGCTCATCTCCACCAACCAACGCACAGATCGGCACTGGCGTTGGCGCCGTTGCCGGCGGAGTCGTTGGCGATGCCGTCTTCGGCGGCACACTGGGCACGATCGGCGGCGCGGCAGCCGGCGCGTTGATCGGCAATGAAGTGGGAAAGAACAGCGACCGCAATCGCCGCGGCTATTGATCGACGACCAAGCACCGCGTTCTTTTCACTTCTCCCAAGAAACAAGGCCCCTGGCGCGAAGTGCGCCAGGGGCCTTGTTTCTTGCTGCCGCAAAAGCCGATCAGGTCGGGCCCGAAGCAGCCTGCTTCTCCTTGCGGCCCGTCCTCCATGCGCCAAAGATCGCAATCAGGCCCGGCACCAGGATCAGGCCCCAGATGATTTTCTCCAGATTCGCGCGCACCCATTCCAGGTTGCCGAAGAAATAGCCCGCAGCCGTGATGCCGATCACCCAGATCAGAGCTCCTGTCACGTTGAACAGGGTGAATTTGCCGCGGCTCATGGAAGCCACTCCCGCCACGAAAGGCGCGAACGTGCGGATGAAGGGCATGAAGCGCGCCAGGATGATCGTCACCCCGCCATACAGCTCATAGAAGGCATGGGCCTTTCCGAATGCGCGCTTGTTGAACCAGCGGGAATCCTCCCACTGGAACACCTTGGGCCCGAAAAACCGGCCCAGCGAATAGTTGCACTGATCGCCCAGGATGGCCGCCGCCAGCAGCACCGGCACGGCAATGGCGTACTGCATGAGCCCCGCGCCACACATCGCGCCCACGATGAACAGCAGTGAATCGCCGGGCAGGAACGGCATGACCACCACGCCCGTTTCCACGAAAACGATGATGAACAGCAGCGCATACACCCAGGGCCCATAGGCGATCACGAACTGTTCGAGATGCCTATCGATGTGCAGGATGAAGTCGATCAAGAAGCTGACAATTTCCAAGCTCAAACCCCTGGTGTTGGCGAAGCTTGGAACTCTACCCCAAAGCCAGCCCGTTCACGCTGCCAAGCCATGGACCGTTTCCGGGCATCTTCGCGGCGAGGCTTCTAGAATGTGGATGTGAACGACATCAGCACACCTCTTCCCACCGCCCCGCAACGTCGCCCGATCCGTGATCTGCCCGATGAATTGATCAGCCAGATCGCCGCCGGCGAAGTGGTCGAGCGTCCCGCCTCCGCCGTGCGCGAACTGGTGGACAACGCGCTGGATGCGGGCGCCACGCAGATCACCGTGCGCCTGCTCGCGGGCGGAGTACGGCTGATCGCGGTGGAAGACGATGGCGCGGGCATCCCGCCCGAGGAGCTGCCGGTGGCGCTGCGCCGCCACGCGACCAGCAAGATCAGCAACCTGCACGACCTTGAGTCCGTCAACACCATGGGCTTTCGCGGCGAGGCGCTGGCAGCGATTGCATCCGTCTCCGAAACCGCCCTGCTCTCGCGCACGCAGGACCAGGCCAGCGCATTCCTGCTGGATGCACGCAGCGGAGAGCTTCGCCCAGCGGCCCGTAGCCGGGGGACGACGGTCGAGGTCAAGGAGCTGTTCTTCTCCACTCCCGCGCGCCGCAAGTTTCTCAAGACCGATGCCACCGAGCTGGCGCATTGCGTGGAAGCCGTGCGCCGCCATGCGCTTGCGCGGCCCGACGTGGGTTTTTCCATCTGGCACGAAGGCAAGCTCGTCGAGCAGTGGCGCGCAACGCTCGACCCCGCCAGCGCGGATGATGAGGACAAGCGCAACGAAGCGCTCAAGCGGCGCCTGAGCGACGTGCTGGGAGCCGATTTCATCGAGGAGTCCGTACCCGTACGGTTCAAGCTCGGCAACGTCACGGTATCCGGCCGCGCGGGACTGCCGGATGCGGCCCGCTCGCGCGCCGATCAGCAGTTCTGCTACGTCAACGGCCGCTTCGTGCGCGACAAGGTACTCACCCACGCTGCCCGTAGCGCCTACGAAGACGTGCTGCACGGGCACAAGCAGCCCGTGTATGCGCTTTTCGTCGAGATCGACCCCTTGCGCGTGGATGTGAACGTCCATCCCACGAAAATCGAAGTGCGTTTCCGCGACAGCCGCGAGGTGCACCAGGCCGTCCGCCACGCCATTGAGAACGCGCTTGCCGTCCCCCGCGCGCAGGCGCTGGCCGCCGCCCAGCAGCCGGCTGGACTCGCCAATCCCCTGCCGGCAGAATCATCCTCCCCCGCACCCGGCACGGCTCCCGCGGCCTGGACGCCAACGCCTCAATGGAAGGCACAGGCCTCGATGCCCTTCGAAGAGCGTGTGGGCCACAAGGTGCAGGATTTGCAGGTGCTGTGGGGCACGCCCGAAACCATCCCAGGCGCGGCCTCGGCCCCACCGGCCATGGAAGCCGGCATGCCGCAGCTACCGGATGCGCCTTCCAGCGCGGCAGCGGCACAGGGATCGGCTCCGGACGCCGAGGCATCGCCCTGGCCGCTGGGCCGCGCCGTGGCTCAGATCCACGGCGTCTACATCCTCGCCGAGAACGCGCAGGGAATGATCATCGTGGACATGCATGCAGCGCATGAACGCATCGTCTACGAGCGCCTGAAGAGACAGGTGATCGATGAATCCGCGCGCATTGCAAGCCAACCGCTGCTGATACCCGCCACCTTCGCGGCCACCGCGCATGAAGTGGCGGCTGCCGAGGCCCATGCCGATACGCTGGAACTGCTCGGCATGGAAATCGTGCCGTTTTCTCCGCGCACGCTGGCCGTACGCGCCACGCCCACGGCGCTCGCCCAAGGCGATCCGGTGGAACTCGCGCGCAGCGTGCTGGCCGAGCTGTCCCAGCACGATGCGAGCACGGTCGTTCAGCGCGCCCGCAATGAAATCCTGGCCACCATGGCCTGCCACGGGGCCGTGCGCGCCAATCGCAAACTCACGCTGGATGAGATGAATGCGCTGCTGCGGCAAATGGAGATCACCGACCGCTCCGACCAGTGCAATCACGGACGCCCCACATGGCGGCAGCTCACCATGAAAGAACTGGACGCGCTGTTCCTTCGCGGACGCTAGGCTGGCGCGCCTTCCGGCACGCAGGCGTCAACACCGTTCAACACCCTTTTTGCCATCCGCGTCCTGGCGCAGCCGGAGCATGGAGCGCGCGCGGCTGCGCGCCCTGTGCGTCCACACCGTTGCGCACCGCTCGGAAGTTCTCCGCTCGCGCGTCTCTTTCCATGGACTTCCATAGGCATCCATGGTGAAGCGCCGAAATCACCAAACCCGTGCGACAGCGACCCTCTTGCGGACGTATTCGCACAAAACTTGAGCGTTGTAGTGGCTTGCACCCCACTTTGGTGCATAGCACCATGTCTTTTTGGCATAATGTCGCCTGCACTAGAAACACATGTTGTCATCAAGATAGAAGGTTCCGCTTTATGAAGCACGCATCCGTCGGGCAATTCCTCGAGCAAGTCGCTCTGCGCAATCCCGGTCAGCCCGAATTCCTGCAAGCCGTTACGGAAGTGATGGAGAGCCTGTGGCCCTTCATCGAGCAGAATCCACGTTATGCAGAACACGGACTGCTGGAGCGCCTGGTGGAGCCCGAGCGCGTCGTGATGTTCCGTGTCTCCTGGACCGACGACCACGGCCAGGTGCAGGTCAACCGCGGCTTCCGCATCCAGCACAGCATGGCCATCGGCCCATACAAGGGTGGCCTGCGTTTCCACCCCTCGGTGAATCTGTCCGTGCTGAAGTTCCTGGCATTCGAGCAGACCTTCAAGAACGCACTGACCACGCTGCCCATGGGCGGCGGCAAGGGCGGCTCGGACTTCGACCCCAAGGGCAAGAGCCCTGCTGAAGTCATGCGCTTTTGCCAGGCTTTCGTGACCGAGCTGTTCCGCCACGTAGGCCCCGACACCGATGTGCCCGCGGGCGACATCGGCGTGGGCGGCCGTGAAGTGGGCTTCATGGCCGGCATGTACAAGAAGCTGGCCAACAATGCCGCTTCGGTCTTCACGGGCAAGGGACTGGCATTCGGCGGATCGCTGATCCGCCCCGAGGCCACCGGCTACGGCACCGTCTACTTCGCCGACGAAATGCTCAAGACCAAGGGCCGCAGCTTCGACGGCATGCGCGTGTCCGTGTCGGGTTCCGGCAACGTGGCGCAATATGCCATTGAAAAATCCATGGAACTGGGCGCGAAGGTCGTGACCGTCTCCGACTCCTCCGGTACCGTGATCGACGAGGACGGCTTCACTACCGAGAAGCTGGCCGTTCTCATGGAAATCAAGAACCACCTGTATGGCCGCGTCAACGACTACGCCGCACGCGTGGGTGCCAAGTTCGAAGCGGGCGTACGCCCATGGCATGTTCCGGTTGACATCGCCCTGCCCTGCGCAACGCAGAATGAGCTGGACGAGAACGATGCCGCGACGCTCATCAAGAACGGCGTGCTGTGCGTTGCGGAAGGCGCCAACATGCCTTCCACCATCGAAGCGGCCAAGGCATTCGAAGCCGCCGGCGTGCTGTATGCCCCAGGCAAGGCTTCCAACGCCGGCGGCGTGGCGACTTCGGGTCTGGAGATGAGCCAGAACGCCATGCGCCTGTCGTGGAACCGCGAAGAAGTGGACGCACGCCTGCTGCAGATCATGCAGAACATCCACGCAGCCTGCGTCAAGCACGGCAAGCGCGCCGATGGCACCGTGAGCTATATCGACGGAGCCAACATCGCCGGTTTCGTGAAGGTAGCCGATGCCATGATCGCCCAAGGCGTGATCTGATCGCCCGGGCTGGCGGCCTCGAGAACGTGTTCACGTTCTGAGTTCGCCTACGGCTGCAGTCACTGGAAAAAGGCGCGGCCAGGATTGACGGAAAAGAGGACATGCATGATGGCATGTTCTCTTTTTTCTTTTCACCCACTCGGGCGAGGCGGCCTGCCCTCACATCCGGCCATGGAACGGGCTTCCGCCTTGCATGCTCCCTGGATTCTGCGGCTACATAACGGATGTGACGGAATGGATGCGCATGGTCTGGCTGCGCTCATGTCCGAGACTGAAGGCAATCCACGACGGCGTCACGAAATGCGGCATCAAGCGCCTCACGTGACGAGGCACGCAGGCCGGTAATGGCCTGGCAAAGCCAGGTTACTGCAACGTTTCCTTGAGGGAATCGGGCAACACGAAGGGCATGACCTCGATGCCCTCCTCCATCAGTTCCGCCGTCTCCTGCGCTGTGGCCTGGCCACGAATCCCGCGCTCCGGCGCATCGCCGTAATGCATGCGGCGCGCTTCGCTGGCAAAACGATCGCCGACGTTTTCGGTATTGGCAATGACGTGCCTGGCCACGCGCAGCCATGCTTCCTGCAGCTCCGCGGGCAGTTGCGACGGGGCGGCCACCTGGGCGGCCACGGTGCCGCGCTGGCCGCTATCGGCGTGAGCAGCGGAAGCGGCTTCCCCGCGCGGGGCGGTTTCCGAAGCGGTGGACGACTTCAGGTTGAGACGCGGCGCGCTCAGGCCCTTGCGGACGCTGGCGCTGCCGCACATCGGACATTGCACAAGGCCACGTTCGAGCTGATCCTGAAAATCATCTTCCGATGCGAACCAACCCTCGAAGCGATGGTCTGCGCTGCACAGGAGATCGAGCACTTTCATAGTCTGCTGCTGAAACGTCGGAATGAGAAACGGGGGCTGGTCCATGGTAGCACCAACACTTCCTTGCCGGGATCCGCGCCAATCCACAACCGCGCAGTGAGTGATGCCGAGTCCGCACTGGACACGACGGCAGGGCAGGAGATCCGCGCCCGCTCGCCACCGGGATCAACGGCGGCGGCGCATCAGGTATCGGTACACGAAACCGGGAAACGCCAGCGTGAGAAAGAGCGCCGCGGTGATGGCGTAGAACTCCCAGCCCTGGGGTGCGTTCTGCCCTGCGCGGCGTTCGAGCGCCATCGCCACGATGCCGACGATGAAGTACAGCACGACCAGCTCGAGCAAGCGAACCGCAAAGGGCTTGGCGCCCTCCTTGGGGCGAGGGCCTATGAGCATCAGGCGCTGAGACAGGAAAGGCCAGTTGGCCGCCGCGAACGCGGCCAGGATCACGAGCCAGATTGCAGCGGTTTGCGACATGGGCCTTTCCTTTGCCAGTCAAGCGAGGCGCTTGGGCCTCAGGTCGCCAGCGCGCGAACGATGGCGTCGGCGCACAGGCTCATCAGTCCGCCAGGCAACAGGCCCAGGACCAGCAACGCGGCGGCGTTCAGCGTGAGCACTGCCCGCACGTCGAGCGGCGCGGAGACCGTGGTCGCTGTCAGCGGCTTGTCGAAGTACATGACCTTCACCACGCGCAGGTAGTAGAACGCGCCGATCAGCGACATGATCACGGCGAACACCGCCAGCACGATGTGCGGGGTCTGACCGGAAGAGATCAGCGCCTGCAGCACCGACAGCTTGGCGTAGAAGCCGACCATGGGAGGAATACCTGCCATGGAGAACAGGCACAGCGCCATCACGCCGGCGTACAGCGGGCTGCGCTGATTGAGGCCGGCCAGATCGGAGATTTCCTCGCTCTCGAAGCCTTCGCGTGCCAGCAGCAGGATCACGCCGAAGGCCGCCAGCGTGGTCAACACGTAGGTCACCACGTAGAACATGGCGGAGCTGTATGCATTCTCGACCGCATTGGGGTCCACGTTGCCGTGAATGACGCCGGACATCAGGCCCAGCAGCACAAAGCCCATCTGCGAAATGGTGGAATAGGCCAGCATGCGCTTGATATTGGTCTGCAGCAGACCGCCAAGGTTACCGATGAGCAGCGAGCAGACAGCCATCACCATCAGCATCTGCTGCCAGTCGACCGCCAGCGGAAGCATCCCGTCCACCAGCAGGCGCATGGTCATGCCGAAGGCCGCGAGCTTGGGAGCGCCGCCGACGATCAGGGTGATGGCGGTGGGAGCGCCGTGATACACGTCGGGCACCCACATATGGAATGGCACCACGCCGAGCTTGAAGCCCAGGCCCGCGACCACGAACACCACGCCGAAGACCAGCACCTGATGGCGGATCTGGCCGCCGTAGATGGCCTGGAACACCTGGCCGATATCCAGCGAGCCGGTTGCGCCGTAGATCATCGACAGGCCGTACAGCAGGAAGCCGCTGGCCATGGCGCCGAGCACGAAATACTTCATGGCCGCCTCGACCGATTGCGAGTGGTCGCGGCGCAATGCTACCAGCGCGTAGCTGGCGAGCGTCAGGAGTTCGAGGCCGAGATAGACGACCAGGAAGTTGTTCGCGCCGATCATGACGAACATGCCCAGCAGCGCCAGCATCGACAGTGTGAACATTTCGCCGCCACGCAGCATGTCGCGATCGCTTGCATAGGGACGGCCATAGACCATGGTGACCGCCATGGCCACGGCTGCGAAACACTTGAGCCAGCTGCCCATGGAATCGCTGACGACCATGTTGCCCCAGCCGTAGAACGTGGTGCCGTTGCGCGCATACATGGCCTCGAGCACTGCCACGACCAGGAAGGTGAGCACCGTGAGGATGTAAGTCGGAGTGCGGCCCTTGCTCTTGACGCCGAGGTCGACCAGCGCGATCACGCAGGCCATGACCAGCAGAACGATCTCTGGATAAATTGCCAGCCAGCTGATGTTGTCAATCATTTCTTATCTCTCTATCCAGTCTGGTCAGTTCAGTTTCGACTGCGCGACATGCTTGATCAGCTCCGCGACCGAAACATCCATCACGTCGGTGAATGGCTTTGGATACAGGCCCATGTAGAGCACGGCAACCGCCAGAACCGCCAGCACCAGGAACTCGCGGCAACCAATGTCCTTGAGCTTTGCAACGTGGTCGTTGGCAACCGGGCCCAAATAGACGCGCTTGTACATCCACAGGGTATAGGCCGCGCCGAAGATCAGCGCCGTGGCTGCGCCCAGGCCGATCCAGAAGTTGTGCTGAACGGCTCCCAGGATCACCATCCATTCGCCCACGAAACCGGCCGTCGCCGGCAGGCCGCAGTTGGCCATGGAGAACAACAGGGCGAACGCAGCAAACTTGGGCATGGTGTTCACCACGCCCCCATAGGCGGCGATTTCACGCGAGTGGACACGGTCATACAGCACGCCGATGCACAGGAACATCGCGCCGGAGACGAAACCGTGCGCAATCATCTGCACCAGGCCGCCGGAGACGCCCAGGCCATTGAAGATGAAGAATCCCAGCGTCACGAAGCCCATGTGCGCCACGGACGAATAGGCCACCAGCTTCTTCATGTCCTTTTGCACCAGGGCGACCACGCCCACGTAGATCACCGCGATCAGCGACAGCGTGATCATGAGCCAGGCATATTCGCGCGCCGCATCGGGGGCGATCGGCAACGTGAAGCGCAGAAAGCCGTAGGCGCCCAGCTTCAGCATGATGGCGGCCAGCACGGCGGAGCCGCCGGTAGGCGCTTCAACGTGGACATCGGGCAGCCAAGTGTGGACCGGGAACATCGGCACCTTCACCGCGAACGCGGCCAAGAATGCAAAGAACAGCATGGTCTGCGCGCTTGCCGAAAGAGGCAGGGCGTGCCAGGTGGCGATATCGAAACTGCCGCCGGAGGCGTTGTACAGGTAGATCAGCGCGATCAGCATCAGCAGCGAACCGAGCAGCGTGTACAGGAAGAACTTGAAGGCGGCGTAGATGCGGTTCGGGCCGCCCCAGATACCGATGATCAGGTACATCGGGATCAGTGTCGCTTCGAAGAACACGTAGAACAGGATGCCATCGAGCGCCGTGAACACGCCGATCATGATCCCCGAGAGAATCAGGAACGAGGCCATGTACTGGTTCACGCGCTCGGTGATGTTTTCCCACGAGGCGATCACCACGATCACGGTGATGAACGCGGTCAGCGGAACGAACCAGAAGCTCAGGCCATCCACGCCCAGGTGGTAGTGCACATTGAAGCGCTCGATCCACAAGGCCTTTTCGACGAACTGCGCGGCGGCGGTCGTATTGTCGAAACCGGTGAACATGGGCAGCGTCACCGCCAGGCCGACGAGGGCGCCGATCAGGGCGATCCAACGCACCATCGGTGCCTGGCTGTCACGCCCGAAGAACAGGAGCAGGACGCCAAAGGCGATCGGTGCCCAGATTGCAAGACTCAACAATCCCATTTTTCTTTTTCCCCTACTACTTGTTGAGCCACACGAAGTACGTCATGAGCGCGAACACGCCCAGGATCATGACCAACGCGTAGTGATAGAGATAGCCCGACTGGAGGCCGCGAATCCACTGACCGAACCTGGCCATGAGCTTCCAGGAACCATTGACGATGGCGCCATCGATGATCGCCTGATCGCCCACCTTCCAGAACAAGGTACCAAAGGCGCGGCAGCCGCGGGCGAAGATGTTTTCGTACACCCAGTCCACGCCGTACTTGCCTTCGAGCACCTGATACAGGCCGATCTTCTTCGAGAACGACATGATCGCAGCGGGGATCTCCGGCTTGACCATGTAGAAGATGAAGGAGAGCACCACGCCGGCCAGGGCCAGCCAGAACGGAGCGGCGGTGAAGCCGTGCAGCGCCATCGGCAGCCAGCCGTGGATCTCTTCGGCCAGCTCGGCCATGGCGCCGTGCTTCGTGCCGTCAACGTAGATCACGCCCTTGAAGAAGTCGCCGAACAGCATCGGCATGAGCGCGATCGCGCCGATCACCACCGACGGAATGGCCAGCAGGATCAGGGGAACCGTCACAACGGCTGGCGATTCATGCGGCTTGGCATCATGACCATGGCCGTGGTGGTCGTCGTGGGCATGATGATCGTCGTGATGCGCATCCGGATTCTGGTCATAGCGCTCCTTGCCGTGGAACACGATGAAGTACAGGCGGAACGAGTAGAACGCCGTGATGAACACGCCGGCCAGCACGGAGAAGGTGGCAAAGCCGGCGGCGGGCAGGTTGGAGGCGTGGACCGCTTCGATGATCGCATCCTTCGAGTAGAAACCCGAGAAGAACGGCGTGCCGATCAGCGCCAGGTTGCCCAGCAGGAAAGTGATCCAGGTGATCGGCATGTACTTGCGCACACCCCCCATCCAGCGGATGTCCTGATTGTGGTGCATGCCCATGATGACGGAACCGGCGCCAAGGAACAGCAGCGCCTTGAAGAACGCGTGCGTCATCAGGTGGAACACGGAGACCGAATAGGCCGACACGCCCAGGGCGATGGTCATGTAGCCAAGCTGCGACAGCGTGGAGTAGGCAATCACGCGCTTGATGTCGTTCTGGATGATGCCCAGGATACCCATGAACAATGCGGTAATGGAGCCGATCACCAGGATGAAGTTGAGCGCGGCATCCGACAACTCATACAGCGGCGACATGCGCGAGACCATGAAGATGCCGGCTGTGACCATGGTGGCCGCGTGAATCAGCGCGGAGATCGGAGTCGGGCCTTCCATCGAATCCGGCAGCCAGGCGTGCAGCGGAAACTGCGCCGACTTGCCCATGGCGCCGATGAACAGGCAGATGGCGATCACCGTCACCAGCAGCCATGTGCTTCCGGGCAACTGTGTCGCCTGGATCTCGGGCAGCTTCGCGAAGATTTCCGAATAGTTCAGCGTGCCGGTATAGGCCGCGATCAGGCCGATGCCGAGGATGAAGCCGAAGTCGCCCACGCGGTTGACCAGGAACGCCTTCATGTTGGCGAAGATGGCTGTCTGCTTCTTGAAGTAGAAACCGATCAACAGGTAGGAGACCAGGCCGACCGCTTCCCAGCCGAAGAACA
Source organism: Diaphorobacter ruginosibacter (assembly GCF_040396215.1). GTDB lineage: Bacteria > Pseudomonadota > Gammaproteobacteria > Burkholderiales > Burkholderiaceae_C > Diaphorobacter_A > Diaphorobacter_A ruginosibacter_A. Next base: position 5,326 of record NZ_JBEBOW010000033.1, on the reverse strand, counting down.
GTTGCAGCAGGTTGTTCGCCATCACCAGCATCAGCATGGAGAAGGTGAACAGCGAGATGTACGAGAAGAAACGGTCGTAGCCGTCGTCATCCGCCATGTAGCCCATGGTGTAGATGTGAACCATCAGCGACACGAAGGTCACGACGCACATCATCATGGCGGTCAGGCTGTCGATCAGGAAGCCGACCTCCATCTTCAGGCCGCCGACGACCATCCAGGTGTAGATGGTTTCGTTGAATGTGGCGCCCTCGAACACGACGGCATTGAACACGTAGGCGGAGAGCAGGAAGGACAGCAGCACGCCCAGGATCGTCAGCGAACTGCTGCCGGTACGGCCGATCTTGTTACCGCCAAAGGAGGTACCCCAGATACCTGCCAGGGCTGAGCCGGCCAGCGGTGCGAGAGGAACCGCCAGTAGCAATGATGCATTAAGGGTTTGACTCATTCTTCAGAACCTTGGTTAGCCCGTTCAACCCTTGAGGGTGTCGAGATCTTCGACGTTGATGGTGCGGTTGTTGCGGAACAGCAGCACCAGGATCGCCAGACCGATGGCCGACTCCGCGGCAGCCACAGTCAGAATGAAGAACACGAATACCTGGCCATGCATGTCGCCAAGGTAATGGGAGAACGCGACGAAATTCATGTTGACGGCCAGGAGCATCAGCTCGATGGCCATCAGCAGAACGATGAGGTTCTTGCGATTGAGGAAAATACCCACCACCGACATGGCGAACAGCATCGCCCCAAGTGCCAGGAAGTGACCCAACGTCAAAGTCATTATTTTTTCTCCTCTGTTGTCGGCTCTTCCTCGGCCGCCGCGGGAGCGACGGGCTTCTGCACGGCATCCATCTTCACGATCTTCAAGCGATCGGAAGCGCGGACACGGATCTGCTGCGTCGGACTCACGGCCTTGCTGTCCTTGCGGTGGCGCAGGGTCAGCGCGATCGCGGCGATCATCGCCACCAGCAGGATCACGGCGGCTATTTCAACGGGGTACAGGTACTCGGTGTAGAGCAGCTTGCCCAGCTCCCTCGTGTTGGAGTAGGGAATCACCTTGCCCGCCGCATCCACCACCACGGCCATGGCCTTGGGTTCTTCCATGCCGCGAAAACCCGTCATCAGCACGGCGCCCATTTCGAATGCCACCAGCGCGCCGATGAAGGCCGCCAGCGGGAAGTGCCGCCAGAAGCCTTTTCGCACCGTATCGATGTTGATGTCCAGCATCATCACGACGAACAGGAACAGCACCATCACGGCGCCGAGGTACACGAGCACCAGCGCGATGCCGAGGAATTCAGCCTTGAGCAGCAGCCAGATGGCGGCCGCCTGCGAGAAGGCCAGAATCAGATTGAGCACCGCGTGAACCGGGTTGCGCGCGGTGATGACCCGGAAGGCTGCGAACAGCAGCACTGCCGAGAACAGGTAGAAAAATACGGTTTTGGCGTCCATGGATCGAATCTTCTTGTCTTGATCAAGGAGCCGCTTCAGCGGTACTTGGCGTCTGCCGCCTTGTTGGCGGCGATCTCGGCTTCATAACGATCGCCGACGGCCAGGAGCATGTCCTTGGTGTAGTACAGATCGCCACGCTTTTCGCCGTGGTATTCGAGAATGTGCGTCTCGACGATGGAGTCCACCGGACAGCTTTCCTCGCAGAAACCGCAGAAGATGCATTTCGTCAGATCGATGTCGTAGCGCGTGGTGCGGCGCGAGCCGTCGTCGCGCACATCCGACTCGATGGTGATGGCCATCGCCGGGCAGACTGCTTCACACAGCTTGCAGGCAATGCAGCGCTCTTCGCCATTGTCGTAACGGCGCAGGGCATGCAGGCCACGAAAACGTGGCGAAAGAGGCGTCTTCTCTTCAGGGAACTGCACCGTGATCTTGCGACGGAAGGTGTAGCGGCCGGTCAGCGCCATGCCCTTGACCAGTTCCACGAGCATGAAGCTCTTGAAGAAATCCTTGACGGAGAAAGTAGACGCAGGAGCAGCAACGGTAGTCATTCTTGTCCCCGCTTATTTCCAGATATTCCAGGGCGACAGCAACCAGGCGGCAATCACGAGCAGCCAGATCAAGGTCACCGGGATGAAGATCTTCCAGCCCAGGCGCATGATCTGGTCATAGCGGAAGCGCGGGAAGGTTGCGCGGATCCAGATGAACATGGATACCACGACGCAAGTCTTGATCGCCAGCCAGATCCAGCCGGGGATGAAGGCCAGGAAGTCGAACGGTGGCAGCCAGCCGCCGAGGAACATGATCACGGCCAGGATGGATACCAGCCACATGCTCGCGTATTCGGCCAGGAAGAACACCGCGAAGCCCATGCCCGAGTATTCCACCATGTGGCCCGCCACGATTTCCGCTTCGCCTTCCACCACGTCGAACGGATGGCGGTTGGTTTCGGCGACGGAGGAGATCAGGTAGACGATGAAGATGGGCAGCAGGGGCAGCCAGTTCCACGACAGGACGCCCGCGCCCATGCCTGCGAACGTGCCCTTGCTCTGTCCGAGGACGATTTCCGTCAGGTTCATGGAGCCGGACACCATGATCACCACCAGGAAACAGAAGCCCATGGCGATTTCATAGCTCACCATCTGTGCCGATGCGCGCAGCGCGCCGAGGAAGGCGTACTTGGAGTTCGAGGACCAGCCAGCGATGATCACGCCATAGACTTCGATCGACGTGATGGCCATGATCAGCAGCAGGCCTGCGTTCACGTTGGCGAGCGCCACGTCGGGCGCGAAGGGAATCGCAACCCAGGCCGCCAGCGCCGGCATGATCGCCATGATCGGGCCCAGGTAGAACAGGCCCTTGGCCGCCGCCGTCGGCTGGATCAATTCCTTGGTCAGCAGCTTCAGGCCGTCGGCCATGGGCTGCAGCAGACCCATGGGGCCCACGCGGTTGGGACCGAAGCGGATCTGCATGAAGCCCAGCAGCTTGCGCTCCCACAGCGTGAGGTAGGCCACGGCGATCATCAGCGGCGCAACGATGCAGACGATCTTGATAAGGATCCAGATAACAGGCCACACCACGCCCATCCACCAATCTGCGTTGATGGCGTTCAGGCCACCGTTGTAGATCGCGTCAATCATGCGACGGCTCCTTTCAGCGCTGCACGACCGTCAGCTGTCAGTTGCAGCGAAGGCGCGCGGCGCACCAGGCTGTCCAATTGATAGATGCTTGCAACACAGGGTTCGGCGGCAACGGCCCTGGCGGCCTGCAGCGGCGCCTTGGTCGTGTTGACCAGCAGCTCGGCGGGAACCTGCGTCACTTCGCCAGCCTGCTTGCCCGTGATGCGGGCCAGCACGTCCTGCGAGGACTCGTAGTTCATGTCCTGCAGATCCAGGAGGTTGCCCAGAACGCGCAGCACCTTCCAGGCGGGGCGAGCATCGCCCGCGGGCTTGACCACGGCATGGAAACTCTGCACGCGGCCTTCCGCGTTCACGAACGTACCCGCCGTTTCGCTGAAAGGAGCGATCGGCAGCAGCACATCGGAGAATTCCATGTTGGCCTTGAACGGGCTCATGGTGACCACCATTTGCGCATTGTTCAGGCCAGCCTTGGCTTGCGCGCCGGCTGCGGAGTCGAATTCCGGCTCGGTGTTCAGCAGCAGGACCGCCTTGAGCGCGCCTTGCAGCATCTGTCCGGCATCGAGCCCGCCTTGCTGCGGCTGAGCCTTGACCCACTGCGCGCCCACGGTGTTGGCGGCTTCGGTCAGATAGCCGACGGACGCGCCCGTGTTCTCGCCGATCCACGTAGCCAGGGCCAGCAGGCTCGACGCATTGGCATGGTGAGCGGCCGCGTTGCCCAGGAGAACCGCCTTGCGCTCGCCAGAAATCAGCGACGCGGCAATGGCGCGCGCGCCGTCGCTCACGCTGTCGACGGCCACTGGCGCCGCCAGCGACTTCTCCGCGGCAACGGCGGCAGCCACCTGCGCCAGGGCGTCGGTCCACAGGCCGGAAGGGGCCACGAGGGCTTGCGATACGGGCATGGCCCAGTCGTAGACCGTGGCATTGATGGCGTTGACGGCGCAACCCTTGCGAGTGGCCTGGCGGATGCGCTGCGCGAACAGCGGATGATCCTTGCGCAGGTTGGAGCCGATCACGAGCACCGACTGCAGCGTCGACAGCGAGGCGATCGAGATGCCCAGCCAGCGTATGCCTTGGGGCGCCTCGAATTCGGCGTTGCGCAGGCGGTAGTCGATGTTGTCGCTGTCCAGGCCGCGCATCAGCGCGCCCGCCAGATACAGCTCCTCGAGCGTGCTGTGCGGACTCACCAGGGTGCCGATGCTGTTGGCGCCGTGGTCGTTCCTGATGCCGCGCAGGCCGTTGGCCACATATTCGAGAGCGGTCTGCCAGTCCACCTCGACCCATTCGCCGCCCTGCTTGAGCATGGGCGTGGTGAGGCGGTCGGCGCTGTTGAGCGCTTCATACGAGAAACGATCGCGGTCGGCGATCCAGCATTCGTTGACTTCCTCGTTCTCGAATGGAACGACGCGCATGACCTTGTGGTTCTTGACCTGAACGATCAGGTTGGAGCCATTCGAGTCGTGCGGAGAAACCGACTTGCGGCGCGAGAGCTCCCAGGTGCGGGCGCTGTAGCGGAAGGGCTTGCTGGTGAGCGCACCGACCGGGCAGATGTCGATCATGTTGCCCGAGAGTTCGGAATCGATCGTATCGCCCAAGACCGTGGTGATCTCGGAATGCTCGCCGCGATTAATCATGCCCAGCTCCATCACCCCGGCCACTTCCTGGCCGAAGCGCACGCAGCGCGTGCAATGGATGCAGCGGCTCATCTCCTCCATGGAGATCAGCGGGCCGACGTCCTTGTGCGCGACGACGCGCTTCTCTTCACCGTAGCGCGAAGTGGAAGCGCCATAGCCGACGGCCAGATCCTGCAACTGGCACTCGCCGCCCTGGTCGCAGATCGGACAATCCAGCGGGTGATTGATCAGCAGGAACTCCATCACGGACTGCTGGGCCTTGATGGCCTTCTCGCTCTTGGTGCGAACGATCATGCCCTGCGTCACCGGCGTGGCGCAGGCGGGCATGGCCTTGGGAGCCTTTTCGACGTCCACGAGGCACATGCGGCAGTTCGCAGCGATCGACAGCTTCTTGTGGTAACAGAAGTGAGGAATGTAGGTGCCCGCCTTTTCGGCAGCATGCATCACCATGCTGCCTTCGGTCACTTCAACCTTCTTACCGTCCAGTTCAATTTCAACCATATGCTTTACTCGCGATCCGGCGGCTTATGCAGCCTGCTTGGAAGCGTTCTGGATCTTCGCTTCAAACTCGTGGCGGAAGTGCTTGATCATGGCGCGAACCGGCAT
>NZ_JBEBOW010000032.1:0-27750 GCF_040396215.1 Diaphorobacter ruginosibacter | reverse complement strand
GTTCTCAGGCACCCTGCTTGTCGGCCTCCGACGTGAATGCGTCGGCAAAGAACTCGTCGGCGGGCAGGCCGCACTGCGCGGAGTATTCCGCGCGGGCGGAATCGACGACGATGGGCGCGCCGCAGGCATAGACCTGGTGGCCTGAGAGGTCGGCGAAGTCCTGCATGACCGCCTTGTGCACGAAGCCCGTGCGGCCGCTCCAGCCGTCTTCGTCCTCGGCGTTGGAGAGGACGGGGACGTATCGCAGGTTCGGCATTTGCGCAACGCGTTCGCGCACCCATGCGTCCATGTACAGGTCGGCGGGCCGGCGGCCGCCCCAGTACAGCGCGGCTTCGCGCTGGATGCCCTTGTGCTGGATGTGCTCGATCAGCGCCTTCACGGGCGCGAAGCCCGTGCCGGATGCGAGCAGGATGATGGGTTTGTCGGAGTCTTCACGCAGGAAGAAGCTGCCGAAGGGGCCTTCCACGCGCAGGATTTCCTTTTCCTTCATCGCGCCGAAAACATGGTCGGTGAACCTGCCGCCGGGCATGTGCCGGATGTGCAGCTCCACGCCTGGCGCCTGCTCCTGAACGTGCGGCGCGGTCGCCATGGAATAGGCGCGGCGGGCGCCGTCGCGCATGATGAATTCAATGTACTGTCCGGCGTGGTACCTGAACTGGTCGGCTGCGGGAAGCTGCAGCTTCACCTGCATCACGTCGTGCGACAGGCGCTGGAGCGCGGCGACGCGCACCGGCAGCTTCTTGACCGGGAAGGCGCTTTCATCCGTTACCTGGCGCGATTCAAGCACCACGTCGGTCAGCGCGCGGGCGCTGCAGGTCAGCACGTAGCCCGCTTCTTCCTCGGTTTCCGAGAGCGCCTTGTCGGAGTGCTCCTTGTGCACCACCGAGCCGCTGAGTTTCCGGCATTTGCAGGATCCGCAGGAGCCGTCCTTGCAGGAATAGGGCAGGCCCACGCCGTTGCGGATGGCGGCATGGAGGATGGTTTCATCGCCCTGGGCGGTGAACGCGCGGCCGCTGGGTTGAACACTGATGTTGAAGGTGGCGGCGCTAGCCTGCTCGCTCGTCATGGTGAGGGTATCCTTGGCGTTCTTGTCTTCGTTCGTTCAATCAGCACGGGGAGCCGGGCGCATGATGCGCAACTGCCGTCAGGCGGGCTGGCTGACCCCGGGAAAGCTCCGATTTTGCCCTCAAACCAAAGTCCCCTGGGTGCGTTGCCGGCACGGTTTCGCAGAATGCGCGTATTGATCATCGGTTGTGGCGATGTCGGCATGCGCGTTGCACGGCAATTGAGAGCGGCTGCGCGCGAGGGTTCCGGCGCGGGCCGCATGAAGGTCTCGCTCGCCGCGTTGACGACGTCCGCCGACCGGCCCGCGCAGCTGCGCGCGCTTGGCGTGCGCCCGCTGCTGGGCGACCTGGATGATGCGGTCACTTTGCGCCGTCTTGCCGGTGTGTTTCAGCGCGTGCTGTATCTCGCGCCGCCGCCGGGCGAAGGCGAGACGGGACCGTGCTGGTGGCGCGACAGGCGCAGCGAGAATTTCGTGCGCGCGCTGCGGCTGCGCGCGCTGCCCGATGCCCTGGTGTACGCATCCACCACCGGCGTGTATGGACATTGCGCGGGGGCGCTGGTGAGCGAAAGCCGGCCGGCCGCGCCCGCCACGCCGCGCGCCCACAGGCGTGCGAATGCGGAACTGGCCATGCGTCACCTGGGGCGCGTGGGCGCGCGGGTGAGCATTCTGCGCGTGCCGGGAATCTACGGGATCGACCGGCCGAACGGCACGCCCGTGGCGCGCCTGCAGCGCGGCACGCCGGTGCTGGCGCGCGAGGATGACGTGTACACCAATCACATCCAGGCGGATGATCTTGCGCGCGCCTGCCTGGCCGCCCTGTGGCGCGGCAGGCCGCAGCGCATCTACAACGTGAGCGACCGCACCGACATGAGGATGGGCGACTATTTCGACCTGGCCGCCGATCTGCTGGGCATGCCGCGCCCGCCGAGGGTTGCGCGCGATGCCGCCAAAGAGCAATTGCCCGTGTCGCTGCTGAGCTTCATGAGCGAGTCGCGCCGCCTGGATACGGCGCGCATGCACAAGGAACTGAGGCTGCGGCTGCGCTATCCAACGGTGGCCGAGGGGTTGAGCGGCCTGCGCGAGCAGCTCTTCTGTCCGCCCGTCTGATATTTCAGGAGTCAGCGCGGGTAGATATTTCCCGCTGCATCGGTGCAGCGGAAAACGTTGCAGTGGGTGAACACTGGCGGCTTGGGGGTGGGCGTTGGCCGCACGGGAGGGCGGATCACCACTGGCGGCTGCACCACATAGGGATAGGGCGCGTTGCCGCTGGCGGCGTTGAGGTTGCGCTCGCGCTGCGCCTGCACCCATTGATCGGGAGTCAGGCAGGCCTGCTCGGCCCTGCGCTGGGCCGCGTCCAGGCGAGTGGCTTCGTCGTACATCCCCCGGCCCAGGGTATCCTGCACGCCCTGCAGATCGTGGCGTGCCTGGGCGCATTCCTGTGAGTTGGCGGGGTCCTGCCGCTCGGCTTGCAGGCGCTCCTGCTCGCGCAGCCGCCGCCCTTCGTTTTGCTGGCGCCGTTCGGCGCTTTGCTGGATGCGTTCGCGGCTGAGCTCCCGTGCCTGGGCGGCCCGCTCGCGTTCTTCGAGGATATCTTGCGGCGATCTGCGCGCCTCGATTTCGTCGGCCCGTGTGCCGCTGGCGCATTTGCCGTCGGTGTAGGTCACCCTGCCGGATACCGGGTCCGTGCAGCGGATGACCTGCGCGTGCGCCGGCGTGGAGCCGACAGCCGACAGCAGGCCGGCGAGGGCCAGCCCGTACAGCCTTGGCGGGATAAGGGCGTATCGAATGGCGTGGTCGGCGGGCATGGCGCGGCGGCTTTCTGCGGCGGATGAGTCCGGTCGGACCGCCGCTGGCATGGGCTCAATTGCCCTGGCTGTTGCCTGTTCCCCAGGGGTTCTGCTTCTTGCGCTGCTCTTCCTCGCGCTGCTGGCGCTGGCGCTCGAAGATCGCGGCGCGTTCACGGTTCACGCGCGGGTCGGGGCTGTTGAGCTGGCGGCTTTCCTGCTGGCGCAGGATGCGTTCGCTGCGATTGAAGTCGCGGTCGGCCTGCGGGTTGTTCGATGGCAATGGGCGCACGGGATCGCGCCGGCCCGCCGCCGCGCGGTTGGCTTCGTCGCGGCGGCGATTGGCGTCGCGGCGCTCCTGGTCGCGGCGGCGCTCCCAGTCACTGCGGCGCGAAGTGTCGCGCGCGTACCAGTCATCGCGGCTGCGGATGTAGATGGCGCCCGAGATGCCGGGATTGTTGGGATAGTAGCCGCCGTCGTAGTAGTAGCCAGGGCCCTGCCATGCCGGATAGCTGGTGTAGGTCGCGTAGCTGCCGTAGCCATAGCCGCCCTGGTAGTAAGGGTCGTCGATGGCCACGCAGCCGGATGCCAGTGCCGCGAGCGCTCCCGCGGCCATTATTTTGTAGAGCATTGAATGATTCATGTCTTTTCTCCCCGGTGCGGAACGTGTGCTTGCTGGCGCAATGCGCCGCGGACGATCCATGGTGATGGCGCCAAGAGATGGATTTCGGCGCCGTGATGGTTGTTAGACGTTCCTGGCCTCATTTTCGTTGACTTTTCGTACTTGTCGTTGTCAGTCTTTGCCATTTCTTCACAATAGCATCCCCGTGCGAAATGCTCAGGCCGAGTGAAAGACCGCGGGCGCATTTGCCAGATATCGGGCCAGATGCTCGACGGCCAGCCGGACTTTCGCGGGCTGCCTGCCGCGCTGGGGCGTGACCGCCCAGATGGGCAACCCGCCGGGCCGCCCGAAGGACCAGGCGGGCAGTATGCGCACGAGGTTCCCGGCAAGAATCGGCTCCTGCACGTCCATGCTGCCCAGCAGCGCAATGCCCAGTCCGGCCTCGCACATCTGCATCAGCGCGGACTGGTTGTTGCTGGAAATGCGCGGGATGATGGGCAGCACGTGTTCATCCAGCACGGACCGGCCGTCGCGCATCGATGGAATCCGTACCTGAAGGCCCTGCGCCTCCAGCGATGATGGAAGCCCCAGCCAGCTTGCCGCCTGCAATGCCTGCAATGAGTCCGGAGCGCCATGCTCGGCCAGCCAGCGCGGCGCGGCGCAGGGCCACCACTGCATGGCGCCCAGGCGCCGCGCGACCCATTGCGAATCGGGCAGATTGCCGTAGCGGATGGCCAGATCGATGCGCGCGGAGGTCAGATCGATCTGCGCATCGTCCACCAGCAACTGCAGGCGAAGCCGTGGGTGTCTTGCCAGCAGCGGCCCCAGTGCCGGCGCGACATGCCGGGCAAATCCCACGGTGGAGGACATGCGCAGTTCGCCGCCCGGCTCCTGCAATTCGGCCTGCAGTTCCGCGCGCGCATTCGCGGCGGCTTCCACCATGCGGGCGCACTCCGCATGGAAGCGTTGCCCCACGTCGGTCAACGTCAATTGCCGGGTGGTGCGGTGCATCAGCGTGACGCCGCCCGCGCGTTCGAGCTGGCGAATCTGCTGGCTTACCGCGGAGGGTGTCATACCCATGGCGCGGGCGGCCGCGCTCATCGATCCTTCGCGTACCACCGCTGCGAAAACCGCCATGCGTTTGAAGTCATCCATTGCTCGATTGTGAAGTCTTGCTTCAAGGTGAAGGTTGAATTTGCTGGATTATCGTTTCATTGATAAGCGCGTAAGCTTGCAGCCTGAACTGACCGAAAGGAAACGGATATGAAAGTCGCATTGATTGGTGCAACGGGTTTTGTGGGATCGGCGCTGCTGGATGAGTTGCTGCACCGCGGGCATGAGGTGACGGCGCTGGCCCGCCATCCCGAAAAGATCCCCGCGCGCGATCATCTTGCCGTGGTGGCCGCCGATGTGCTGAATGCGCAGGATGTGAAAAATGCCGTCGCCGGCGCGGATGCGGTCGTCAGCGCCTACAACGCGGGCTGGAGCAATCCGCGCATCTACGATGACTTCATGCGGGGATCGCGCGCGATCGTCGAGGGAGTCAAGGCGGCGGGCGTCAGGCGATACCTCGTTGTCGGCGGAGCCGGGAGTCTTTACATCGATGGCCGGCAACTGGTTGATTCGCCGGACTTTCCTGCCGCCATCAAACCCGGAGCCACGGCGGCGCGCGACATGCTGACGGAGCTGCGCGAGGAATCGTCGCTCGACTGGACCTTGCTCAGCCCGCCGATCGCGCTGCATCTTGGCGATCATGGCGAGCGCACCGGCCGGTACCGCAGCGGCAAGGATGAGCCGCTGATGCAGCCCGATGGCAAGCCCGGCACGATTTCCGCTGCCGACCTGTCGGTGGCGCTGGTGGATGCGCTGGAGCAGGGCGCGCATATCAAAGAGCGGTTCACCGTGGCGTATTGACGCGGATTGAGCGACCGGCGAGCAGGGCCATCTCCGCCATGCGCCGCCGTGGATGGGAGCCTGCGAGCACAATCGGTGGATTGTGCACTGCAGCATCCGCTGCGAGCCGGCGGGTCCTGCCGGTCGTTTCAAGTCATGTCCTCTTCCGATTCCATTTCCATTGCCTCCGCTCCCGCCTGCGCCTCTGTTTCCGGGAGGGGTTCGGCTCCGCGCTCCAATCAGCAGGCCTGGCTCAGCGTGATCGCGCTGGCCCTGGCCGCATTCGTCTTCAATACCACCGAGTTCGTGCCCGTCGGCTTGCTGAGCGATATCGGCGCGAGCTTCGACATGCGCACCGAGCAGGTCGGGCTGATGCTCACGATCTATGCCTGGATCGTGGCTCTGGCCTCGCTGCCCTGCATGCTGATGACCAGTCGCATGGAGCGCCGCAGGCTGCTCATGGGCGTGTTCGTGCTGTTCATCGCCAGCCACGTGCTGTCGGCGCTGGCATGGAGCTTCTTCACGCTGATGCTCAGCCGTGTCGGCATTGCGCTGTCGCATGCCGTGTTCTGGTCGATCACCGCCGCGCTGGCGGTCCGGGTGGCCCCGGCGGGCAAGAAGGCGCCTGCCTTGAGCCTGCTGGCAACGGGCACGACGCTGGCGATGGTGCTCGGGATTCCGCTGGGCCGCGTGGTGGGCGAGGCGCTGGGCTGGCGCACCACGTTCGGGGTGATCGGCGCGGTGGCCCTGGCGGTGATGCTGGTCCTGTGGCGCCTGCTGCCCAGGCTCCCCAGCGAGAACGCGGGTTCGGTCCGCAGCGTTCCCGTGCTGTTGAGGCGTCCCGCGCTGCTGGCGACCTATGCGCTGCTGATCGTGATGGTGACAGCCCAGTTCACGGTCTACAGCTACATCGAGCCGCTGGTCCAGCGCGTGGCGGGGCTTGACGCACAGGTCACCACATGGGCGCTATTGCTGTATGGCGGAATGGGTGTGGTGGGCAGCCTGTGCTTCAGCGCGTTCGGCCTGCGCTGGCCGCGCGCCTTCCTGCTGGCGGCCCTGGCCGCGCTGACTGGCTGCCTGTGGGCATTCCTGCCGGGCGCGGGCTGGCTGCCGACGCTGTATCTGGTCTGCGCCGTCTGGGGCGTGGCGATGTTGTGCATGGCTCTGGCGCTCCAGGCGAAAGTGCTGCGGCTGACATCGGATGCCACGGACGTCGGCATGTCCCTGTTCTCGGGGCTGTTCAATGTGGGCATTGGCGCGGGTGCGCTGCTGGGCAGCCAGGTCGGCACGCATGCCGGTCTCGAGCACCTGGGTGCGGTGGGTGGAAGCCTTGCGCTGCTGGGGCTGGCGTGGTGCGCGTTCGCCACCTGGAAATGGGGCTTGAGCTTTTCGCCCGCTCCGGCGCATGGGTGATGGAAGAGGGCAGGAGCAGCCGCCTGCCGCTCCTTGCGCTCAGACGACTTTTTTGTCCTTGAGACGCGCGATGGCCGCATCGTCCAGGCCCATTTCGCGCAGTACTTCCTCTGTGTGCTGGCCGAGCGCCGGCGGTGCGTTGCGGTAGGCGACGGGCGTGGCCGACATGCGGATGGGGTTGGCCACGCCGGGAATGCTTGCCACATGGTCGGGGGCGGCCGCGCCGCCCCAGCGTGGAAGCTCGATGCGCAGGCCGCGCGCCTTCACCTGGGGATCTTCGAATGCATCGGCGATGGTGTTGATCGGGCCGCAAGGCACGGCCTTGTCCTCGAACAGCGCGACCCATTCGCTGGTGGCGCGTGTCCGCATGACGGGAGCCATCAGAGCCAGGAGCGCGGCACGGTTTTCCACGCGGCCAGCGTTGGTGGCGAACCGCTCGTCGGCCGACCATTCGGGATGCCCCACCGCCGCGCAGAACCGCGCGAACTGCCCGTCGTTGCCGATGGCCAGCAGCACGTTCCCGTCCGCTGATGGGAAGTCCTGGTAGGGCGCCAGGCTGGGGTGCAGGTTGCCCGCGCGCCCCGGCGCCGTACCGCTAGCCAGATAGCCCGATGCCTGGTTGCACAGGACCGCCATGGCGACGTCGAGCAGCGCCATGTCGATATGCTGGCCCAGGCCGGTCGCATTGCGGGCATGCAGCGCGGCCTGCACGGCGTTTGCGGCGTAGAGCCCGGTGAACACATCGACCACGGCGACACCGACCTTGAGCGGGCCGCCGCCCGGCTCGCCGTCGGCATGGCCGGTGATGCTCATGAGGCCGCTCATGGCCTGCACCATGAGGTCGTAGCCCGCGCGTTCCGCGTAGGGGCCGGTCTGGCCGAAGCCGGTCACCGAGCAATAGATGAGGCGTGGATTGAGCTTGCCGAGGCTTTCGTAATCGAGCCCGTATTGCCTGAGGCCGCCCACCTTGAAGTTCTCCACCAGCACGTCGGCTTCGGCGGCCATCTGCCGGATGAGCTGCTGGCCCTCGGGCGTCGCCATGTCGATGGTGACCGAGCGCTTGTTGCGGTTGCAGCAGGTGTAATAGCTGGCCTGCCGCGTGAGCTCGCCGTCGTCGTCGCGCAGGAACGGCGGCCCCCAGTGGCGGGTGTCGTCGCCTGCGGCGGGGCGTTCCACCTTGACGACGTCCGCGCCCAGGTCGGCCAGCATCTGGGTGCACCAGGGCCCGGCCAGCACGCGGGAGAGATCGAGAACCTTGATGCCTGAAAGAGGAGCGCTCGTGGTCATGGTGTCGGCGTGGATTCGTGCGGGTGGCGTCCCGGTTCAGTTGGCGAATGCGGCGAGGCCCGTTTGCGCCCTGCCGAGAATCAGCGCATGCACATCGTGAGTGCCTTCGTAGGTGTTCACCACTTCGAGGTTCACCAGATGGCGCGCCACGCCGAATTCGTCGCTGATGCCGTTGCCGCCCATCATGTCGCGGGCCAGGCGTGCGATGTCCAGCGCCTTGCCGCAGTTGTTGCGCTTGATGATGGAGGTGGCCTCGACGGACGCGATGCCCTCGTCCTTCATGCGGCCAAAGCGCAGCGCCGCCTGCAGGCCCAGGACGATTTCCGTCTGCATGTCGGCCAGCTTCTTTTGGATGAGCTGATTGGCAGCGAGCGGGCGGCCGAACTGCTTGCGGTCCATGGTGTATTGGCGCGCTGTGTGCCAGCAGAATTCCGCCGCGCCCATCGCGCCCCATGCGATGCCGTAGCGCGCGCTGTTCAGACAGGTGAACGGGCCTTTGAGGCCCTGCACTTCGGGGAACGCGTTTTCTTCTGGGACGAACACATCGTCCATCACGATTTCCCCCGTGATCGAGGCGCGCAGGCCCACCTTGCCGTGGATGGCCGGGGCGCTCAAGCCTTTCATTCCCTTCTCCAGCACGAAGCCGCGAATCGGGCCCACGGCGCCGCCTTCGCTCACTTCCTTGGCCCAGACGACGAACACGTCGGCGATCGGGCTGTTGGTGATCCACATCTTGTTGCCCTTGAGCCTGTAGCCGCCGTCCACCTTGTAGGCGCGGGTGGACATGCTGCCCGGGTCAGAGCCGTGATCGGGCTCGGTCAGGCCGAAGCAGCCGATGTATTCGCCGCTGGCGAGCTTGGGCAGGTACTTCTGCTTTTGCGCCTCGGTGCCGAATTCATGGATCGGCACCATCACCAGCGAACTCTGCACGCTGGCCATGGAGCGGTAGCCGGAATCGACGCGCTCGACCTCGCGGGCGATCAGGCCGTAGGCCACATAGTTCAGGCCGGGGCCACCGTACTGCTCGGGAATCGTGGGGCCGAGCAGGCCGAGCTCGCCCATCTCGCGGAAGATGGATGCATCGGTCTTTTCGTGGCGGAACTGCTCCAGCACGCGCGGCGCGAGCCTGTCCTGGCAGTAGGCGGCGGCGGCGTCGCGGATGGCGCGTTCGTCCTCGGTCAGTTGCTGTTCGATCAGGAAAGGGTCATCCCATTGGAAGCGTGCGTGGGCCATGGTGTGTCTCCGTTGAAGAAAGGACGGTTGAACGATGAATTCAAACCATGAATGCATGCATTGCATGACTTGAGCGATGGGCGAATGTTATTGCGTGAAAGGAGGATGCTGCAAACGATTTGATTTCATCCAGAAATGCAAAATACTCATACATGAATACAATGCTGCGGCATGCGCAGACACATCCCATCCACGCAGGCGCTGGCCTGTTTCGAGGCGGCGGCCCGCCATGAGAGCTACACCCGCGCGGCGCAGGAACTGGCGCTCACGCAAAGCGCGGTGTCGCGGCAGATACTGGCGCTCGAAGACCAGCTCGGCGTGCAGCTCTTTCGCCGCACCCGCCACGGCGTCACCTTGACAGAGGCCGGGCGGCACTATGGCAAGCAGGTCGCGCGCTGGCTGCAGGGGCTGGAGCGCGATACGCTTGACGTGATGGCTCACCAGGGGCACGGAGGATCGCTCTCGCTCGCGGCCGTGCCCACGTTCGCCACCCGGTGGCTGATACCGCGGCTGCCGCTGCTGGCCAGGGAGCACCCGGACATCGTGGTGCATATCGAAACGCGCACGCGTCCTTTTCTTTTCTCCGACACCAGCTTCGATGCCGCGCTGTATGCGGGCACCGCCGACCAGGTCGCCAACTGGCCGGGGGTGCAGGTGCGCATGCTGATGCAGGAGGACGTGGTGCCCGTCTGCAGCCCGCGCCTGCTCGAACAAAGCGCGCCACGCGCCAGGGGGCGTGCGCATCAGCCGGTCGCGCCCGAGACCATCGCGCGGATGCCGCTGCTGCAGCAAAGCACCCGGCCCTATGGCTGGCAGCAATGGTTTCACGCCATGCAGGTCGACACGGCGCGCGCGCTGGATGGACCGCGCTACGAGCTGTTTTCCATGCTTGCCGTGGCCGCCGCCACGGGGCTGGGCGTGGCGCTCATTCCTCCCTTGCTGATCGAGGCGGAAATGGAGCGTGGCGATCTGGTCATCGCCTGCGCGCGGCCCTTGCGCGGGGAGCGGGCCTACTACCTGGTGACGCCCGCGCAGCCCGCAACGCCCATGCTCACGTCCTTCGGCGACTGGCTCGTCCGCATGGCGGGCGACCCGCAATTCCCCTGATTGACGCTGCGTGGCAAAGGGATAGTCTGCATCTGCACGCGCTGCCGCAGCGCGGGCCGGGTTTGTAGGAGAACATCCCCAGTAGCCAGTTCGTGGGAACCGCACGGCAGGCGCATGGTCGAATTCTCCATAACAACGCAAGGAGCACTGCCATGGCATTGGATGCTGTTTTTCATGCAACGACGTTCGAACCCACCGTGGATGAACTCGCCGTGCTCAAACGCATGGAAATGGGTGAACTGGTCAGCATGGGGGATGCGCTCAAGGAGCATCTGTCCAACCGGTTGCTGGACTGGGGAATGATTGGAAAGACATTCGACGGCAAGTTCACCATCACCGACCTTGGCAGGCAACAGATCCGACGCAGTTTCGCCTGAGCGTTCTCCGTTTCCGGCAGGCAGCGCGCGGTATTGAGCCGCGCGGCGTGCAAGGCTGCAAGCGGTGAGGAATCGCGTCAGCGCACCGGCGTTGCGAGGCAACGGGCCGTGCGAGGGAGGATTCGCCAGCTTCGCGTTTCTTCATGGACATTGAGGAAAGCAGCCTTGCGCTTGCCTGCGCAATCAATCTGGCCACGGCGGCCGGGCAGGCGGATGGCGCATTCATCCGCCTGGGGAACCGCCTGGCGGAGTGTTCCCGTTCAATCAAGCTTTGATATTCCGCAGGGAGCCGCTCGTCGCAACGCGGCGGCGCTGGATGAGGCGCTCCTATTGAGATTGCGCAAATACTGCCCGCATACTCAAAAATAGAATCGCCTTCATTCTCATTAAGAATAACAAAGCTGGGCTATGCAATTCACAGAAAACGCCTTTGCGCGGCCTGGGCGCGAGGGAGGAGGGTCGCTGCGGGTCCTGGCCGTGGCCGGGTTCTGTCTTGCGGTGTTGCTGACGGGGTGCGGAGGAGGCGGGGGCTCGTCATCGGTCGGCAATGCGGGTGAGGGCGAGACGCTTTCGTCCGTGGCCGGCCTGGGGCGCAAGATATTCAACGATGCCTCGCTTTCCGCTTCGGGGCTGCAATCCTGCGCGAGTTGCCATGAAAGCGCGCACGGGCATGCCGCGCCGAATGATCTGGCAGCCCAGTTCGGCGGCCCGAACATGGACCTGCAGGGCGGCCGGCTCTCGCCGGGCATTGGCTATCTGGCCGCCAACACGCCATTCTTCTTCGACGCCGAAGGGACCCCCACTGGTGGATTTTTCTGGGATGGGCGCGCCAGATCGCTGCAGGACCAGGCAGGGCAGCCGTTCCTCAATCCCGTTGAAATGGCGAACACGAGCAAGGCGGAGGTCATCGCCCGGCTGGCCGCCACGGACTATGCCGGCGAGTTCCGGCTCGTCTTCGGCGACACGGTTTTCAGTGACGTGGACGGTGCCTACGAGCGCATGACGCTCGCGCTCCAGCGCTACCAGCTCGAAGCTCCCGAGTTCAACGCATTCACCAGCAAGTACGACTATTTCCTGCTTGGCAAGGCGAGCCTGGGCGTGCAGGAAATGCGCGGACTGGCGCTGTTCAACAACCCTGCCAAGGGCAACTGCCTGGCCTGCCATCCATCTGCGCGCGGCGCGGACGGCAGCATGCCGATGTTCACCGACTTCACCTACGACAGCCTCGGTCTGCCGCGCAACCATGAACTCGGACAGAACAGCGATCCCAACTATTTCGACCTGGGACTGTGCGCGCGCGATACGGGAGATCTGCTGGAGCGCAAGGACCTGTGCGGGCTCTTCAAGGTTCCCACTTTGCGTAACGTGGCGTTGCGGCACGCCTATTTCCACAATGGCAAGTTCAAGACGCTCAAGGATGCGGTGACCTTCTATGTGCAGCGCGACACCCATCCCGAGAAGTACTACCCGCGCAACGCGGACGGTACCGTGAACAAGTTCGACGATCTTCCCGCCGAATACCACCGCAACGTGAACACCACCGAGGTTCCCTACGACCGCAAGCCCGGCGACGCACCGGCACTCAGCGATGACGAGGTGGACGACGTGGTCGCCTTCCTCAAGACCTTGACGGACGGCTACGAGCCATAGCCGGGGCGGCCTGCTGCGCCCGCATCCACCCGATTCATCCTTTCCCGCATGGGCCCACTCATCATGAATATCCACCTGAATCGCCGCGCAGGTTCCCTGGCCGCGCGCGCGTTTGTCCTGAGTCTCTGCATCGCCGCATTGCCGGCGCTCGCGCAACAGGCAGTCAGCGCCGCCGAAGAGCCCGCCATCTCCATGGCGGAATTGACGCGTCGCCTGGAGCGGCTCTCCGCCGAGCTGGCGAATGTGAAGTCCGAGCTTGCCCAGGTCAAGTCGCAGCAGGCCGCCACGCGAGATGCCGCGCCCACCGCTGCGGGCGGCTGGAACGGCGGGGGCGCCAGCACGCAGGCGAGTGGGGGCGCGGGCGCCATCGAGCAACCGCTGCCGGCGGCGCAGGAGCCCGCCACCGTGCTGTCGAGCTATGGCGAGATCAACTACAACCGGCCTTCCAAGGCGACGGAAAAATCACAGGCCGATGTGCGGCGGCTCGTCATCGGCCTGCAGCATCGCGTCAATGATCGCACCAAGGTGGTGGGTGAACTGGAGGTCGAGCACGCAGTCACTTCGGGTGAGGGCGATCCGGGCGAGGTGGCCGTCGAACAGGCTTACGTCGAGCATCAGCTCACGTCGTCGCTCGCGGCGCGCGGCGGCCTGTTCCTGATGCCGGCGGGGCTGCTCAACGAGAACCACGAGCCTACGGCGTTCTATGGCGTGGAGCGCAATTTCGTGGAGACCGCGATCATTCCCACCACCTGGCGCGAGGCGGGCGTGCAGCTCGTGGCGAACCTGGACAACGGACTCACGCTGCAAGGCGGCATCACCACCGGCTTCGACCTGACCAAATGGGACGCGGCTTCCAGCGAAGGCGCCGAATCGCCGCTGGGCGCCATCCATCAGGAGGCGGCGCAGGCCAGGGCCCGCAATCTTACGGTGTTCGGCGCGGCCAACTGGCGCGGCATTCCCGGACTGCTCGTCGGCGGCTCGGTGTTTACCGGCGATGCGACACACGGACAGGCCGGCTACCCCAGGTCGCGCGTCACGCTGGCCGATGTGCATGCGCGCTGGACGCCCGGGCGCTGGGATCTTTCGGCGCTCTATGCGCGCGGCAGCATCTCCAATACGGCGCGCCTGAACCAGACGCTGGTTGGCAACCCCACGCTGATTCCCAAGTCCTTCGACGGCTGGTACGCGCAGGCGGCCTACAAGCTCTGGTCGCAGGGCGACTATCAATTGAGCCCATTCGTGCGCTACGAGAATTTCAATACCGCGCGCTCCTATGCATACATCGGCCAGGGGCTGACCCCGGCGAGCGCGGACACCGAACGCGTGATCACCGTGGGTGCGAATTTCTGGCTGTCGCCCTCGGTGGTCGTCAAGGCCGACATCCAGCGCTTCAAGGTGTATTCGCAGTCCAATCGTGTGAACCTCGGCCTGGGCTGGAGTTTCTGATGCGCGTGACCCTGCTTCCCGCTGCCGCCATCGTCGCGCTGGCGCCCGCCGGAGCTTTTGCCGTGGACTACATGAGCGCCGAGCAGGCGCAAAAACGCATGTTTCCACAGGCCGATGCCTTCGAGCGGCTCGAGCCCGTGCTTGATGCCGACGACATGCGGCGGCTCAACGATGCGGGCCTCAAGCCGTACCCGCGTCGGCTGCCGGTGCATGTCGCGAAGCAGGGCGGCGGCACGCTGGGCTACTTCGTGGTTGACGAGGCCGTGGGTAAATTCGAGCGGATCACCTATGCCCTCGGCATGAATGCGGATGGCAGCGTGCGGCAGCTCGAAATCCTCTCCTACCGCGAAAGCCACGGCCATGAAATCCGTCTGCCCGCATGGCGCAGGCAATTCGAGGGCAAGACCGCAGGGTCGCCGCTGCGCGTGGGCGACGATATCGCCAACATCAGCGGCGCAACGCTCAGCTGTGCGCACGTGACCGACGGTGTGCGCCGCGACGTGGTCTGGCTGGACATGCTGCGCCGCGCGGGAAAGCTCCCATCATGACGGCGCACCGCCGCAATCCGGAGCCGCGCAGGTGGCAGCGCCGGGCACAGCCCGCGCTCGGGACTTTGGTGGAGATCGGCATATCCGGCACGGATGCCCGCTGCGAAGAGTCCATGCTGGCGGCGTTTGCCGAGATCGCCCAGGTGCAGCGGTGCATGTCGCGCTTCGATCCCGCGAGCGACGTATCGCGTTTTGCGGCATTGCGCGCGGGCGAGAGCATGCAGGTCGCCGCGCGGACCGCGCAAGTGCTGTGCGCCGCGCAGGATCTCGCGGATCTCAGCAAAGGGCTTTTCGATGTCACGCAAGGCCGCGCGCCCGCCGGCTGGCGATGCGATGCGGACGGGCGGCTTTTCAAGTTGCACGATGCAGCGGTGTTCGATCTCGGCGGGATTGCCAAGGGTTACGCGGTGGATGCGGCAGTGCGTGTGTTGCAGGAGCGGGACAGCCTGGGCGGCTGGGTGAATGCGGGCGGCGATGTGCGCGCATTCGGCGCCGTGCGGCTGCCGCTGTGGCTGCGCGATGAGCGCGAGGGCCGTGTGTGGCCATTTGCCCGGCTCGAAGACGGCGCCTTTTCCACGAGCTGGTATGGGGACGGCAGCCGAAGCGAGCTGTGGCAGGCGCCGCAGCCCGGCTCATCCCCCGCCTTTGCCGCGCACGTGAGCGTTGCCGCGCCGCAATGTCTCTGGGCAGATGCGCTCACCAAGATCGTGGCTGCGAGCGGCGACGCCGGGCATCCGCTGCTCGCGCGTTTTGGAGCACAGGCGTGGCTTCATTGAATCCGCTGCGCCGCTGGCAGCGCCGCCTGCTGTATTCGACCGTCTGGGCGCTGCTCGCCAGCGGCATCGGCTGGCTTGCGTTGCATTATTTTCTGGGCGCTGGCGCGGATCAACTGCCCCAGCCGGGCGAGCCCTGGCTCATGCGGCTGCATGGGCTGGCGGGATTCTCTGCGCTTTTCGCGGCTGGAATACTGGCTGCCGCCCATGTTCCGCAGGGGTGGCGCATGAACCCGCTCGCCGGGCGGGTGCGCGGGCAATCGGGCAGCCAGCGTGTGATGGGCATTGCACTCATCCTGCTGGGCGCCGCCTGCATGGCAAGCGCCTACGTGTTGTACTACTTCGCGCCGGAGGATATCCGTGCGCTGATCGGCTGGGCGCATGCCATTGCCGGAGTTTCGCTCGCACTGCTGCTGCCATTGCATGGCTGGCGTTGAGTGGGATGCGCGAGGGGCGGATTTTCCCGCGCGGCTATGCCTGCGCGAACTCCTTGAATGCAGCCACCGCATTCGCCGCATACATCAACGAGGGGCCGCCGCCCATGTAGACGGCTACGCCGAGCGCTTCGTGGACTTCGGCTTCGGTTGCGCCCAGCCGCACGAGGGCCTTGCTGTGAAATCCGATGCAGCCATCGCAGCGGTTGGCCACGCCGATGGCCAGTGCGATCAGTTCCTTGGTCTTGGCGTCGAGCGCGCCGTCGGCGATGGCGGACTTCGCCATGTCCGAGAATCCCTTCATGACGCCGGGAACGCCTTTGTGCAGTGCGGCCATGTTGCCGGTGATGGCGTGCGTGAGTTCCTTGTAGTGGCCAGTCGTTGTCATGGTGAAAGCTCCTTGGGATGATGCGTTGAGGAAAGCAGAAGGGCAGAGTGACAGCGGTGCCTTGCATCGCAGCGTCACAATCTATAGTTTATAAAAAAATATATTATCAATTTATAGATAAAAATCAAATGAAATGTGAGCAGCCGATGGATCGGATGAAAGGCTGCAGGTGTTGACCTGGCGGCTTGACTTTTATTTAGCGATAGCTAAATTAGAAAGATCTAAATAAAGTGACCCATGCAGTCGTTCCATGTCATCACGCAGCAAGCAGCAACAGTTCATCCAGCAAGGGGCCGAGAGGGCTGCCGCGTTGCTGCGCGCGGTCGCCAACGAGCATCGGCTCATCGTGCTGTGCCTGTTGATCGAGCATGGAGAAATGACGGTGGGCGGCCTCAATGAATACGTCAACCTGAGCCAGTCCGCGCTGTCGCAGCACCTGGCGAGGATGCGCGAGGAGGGGTTGATCGCATTCCGGCGCGACGCGCAGACGCTGCACTACCGCATCGAGGATCCGGATGTGTTCACGCTGATATCGAGCCTGAAGAAGATTTTCTGCACCTGAGCCGATAACTGGCGGCTCAGGGACGGTTCAGGTTTTTTTGTGTAGGAAGGGAAGACCATGAAATTCAATGTAGGCGGTTTCGACCGCGCACTCCGGATCATCATCGGACTGGTGCTGATCGCGCTGGCGGCCACCGGCACGGTCGGCTGGTGGGGGTGGCTGGGTGTCATCCCCTTGCTGACCGGGCTGATGCGTTTTTGCCCGTTCTATTCCATCTTCAAATGGAATACCTGCCCGCTGAGCAAGCGGCAGGATTGAGTTCCCGGGGCCCGGCGAGCGGCGCCGGGGCGGCTCAATGCCCCAGGTGCTGGGGCAGCACTTCCTGCAGGATGGTCGTGGCGATTTCCTCGATCGACTTGGTCGTGCTGGAGAGCCACTGAATGCCCGAGCGCCTCATCATCGCCTCCGCCTCGGCTACCTCGTGGCGGCAGTTGGCGAGGCTCGCATATCGGGAGTCCGGCCGGCGCTCGTTGCGGATGCTGGACAGGCGCTGCGGGTCGATGGTCAGGCCGAACAGTTTTTTGCGGTAAGGCTCCAGGGCGGGAGGGAGCTGCTTGCGGTCGAAGTCTTCGGGGATCAGCGGATAGTTCGCCACCTTGAGCCCGAACTGCATTGCCAGATACAGGCTCGTGGGTGTCTTGCCGCTGCGGCTGACGCCCACGAGGATCACGTCGGCGCCGGTCAGGTCGTTGTGGGTCTGTCCGTCGTCGTGCGCGAGCGTGTAGTTGATGGCCTCCATGCGCTCGAGGTATTCCTTGCTCTCGCTGATGTCGGCAAAGCGGCCCACGCGATGCAGGGACTTCTGGCCAAGCTCGACTTCGAGCGGGCGCACGAAGGTGCCGAACATGTCAAACACCTTGCCTTTGCATTGCGCCTCGATGAGATCGAGCATTTCCTGGTTCACCAGCGTGGTGAACACGATGGGCTTCTTGTTCTCCACCTCGGCTACGTGGTTGACCTGGCGGATTGCCTGGTGGGCCTTGTCCATGGAGTCCACGAACGGAATGCGGATCAGCCGCGGCTTGGTGTCGAACTGGGCCATGATGGCGGTGCCGAACGTCTCGGCTGTAATGCCTGTGCCATCGGAGATCACGAAAATCGTATGGGTGTGCATTGCGCGCAGGGCTGTGCTCATATTTCAGTATTTGAAAACGCCGGAACGAAAACCTTTTTTCATTGTCGGGCTGGGCCGGCCGCTTTGCGCGCGCCGTCCCATCGCCCCCTACAATGGCGCCCATTATTCCCATTTTCCCTCCCATGTTGTTCACTGGCCGCCTACAACCAGAACATCCAAGCGCCTCGCCGGGCGACGTGGGAGAGGGCGTTGCGCGCTTCATATCGGCCTGCGGGCCGATGAGCGCCGCAGGCCTGCACCGGTTTTTAAACTCTGGAGCTTCCCCATGTCTGCACGCTATGAGACGACCGCCCTGGTCGTTCCGTTTGAGAACCTGAGAATGACCGACGTCGAGGTCGTGGGCGGCAAGAACGCCTCGCTCGGCGAAATGATTTCCCAATTGCCGGAAGGTGTGCGTGTGCCGACCGGCTTTGCCACCACGGCCCATGCGTTCCGCGAATTCCTGAAGCACGAAGGCCTTGCCGAGCGCATCAGCAAGAAGCTGGCGTCGCTGAACGTGGACGACGTGCGCGCGCTGGCCGAGGCCGGCGCGGAAATCCGCAGCTGGATGGAAAACCAGCCTTTTCCCGCCGATCTGGAAAAGTCGGTCCGCGATGCATTTGCAACCCTGTCCGCCGGCAATGCGCAGGCCAGCTTTGCCGTGCGCTCCTCGGCGACGGCGGAGGATCTGCCGGACGCATCCTTCGCGGGCCAGCAGGAGACCTTCCTGAACGTGGTGGGCGTTGAAGATGTGCTGCACAAGATGAAGGAAGTGTTCGCATCGCTGTATAACGACCGCGCCATCTCCTACCGTGTCCACAAGGGCTTCGCGCACGATGTGGTGGCGCTGTCCGCCGGCGTGCAGCGCATGGTGCGCTCCGATACCGGCGCCGCCGGCGTGATGTTCACCATCGACACCGAGTCCGGCTTCGAGGACGTGGTGTTCATCACATCGAGCTACGGCCTGGGTGAGACCGTGGTGCAGGGCGCCGTCAATCCCGACGAGTTCTACGTTCACAAGCCCATGCTGGATGCTGGCAACAAATCCGTCATCCGCCGCAATCTGGGCAGCAAGCTGATCCAGATGGTGTTCGCGTCGGCCGAGGAAAAGGCCGCCACGGGCAAGCTGGTGAAGACCACCGACGTGGCCCCCGAGCTGCGCAATCGCTATTCGCTCTCCGACGCCGACGTCGAGCAGCTGGCCAGGTACGCGATGATCATCGAGAAGCACTACGGCCGCCCGATGGACATCGAGTGGGGCAAGGACGGCACCGACGGCCAGCTCTACATCCTGCAGGCCCGCCCCGAAACCGTGAAGAGCCAGGCCAAGGGCCAGGCCGAGCAGCGCTTCAAGCTCAAGGGCACGGGTACCGTGATCGCGGAGGGCCGCGCCATCGGCCAGAAGATCGGCACCGGCCCGGTGCGCCTGGTGAACGATATCGCCGAGATGGAGAAGGTGCAGGCCGGCGATGTGCTGGTGACGGATATGACCGATCCGAACTGGGAGCCGGTGATGAAGCGCGCATCCGCCATCGTGACCAACCGTGGAGGCCGCACCTGCCACGCGGCGATCATCGCGCGCGAGCTGGGCATTCCGGCGGTCGTGGGTTGCGGCGATGCGACTTCGCTGCTCAAGGACGGCACGCTGGTGACCGTGAGCTGCGCCGAAGGCGATACCGGCAGGATCTACGATGGCCTGCTTGAAACCGAGGTGACCGAGGTGCAGCGTGGCGTGATGCCCAAGATCGGCACCAAGATCATGATGAACGTAGGCAATCCGCAACTGGCCTTCGACTTCGCGCAACTGCCCAATGAAGGCGTCGGACTGGCGCGCCTGGAATTCATCATCAACAACAACATCGGCGTGCACCCCAAGGCCATCCTGGACTACCCCGCTGTCGATGCCGACCTGAAGAAGGCCGTCGAATCGGTGGCCCGTGGCCATGCCTCGCCACGCGCTTTCTACGTGGACAAGATCACCGAAGGTGTGGCAACGATCGCTGCGGCGTTCTACCCCAAGCCGGTCATCGTGCGCATGTCGGACTTCAAGTCCAACGAATACCGCAAGCTGATCGGCGGCAGCCGCTACGAGCCCGAAGAAGAAAATCCGATGCTGGGTTTCCGCGGCGCGGCGCGCTACATCAGCGAGGATTTCGGCGAAGCCTTCGCAATGGAATGCGAGGCCTTGAAGCGGGTGCGCGGCGACATGGGGCTGACCAACGTCCAGATCATGGTGCCGTTCGTGCGCACGCTCAAGCAGGCCGAGCGCGTGACGACCCTGCTGGCGGATCATGGCCTCAAGCGCGGTGAGAACGGCCTGAAGGTCATCATGATGTGCGAAGTGCCTTCGAACGCCGTGCTGGCCGAGCAGTTCCTGCAATACTTCGACGGCTTCTCGGTGGGCTCGAACGACCTGACGCAGCTCACCCTGGGTCTGGACCGCGACTCCGGCCTCGAGCTGCTGGCGGCCGACTTCGACGAACGCGATCCCGCGGTGCAGGCGCTGCTCAAGCGCGCCATCGACGCCTGCCTGGCGCAAGGCAAGTATGTGGGCATCTGCGGCCAGGGCCCCAGCGACCATCCGGATTTTGCGAAATGGCTTGCCGACCAGGGCATCTCGTCGATTTCGCTCAATCCCGACAGCGTGGTCACGACCTGGCAGAATCTGGCGAACTAAGCAAGTCCCAAGGAGCCCGCCCGCATGTTGCCGCATTCCGAGAATGATGAGCATGTGGGCACTCCCTTCCCGCCCGACATGCATGACGCCCGGCACTTGTGGCTCAAGGCCGGGCTTCTGGCCGTCTGGGCATTGGTGACTTTTGGCGCGAGCTGGTTCGTCCGTGATCTGATCTGGGACATGGGACAGTGGCAATTCGGCTATTGGGTGGTCGCCCAAGGGGCAGTCCTGATGTTCATCGCGATCACCTGCGTTTACTGTGCAGCCATGAACCATTTCGAGCGACAGGATCAACAACGCGAATCCAGCGCCCCTCGCCGCGATGAGTGAGCGCGGCGCAGGCGACGGCCGTTCCTACTCAAGACGCCTTGCGCGCATTCTGGCGCTATACGTCGTCGGCGTGCTGGGTTTCATCGGCACGCTGGCCTGGGCTGAGCGCCAGGGCCTGTCGCGCCACTGGATCGGGCCGATCTTCCTGTTTCTCACCGTGATGGCGTACGCCGGCATCGGCGTCTATGGCCGCACGACGGATCCCGAGGAATACTACGTCGCGGGAAGGCGGATTCCGCCGCTGTACAACGGCATGGCGGCGGCAGCCGACTGGATGAGCGCGGCATCGTTCATCAGCCTTTCCGGCGCGCTGTACCTGCAGGGCTTTTCCGGCTTGCCGGGGCAGGCGGGCGGGCTGGCCTATCTGCTGGGCTGGACCGGCGGATTCTGCCTCGTGGCGATATTGATCGCGCCGCATCTGCGGGCGATGAACCTCTACACCATCCCCGATTTCTTCCAGGTGCGCTTCGGCGGCCGCTGGCCGCGCGTGATCGCGGCGCTGGCGGCGGTGATCTGCTCGTTCACCTACGTGGTCGCGCAGATCTATGGCGTCGGATTGATCGCATCGCGCCTGACGGGCGTGCAGTTCGAGATCGGCATCATGCTGGGCCTGGGAGGCGTGCTGCTGTGCTCGTTTCTCGGGGGGATGCGCGCGATCACCTGGACCCAGGTGGCGCAGTACGTGGTGATCCTGCTGGCGTTCCTGATTCCCGTCTCGTGGCTTGCATACAAGCAGCTCGGCAGTCCGTTGGCGGTGATGGAGTATGGCGCGCAGATCCGCAAGATTGCCGAGCTGGAGCAGCGCTTGCTGGATTCGCCCGCGGAGATAGAGGTGCAGCAGGCCTATCTGCGCCGCGCGCGCGAATACGAGGCGCGGCTCACCGATGTCCGGGTCGCGCTGGAGCATGAACGCGCCGCCGCGCGCGCGCGCATTCAGCAACTGCGCTCGCAGAACGCGGACGTGGGCCTGATCGTCGCGGCGAGCCGCGAGCTGGTGAACATGCCGCGCGATGAGGATGCCGCCCGCGAGCTGTGGGCGCGCGAGATGCGCGAAAACTACGAGCGCGCGCGCCCTCTGGGCGGCCTGCCCCGGCACAGCCAGGAATATGCGGGCGACCCGAGGGGCTCCAGCGAGGAGCGCGAGACCTTCAACAACATGCGCCGCAATTTCCTGGCGCTGATGTTCTGCCTGATGGTCGGCACCGCGGGCCTGCCGCATTTGCTCACGCGCTACTACACCGTGCCGTCGGTGGCGGCGGCGCGCTCCTCGGTGGCATGGTCGCTGTTCTTCATCGCCTTGCTTTACCTGAGCGCGCCAGCGCTCGCCGCGCTGGTCAAGCATGAGGTCATGAACACGCTGGTGGGCAGCCGTTTCGATGCGCTGCCCAGTTGGATGGCGCAATGGTCGCGGCTGGATGGCGCGCTGCTCTCGGTGGAGGACGTGAACGGCGACGGCATCCTGCAGTTTGGCGAGATGCGCTTCGGCGCCGACCTGATCATGCTGGCGACGCCCGAGATCGCGGGCCTGCCGTATGTGATTTCCGGCCTGGTGGCGGCGGGCGGCCTGGCTGCCGCGCTATCGACGGCCGACGGCCTGCTGCTCACCATCAGCAATGCGCTGGTGCGCGATCTCTACTTTCGGGAAACCCGCCGCCGCGCGACGCCCGAGCAGCGGGTGATTCTGACGAAATTCGCGCTGCTCACCGTCGCGCTGTCGGCGGCCTTCGTCGCGGCGCTCAAGCCCTCGGAGATCCTGCCGATGGTCTCGGCCTCTTTTTCCATCGCGGGCTCGGCCTTCGTTCCCGTCATGGTGCTGGGCATATTCTGGCGTGGAACCACGCGCGCGGGCGCCGTGGCGGGAATGGTCAGCGGCCTGCTGATCACCGTCTATTACCTGCTCTCCCAGGTGGATGCGGTGCGCGCCGTGGTGCCAGGCGTCTTGCTGGTCGATGGGCTGTGGTTCGGCATTCAGCCCATTTCCGCGGGCGTGTTCGGCGTGCCTTGCGGTTTTGCCGTCGCCTGGCTGGTGAGTCTTGCGACCCGCTCGCGCGGGCGCGGGCAAGTATTGGCGGGCGCGGCTGAATGAGCTGTGAAACGGGAGATAAAAGTCACCACATCCGGGCTATCCCGATAGCCAAACTATTTAACATTTGAGATGGTTGGATACCACGATAGTTGCGGCGGATGAAAGGTGAAGATGATCTACGCGAAAACGCAAACGGGACAGCAGGTGCTGAAAGACCGGCATGGCACGCTGACGCCTC
The DNA here is from genome assembly GCF_040396215.1 of Diaphorobacter ruginosibacter. GTDB lineage: Bacteria > Pseudomonadota > Gammaproteobacteria > Burkholderiales > Burkholderiaceae_C > Diaphorobacter_A > Diaphorobacter_A ruginosibacter_A. The sequence continues at coordinate 4,782 of NZ_JBEBOW010000032.1, read as the reverse complement.
GCCAGCGGACCGCCTTCATCCTGTTCGACGGAAAGCGAACGCTCCAGCAGGTGCTGGAAGCCACGGCGGCCATGGGCATCACCGGGCAGGACATACAGTCCATGGTGGACCTGGGCCTGCTCGAGGCCGCGGCTGGGCAGGCGGCGGCGCCCGGCAAGGCCGGGAAGGCGCGCGATGAGGCGGGCGCGGCCGATGCTGCCGAGACCGCCGGGACGGATGCCTCCGCCTCCACCATGGCTGATGATTTCAGGAATTCCGGTGACCGCTATCAGGAGGCCTACCGTATCGCGACCGAACTGGCGTCCGGCCTGGGCCTGCGCGGCCTGCCGCTGACACTGGCCGTCGAGGCAGCCAGCGGCTATCGTGAACTCCTGGCGCTTGCACCGAAAATCCGCGCAGCCGTGGGCGAAGCCAAGTATGCGCGCCTCGATCAGGCTCTGAATGGCTGATCCCGGAATGAAAAACGCGCCCGCTCGGCGAGGGGCGCGTCAAATATCATCGAATCCGGCAGGGCGCGCGATCAGCCGCCGACCGCCAGCAGTTCCACATCGAACTTGAGCGTGGCGTTGGGAGGAATCACGCCGCCGGCGCCGCGCGCGCCATAGCCCAGGGCGGCGGGAATCAGCAGGGTGCGCTGGCCGCCCACCTTCATGCCTTGCACGCCTTCGTCCCAGCCCTTGATCACCATGCCCGCGCCCAGGGGGAATTCGAACGGGTCGTTGCGGTCGCGGCTGGAGTCGAACTTGGCGCCTTGCTGGCCGTCGTTGTAGAGCCAGCCGGTGTAGTGCACGCGGACCGGAGCGCCGGCCTTGGCTTCTGCGCCGTCGCCAACGACGTTGTCCTGATATTGCAGGCCGGAAGCGGTAGTGATGAGTGACATGGAGAGATTCCCTGGAGTGTCCCGATGGACGGGTGTTGAAAAATGATCGGGCCCGCACTGTGCGCATCTGTCGGCGGGCCATGTGCCAAGCATAGTGCCAAAAACGGCAAACCCGCGTGGGTCGCGGGTTGCATCGAAGGGGCAGTCCGGGAAATCAGAACGGACGGCCGGGCGTGCCCGGTTTGGGAAAACCTGCTTCCGGCAAGGAATCCGTCGATGATCCGCCTGCGCCGGGAGAACCGGTGGCGGGCGTGGCGTTGGCCGGCGTGGATGGCGGCGCGGGCGCGCGGGTAGCGGCCTTGCGCGGATGCGCCGCGGCCCAGCGCACGGCGAAGGGCTGTACGTCGGACAGGCGCTTGAGCAGGTCGAGCCCGACAGGCGTGACCGTGTAGCCATCGTTGCCGTGATCGAGCATCCCGGCCTCGCGCAGCTCCTTGATGCGCGTGTTCAGCGTATTGGGCGTGATTCCGCCCACGCTGTCCTGCAGCAGGCGAAAGGTTTGCGGATGCCCGTCGCGCAGCGCCCACAGCACGCGCATCGCATAGCGGCATTCAAGCCGCTCGAACAACTGGTTGACGGCGGCGTTGTCTTTGGAGCTCATGAATGCTTCTCCTTGCGCATGAATGGATGTTGGCCCCGCAAGCACGGAGGCGGGGCGCGGCAAAAACGGCATCAATATAGCGTGGAATCCCGTTTGCTACAAGTTTGGTAGCTTTGTGGCGGTGGTGGTATTACCAGTTGCTCACGTTCCGTTGCACCAAGGCCACCGCAGTCAACCGCCGGACTCAATGGGCAGCCTGGGCAGCCGTTCGCGCGCGCGGTGTCTGCGCCAGCTGCACCAGCACCAGCAGTGTGTTGTTGACAGGCGTGGCGATGCTGCGGGCCCTGGCGCGTTGCACGACGTAGCCATTCAGATGCTCGATCTCGGTGAGCTTGCCGCGCGCCAGATCCTGCGCGGTCGATGAGTGCTGCCCGGGCATGGTTTGCGGCAGGCCATGCACCGCTGCGCGCAGATTGTCCGGCAGCCCAATGCCATCCGCGCGCGCAACCGCGAGGCACTCATCGATGATTTCGTCGATCAGCGGGTTCACGCCGCTTTGCTCGACCAGCCAGCCATAAGGCATCTGCGTGAGCGCAGACAGTGCGTTGTATGCGCAGTTGATGACGAGCTTGCTCCAGAGCGCTCCGCGCACGTTGCCGGAAACCTGGGTCGGAATGCCGGCCGCCGTGAACTGCCGTGCGACCTGGTCGCTGCGCACGCCCGGCGCGATCAGCAGTTCGCCACGTCCGTAGTGCCGCACATGGCCGGGGCCGGCCATCGCGGTCGCCACATAGACCACGGCGGCTGCGACGGGGTGGCCGGCACCCAGCACGGCGCTGGCGCGCTCGTCGTTGTCCACGCCGTTTTGCAGAGTGAGCACCAGCGTGTCCGGTGAGAGGTAAGGCTTGATCTGGCCAGCCACGGCTTCGGTGTCGGTCGATTTGACGCAGAACAGGACGACGTCCGCGCCCCGCACGGCGCTCGCGTCGGTGCTGGCACCCATGGGAACATGGATGTCCCGCTCGGCGGTCTGCAGCCGCAGGCCATGCTGCTTGATGGCCTCCACGTGCGCTTGCCTGCCGATCAGCGTGACCTTGTGGCCGGCCAGTGCGAGCATGGCTCCGAAATAGCAGCCGACAGCGCCCGCGCCCATGACGGCGATGGACAGGAGCGATGATTGGGATGGGTCTTGTGCGGTGGCTGTGTTCATGGCGGTCGAGGTCCGGGGCAAGGGTGGCGGCAGCCATGCCACTATAGCCATTTGCACCGTGGACCGCATGGGCCGTGCGCACAACCGCCCGCCGCGCCAGGCCAGGCAGGGGCGGATGCGGCCGCAGCGGAAGGAGTGTGCGGCCAGAAGCAGGAAAGCCCCGCACGGCGGGGTGCGGGGCTTTCAGGGGCTTTTGGGGTTCCGGGCGCTCCAGACGCTCCAGGGGGCCGTGGGGCCAGCGCCGTGGCTGTTACAGCGAGTCGATGAAGCTGCGCAGCTTGTCCGAGCGGCTGGGGTGCTTGAGCTTCCTCAGCGCCTTGGCTTCGATCTGGCGGATGCGCTCGCGCGTCACGTCGAACTGCTTGCCCACTTCTTCCAGCGTGTGGTCGGTGGACATTTCAATACCGAAGCGCATGCGCAGCACCTTGGCTTCGCGCGGCGTCAGGCCATCGAGGATGTCCTTGACCACGTCGCGCAGGCCTGCCTGCATCGCCGCGTCGACCGGCGCGGTGTTGTTGCTGTCCTCGATGAAATCGCCCAGGTGGGAGTCGTCGTCGTCGCCGATGGGGGTTTCCATCGAGATCGGCTCCTTGGCGATCTTCATGATCTTGCGGATCTTGTCCTCGGGGATCTCCATCTTGGCTGCCAGGATGGACGCATCGGGCTCGAAACCAAACTCTTGCAAGTGCTGGCGCGAGATGCGGTTCATCTTGTTGATGGTCTCGATCATGTGCACCGGGATGCGGATCGTGCGGGCCTGGTCTGCGATCGAGCGCGTGATGGCCTGGCGGATCCACCAGGTGGCGTAGGTCGAGAACTTGTAGCCCCGGCGGTATTCGAACTTGTCCACGGCCTTCATCAGGCCGATGTTGCCTTCCTGGATCAGGTCGAGGAACTGCAGGCCGCGGTTCGTGTACTTCTTGGCAATCGAGATCACCAGGCGCAGGTTGGCCTCGATCATCTCCTTCTTGGCATCGCGCGACGCGGCTTCGCCGGCGTTCATGCGCTTGTTGATGTCCTTGAGCTCGGTCAGCGGCACGACCACGCGGGATTGCAGGTCGATCAGGCGCTGCTGCAGATCCTGGACCGGCGGAATGTTGCGCGAGAGGATGTTGCTCCAGGGCTTGCCGGAGGCGGCCTGCTTCTCCACCCACTGCAGGTTCAGCAGGTTGGGCGGGAATTCCTTGATGAAGGTTTCCTGCGGCATGCCGCACTTGTCCACGATGATGCGCCGCAGCTCGCGTTCTTTCTTGCGGACGTCGTCCACCTGCGCGCGCAGCATGTCGCACAGCTTCTCGATCGTCTTGGCGGTGAAGCGGATGGTCATGAGTTCAGCGGAGATGTCGTGCTGAATTTTCATGTATGCAGCGCCGCCGTAGCCGTCCTTGTCATAGACCTTGTGCATCTTCTCGAAGTGCTCGCGCAGGACGTCGAAGCGGCGCAGCGCTTCGTTCTTGAGCTCTTCGAGCTTCTTGGTCAGCGCCTTGGAGCCGCCCTTGCCGTCGTCGTCGTCTTCCTCGTCGAACTCGTCGAAGTCTTCCTCGGCGACGTAGTCATCGGCTTCGTTGGGGTTGGAGAAACCGTCGACGATGGTCGAGATGACGACCTTGCCTTCGCGGATTTCCTCGGCCATCTGCAGGATCTCGGCGATCGTCGCCGGCGATGCGGAGATCGCCTCCATCATGTCCTGCAGACCGCCTTCGATACGCTTGGCGATTTCGATTTCGCCCTCGCGGGTCAGCAGCTCCACCGTGCCCATCTCGCGCATGTACATGCGCACCGGGTCTGTCGTGCGGCCGAATTCGGAGTCCACCGTGGACAGCGCCGCCTCGGCTTCTTCCTCGGCTTCCTCGACCGTGGTGGCGGTGGGCGTCACATTGTTCTGGAACAGGGTCTCCGCGTCGGGCGTCTGCTCGTACACGGCCACGCCCATGTCGTTCAACATGGTGACCACGACTTCCATCGTTTCCGCATCCACCAGCTTGTCGGGCAGGTGGTCGGAGATCTCGACCTGCGTGAGGTAGCCGCGCGTCTTGCCCAGCGTGATCAGCTTCTTGAGTTGCGAGCGGCGCTTGGCAATGTCTTCCTCGGACAGAACGGTTTCGTCCAGGCCGAATTCCTTCATCAAGGCGCGTTCCTTGGCCTTGCTGA
>NZ_JBEBOW010000031.1:0-29192 GCF_040396215.1 Diaphorobacter ruginosibacter | reverse complement strand
CTCGATCGCAAACCTTCGGTTTGCTGGGTCGTGTTAGCAGCTCTGAGCGCGTTCTTGGGTCAAAAGGCGGAGCGCCGTTTCGCGCATCCGCCTTTTTCTTTTTCGAAAGGATGGTTGCGGCGCGCCGCCAGCCGCCGCCTTTCAATGCAACAGGGGACTTCCAGGCGCCTGGGGCTGGATGCGGAAGAATCCGGTACCCGCCGAGCCGCGGCCGACCTCGTCTTCCGTGGCATCGCGGATCGCGTGGATCCGCAGCTTGATCCGCAGCGCGATGCCGGCGAGCGGGTGGTTGCCGTCCAGCACCATGTGCTCGGGATAGAGCTGGGCAACGGTGTAGAGCGCATCCTTCGGCATTTCCGGATTGAGGCCCGCGGGCAGGGCGGCGCCGTCGAAGGTCATGCCCTCTTCGATATCCGCCGGAAACTTGTCACGGGGCTCCAGAAAGATCAAGTTTTCCTGGTATTCGCCGAAGGCTTCTTCCGGTTCGAGGTGTAATGCCAGTTCATCGCCGACTTTGTGGCCCTGCAGGGCTTCGTCGATACGTGCGAGCAGATCGTCGCCTCCGACGAGAAACTCGACGGGTTCGTCGAGCACGTCCAGCTCATCGCCCAGCGTATCCTTGAGCTCCCAGGTCAGTGCGACAACACATTGTTGAGTGATTTCCATAAGAGAATTGTCGCAGTTCATTCGATGGCCGCCAACGCGGCCTTCCTCACGCCATGGATGTTCAGAAAATCACCCCCTTGCTGGGCGGCATGTCGCCGGCCCGGTTCATGCGCAGTCATTGGCACAAGAAGCCCTTGCTGGTGCGCCAGGCCATCCCCGGCTTCGAGGCGCCGATTCCCCGGGCCGCCCTGTTCGAGCTGGCGTCGCGCGATGGCGTCGAATCCCGCCTGATCCAGCAGCGCAAAAGCGGCTGGTCGCTCAAGCACGGCCCGTTCCAGCGACGCGCGCTGCCCCCGCTTGGCACCCGCGAGTGGACGCTGCTGGTGCAGGGCGTCGATCTTCATGACGCCGCGGGCCGCGCATTGCTCGATGAATTCCGTTTCGTGCCGGAAGCGCGCCTCGACGACCTGATGATCAGCTACGCCACGGATGGCGGCGGCGTGGGGCCGCACTTCGACAGCTACGACGTGTTCCTGCTCCAGGCGCACGGCAAACGCCGCTGGCGCATCGGCCGCCAGCGCGATCCCTCGCTCGTGGAGGGCATGCCCGTCAAGATCCTGGCGAACTTCGAGCCCGAGGAGGAATATGTGCTCGAACCCGGCGACATGCTGTATCTGCCGCCGCGCTGGGCGCACGATGGCATCGCGGAGGGGGAGTGCATGACGTATTCCATCGGCTTTCGCTCGGCGCAGCGCGATGAGCTGGCGCGCGAGACGCTGCTGCGCATCGCCGACGCATTGGGTGAAGCGGATGCCTCTCCCATCTACCGCGATCCGCGCCAGGAGGCCGTCGAGGCTCCTGGGCGGGTTCCCCTGGCGCTGCAGGAGTTTGCACGCGAGGGCGTGCTGCGCGCGCTGGCCAAATCGCAGGTGCTGGAGCGTGCGCTCGGTGAGGCGCTGACCGAACCCAAGGGCAATGTCTGGTTCGATCCGCCATCGGACGAGCCCGATCTGCGGCAACTGGGCGTCACGCTGGATCGCCGCTCCCGCATGATGTATGACGAGCGGCATGTGTATCTCAACGGCGAGAGCTACCTCGCGTCGGGGCGCGACGCCACGCTCATGCGCAGGCTGGCCGACCAGCGCCAGTTGTCGGCGCGTGAACTGGGCAAGGCGAGCGAGGAAGCGCTATCCTTGCTGGAATCCTGGTTTGATGACGGTTGGCTGCGCGCGTTGCCGCCCGCCTGATTCCGAATGAAAGGGCCGGTCATGGCTGATGGCACTGAGATCGATTCGGAAAGTTGCGACCAGCCGCCTTCGGGCCCGTTCGACGGGCCGTCGGAGTTCCGGCGATATATCCGGCAGGCCTTGTGCTGCGCGGCCCGTCAGGGGTGGCGTGAACTGATTCTGTGCGATCCCGATTTCCACGACTGGCCTCTGGGTGAGCTTGACATGCTGGACGTTCTCGACACCTGGGCCTCGGCGGGGGGCGCGGCTGCCGGCCGCAGCCCGCGCAGATGTCTCTTGCTCGCGGGCGATTTCGAATCCGTGCGCGTGCGCCACCCTCGCTTTGCGCAATGGCGCGTGCGTTGGGGGCATCTGATCGAATGCCGGCTGCTGGCTGCTCGGAACACGTCCGACGTGCCGAGCGTCCTGTGGGCTCCGGGCTGGTCGCTGCAGCGGCGCGACGTGGAGCGCAGCCGGGGCGTTGCCAGCTCCGACCCGCAGCAATGCCTGATGCTGCATGAAATGCTGCGTGAGTGGATCGCCGGCAAAAGTCGCCCCGGTTTCCCCGCGACGATATTGGGGCTGTGACTAAAAAGTCACAGTAATGTAAACACTTTTAACTCTCGCCGGGATAACCCTCTATCTCATCAAATAATTCTTATAATAGGCGGCTGAAGTTTGCAAAAAATGGGGTGTATGAACGATTGTCTACCCCGTTCGGCCTTGTGCATTGCTTTGCAAGAGGTGGGCATAAGGGCTAATCAAATCTGATCTGACTGTCCAAATAGGAAATTGAAATGAAGAACTCCGTTGTTCTCGCTGCTCTGGTTGCTGCCGTCGCCCTGTCCGCTTGCGGCAAGAAGGAAGAAGCAGCTCCTGCTCCTGCACCTGTCGAAGCACCTGCTCCTGCCGCCGAACAGGCTGCCGAAGCCGCAAGCCAGGCGGCAACTGCCGCTACCGAAGCTGCCTCCGCAGCTGTGGAAGCGGCTTCCGCAGCGGCTTCTGCCACGGTCGATGCTGCTAGCGCTGCCGTCGACAACGCCGCTGATGCCGCCAAGGCCGCTGCCGATGCAGCCGCCAACGCTGCTGCATCTGCTGCAAAGTAATCGAGTCCTCACAACAAGAGCTGGTGAAAAAGCCAGCTTTTGTCCAAGGCTCCATAAAGGCTCCGCCGAAAGGCCGGGGCCTTTTTGTTGCTCATGGAATCTTTGGGGTGAATCAGCGGATGGCGTCAGCTCGCCGCTTGATGAATAAATCCTTTCTGTATCGTTTTGTTATTGGTGGCGGCAAAATGAAAAATTCTGCTCCAACACCAAATTCAATAATCAGGTAGCCATCAGGGGATATCAGAGGATTCTTCTCAATATCCAATGGACTTGAATGGGCTGAATAGCGGTGTTTCAACCCAATGGTTTTGCCGGCTCGCTTTCGGTGCATGGGACGGGGCATGCCTGTTGGCCGGTTCCGGGCAACCGGGCGTCTAGTTGCCAACCTGCACCCAGCGGGAGCCGGAACGCTGCAAGGCCACGTCGATATCTCGAGGGTCGCGGCCAAGGGCCGCAGCCAGTGTCTGTTGCGCAATGTCGGGGCGATTGTTTTCCGCGCTCAGGTGCGCGGCCACCACGTGTTGCAGCCTGTGCCTGTCAACTCCCTGTAGAAGCTGGGCTGTCTGGTCGTTGGACAAGTGGCCTTTGTCGCCTGCGATTCTGCGCTTGAGAAAGGCCGGGTAACGGCCATTGCGCAGCATCCCGGCGTCATGGTTGGCTTCGATGAGCAGGGCGTCGCAGTCGGCGATGTAGGGCGCGACGGTGAGGCAGGGGTGCCCCAGGTCCGTCAGCAGCGCGATGTGATGGCTGCCGTCCGTGACGCGCAGATGCAGCGGCTCCTGCGCATCGTGCGGCACGGCAAAGGGCTCTAGCTGCATCGCGCCGAAATCCAGAGACTCGCCGTGCTCCGCGATATGCAGCAGGCCGTGAAGATCCGGTTCGCCGATGGCCGCGTAGGTTCCACGGCTCATCCATACAGGGATGGCGTGGCGCAGCGCCAGGGCCGCCAAGCAGCCGATATGGTCGGAATGCTCATGCGTAATAAAGATGGCGTCAATCTGCGGAATACCGAGGCCGGCTTCGCCAAGCCGCTGAGCGGTGATGCGGATGCCGAGCCCGCAATCGACCAGCACCCTCCGGGTGGCGTGGCCGTTTCGGCCTTCGACGATGGTGGAGTTGCCTGAGCTGCCGCTGCCCAGGCTTTTGAAACGCAGCATGTTCGGTGAGCGATGATGGGGGCGCAGCCAGGGAGGAAGGCCGGGTGCATGCCGCGATGGCAATGAAAAATGCGCCTCGCTTGCACCGTTCGTATTCCAGACGCTGGGCGGTGGAAAACGGATGGTGGAAACGGGCGCATTCCAGTCAGCGGGCTTCCCTGTCGTCCATGGAGAAGCCGGCTATGCGAGACTCACTTCATGTCATCCGCGAGAACGCGCAGGATGCGATCGGCATTGGCCGAAGTTTCCGGCGCGCCGGCGGCATTGAGAACCGAGACGGTGCTCCGCGATGTTTCGCTGCGCACCACGACACGGTACTTGAGCGGCGGAACCGCATCCGGAGCGCCCTTGAACAGCTTGCTGAAGAAGCCTTGCTCCTTCTTGTTGGCATCCGGGGCGACGTAGCGCACGTAGTACACGCCTTCCGTGCGGTTGCGGTCCTCCACGGTGAAACCGGTGCGGTCCAGCGACAGGCCGACGCGGCGCCATGCGCGGTCGAAGCCTTCATCGAGCTGGATGACCGGCACGCCATTGGCGCTGGTCACGTTGACCGAGGGTGCAGCCGGAGCGGCCTGTGCGGAAGCCGCGGCCGCCTTGGCCTGGGCCTCGCTCACGCCGAGCTTGACCATCATGCGGCGCAGGAATTCGGTCTCCAGCTCCGGATCGACGGCGCGGGGCTGCCAGACCGTCGCATCTTTCTGCTGGTTGCTGTAGACCTCGATCATGCCGCGATGGCTGACGAAGATGTTGGTGCCGCCGTTGGCGTTGCGCTCGAAGCGGGTGCGGAACTTGTCGCGCTCGCCGGTGGAGTACAGGCCGTCGAACAGCTTGCCGATGGTCGAGCGGATCATGTCCTGCGGAATCTTGGCGCGGTTCTCGGCCCAGTCGGTCTCCAGGATGCCGAGCTCGGAGTTTTCCTGGGTGAACACGAATCCGTTCTCAAGCCAGAAGTCGCGCACGGGCTCCCACAGCTTGTCGGCGGGGCGGTCCACGACCAGCCAGCGCTGGTTGCCGTCGCGCTCGATGCGCACGTCGCCGATTTCCGTGGGCGCCGTGTTGGGCCCCGTGGGTTTCTGTGCCTGTCCGGCTTCGAAGGCGTTGGCGGACACCGCGCCGCCGGGCACGGTGTAGCGCGTGTCGCGCGAGAGCTGCGTCAGGTCGGGCGGCACTTCGAGTGTCGCGCCTTTCTTGGCGCTCTTGTAGTCGATCTTGTCGCTCTCCAGTACGGAGCAGGCGGACAAAGCCAAAGCCAGGCCCAGCAGGCCAAGTCGTGTCGTAGCGTTCACGCGAAATTCCTCACTAATTTGGAAGTGCCGTTGAGTAGCGGTGCTGAGCGGGTCGCACGTGCCGTTTGCCCGGAATCAACCGAGGAGGCCCGCCGAGCGCAGCGATGCTTCCACCACGGCTTCATAGCTCTGGCTCATTGTGGTCATGGGCAGGCGCAGCGTTCCGCCGCACAGGCCCATGCGTTGCATCGCCCACTTCACGGGAATGGGGTTGGCTTCCACAAACAGGTTCTTGTGCACCGGCATCAGCTTGAACTGGATTTCCATGGCCTTGCGCGCATCGCCCGCGATGGCGGCCTCGCACAGCTGCGCCATCAGGCGGGGCGCGACATTGGCCGTCACGCTGATGTTGCCCTGGCCGCCGCACAGCATCAGCGCCACGGCCGTGGGATCGTCCCCGGAGTACACTGAGAAGTGTGCCGGCTTTTCGCGGATCAGCCATTGCGCGCGTTCAATGTTGCCTGTCGCTTCCTTGATGCCGACGATGCCGGGCACCTGCGCCAGGCGCATTACGGTCTCGTGGTGCATGTCCGCGACCGAGCGGCCGGGCACGTTGTACAGGTACATCGGCAGATCGCCCACGGCCTCCGCGATGGCCTTGAAATGCTGGTATTGGCCTTCCTGCGTCGGCTTGTTGTAGTAGGGAACGACCTGCAGCTGGCTGTCGGCGCCCACGCTCTTGGCGAAGCGGGCCAGTTCGATGGCTTCGGCCGTGGAGTTCGCGCCGCAGCCGGCCATGACCGGGACGCGGCCGGCGGCCTGTTCGACGCTGACGCGGATGATTTCGCAATGCTCTTGCACGTTGACCGTGGGTGATTCGCCGGTCGTGCCCACGACGCCGAGGCAGGCCGTGCCTTCGGCGATATGCCAGTCGATCAGTTTGCGCAGCGTGGGGTAGTCCACACCGCCGTCTTGGTGCATGGGGGTGACCAGGGCAACGATGCTGCCGGTCAGGGGAGCGCTAGGAGATGTCATGTCCGTGCCGTAATAACGGGAAAGAAGCATTCTAACTAGACAGAGTTGCCCAGGCGGGCTCGGAATAACTCTGTCGCGGGATAAGGTTCGCGCCTTGCGACGATGCGCTGCACAAATCGGGCGGGCGCGTCGAGAAATCCGTCCTCGTAGGCGATGACGCGCAAACCGGCGCAGAGCTGGAGCAATTCGCCCGGCTTGAGCAGAAATTCAGGCCTTGCGGGCCTGCCCACGGACTCGTTGCCGACCGCAAAGGTCTCGTAGACCAGCAGGCCGCCGGGCGCAAGGCTTGCGAGGATGGCCGGAAAAATGGGCCTCCAGAGATAATTCGTGACAATTACGGATGCAAATTGGCGTCCCGGCAATGGCCAGGGACCGCTCTCGATGTCCGCATCGATCACCTCGCCGAACCGGCCCGCGCTGGCAAGCGCTTCGGGGGAACGGTCGATTCCCGTCACGCGGTGGCCTGCCTGCGAAAGCCATTGCATATGGCGTCCCGGTCCGCAGGCCACGTCGAGCACGCATGCGTTTTCATCCTTGGCGATGAGCCGCGACCAGCGTGTGACCCAGTCGGAGGGCGGGTGAAGCGCGGCGTGTTCTGCGGTGGAATGGGCGGAGTTGGGGAGCATGGGAGAGCAAGTCTTGCCGGTAAGGCGGGGCGGCGCGAAAGAGCGGGCCATTATTCATCAACTCATGAATGCCGCAATCCAGTCGCCGGCCGGGCGTTTGCCGGGGTGTGGAACCATGTTCAGAAACACGACCACATCTGATCGGCCAGCGCGACCAGGAAATCCGGCCGCGCATACAGCGAAAACACGCCCAGAAGCACGGCGGCAACGAGCGCTGCCGCGCCAAGACGCAGGCCCAGGCGCCTGGCGGGCCTGGGCTGGTTTGCTGCGGTATCGCGGACAATGATCTGCATTTCGTTCAGGAAATCGGGCGCCCTGATCGGGCCGTGATGCCTTTATATCGCTTGCGGCGCCGTCGTGCGAGCAATGGCATGCTCGCGTACGGGTAGATTCACCAGTCCGGCGAATATGCCCAACGCGATCGACAGATACCAGACGACGTCGTAGCTGCCGGTCCTGTCATAGAGATAGCCTCCCAGCCAGACGCCCAGAAAGCTGCCGATCTGGTGGCTGAAAAAGATGAAGCCGCTCAGCATGGACATGTGCTGCACGCCGAAGATCTGCGCCACCATGGCGTTGGTCGGCGGTACGGTGGACAGCCACAGCGCGCCGATGACCGCAGAGAAGATGTAGACCGACAGCGGCGAGAGCGGCACGAGCAGAAAGATCGTGATGGCCACGGCGCGCGAAAAATAGATAAACGCGAGGATGTGCCGCTTGGCCATCTTCTGGCCCAGGGTTCCCGCGATGTAGGTGCCGAACACGTTGAACAGGCCGATCAGCGCGAGCGCGTAACTGGCCACCTGCGGCGACAGGCCGTGGTCCTTGAGGTAGCTCGGCATGTGCACGCCGATGAACACCACCTGGAATCCGCAGACGAAATAGCCGGCGGTCAGCAGCAGAAAACTGGGGTAGCGGATGGCTTCCTTGAAGGCCGCCAGCGCGCTTTGCGTGCGCTGGACCTTGCCGGAGCCGTGAAAGCCCGGCTCGCGCAACCCGAACGCCAGCGGAATGATGAGCAGCACGGCGATCGACAGGATCAGCAGCGCCGTCTTCCATCCCAGTTGCAGGATGAGCTGACCCTCGATGGGCACCATCAGGAACTGCCCGAAGGAGCCCGCGGCCGCGGCCACGCCCATGGCCCACGAGCGCCTGTCTGCGGAAATCTGCCGACCGAGCACGCCGTAGATCACGGCATAGGTCGTGCCCGCCTGCGCGGCCCCGATCAGCACGCCGGTGGTGAGCGCGAACAATCCCGGAGTCGGCGACAGGGCCATTCCGGCCAGACCCAGAGCGTAGAGAACGGCTCCCCCGATGAGCACCTTGAACGCTCCCAGGCGGTCGGCGGCAATGCCTCCTACAATGCCGAACAGGCCCCAGGCCAGGTTCTGGATGGCCAGGGCAAAGGCAAATGTCTCCCGGGTCCAGCCCATTTCCTGCGTGATGGGTTGCAGCCACATGCCGAAGCCATGGCGAATCCCCATCGACAGCGTGACGATGGATGCGCCGCAGGCAAGCACCTGCGTCATGGACAATTTTTTAGATTCGTTTTGCATTTGCGCAAATGTAGCTAAAACATGCCGTTTCCGCTGACGCGAGGCTTCAGCCCGCTCCGGGCTGGGAAATTGCATCAACCTGTCTTTATATCCAGTATTACAATGCGCCGCCATGGCAACCAAACCTGCATCCAATCCGGCAAGCGAATACTCTGAAGGCTCGATTCGCGTCCTCAAGGGACTGGAGCCTGTCAAGCAGCGTCCGGGCATGTACACCCGCACGGACAACCCGCTGCACATCCTCCAGGAAGTGCTGGACAATGCCGCCGACGAGGCGCTCGCCGGTTTCGGCAAGAAGATCAAGGTCACGCTGTACGCCGACGGCTCGGTGAGCGTGGAGGACGACGGCCGCGGTATTCCGTTCGGGCTGCATCCCGAGGAAGGCGCGCCCGTCGTCGAGCTCGTGTTCACGCGGCTGCATGCGGGCGGCAAGTTCGACAAGGGCAGCGGCGGCGCATACAGCTTCTCGGGCGGGCTGCATGGGGTCGGGGTTTCCGTGACGAATGCGCTGTCCAAGCGTCTTGAGGTGACCACGCACCGCGAGGGGAAGGCCGCCCGGCTGGTGTTTTCGGGCGGCGACGTGATCGAGCCGCTCGTCGCGCGCGCGCTGCAGGCGGGCGAGCGCAAACAGGGCACGACGGTTCAGGTCTGGCCCGACGCATCGTATTTCGAGTCGGCGGCCCTGCCGATGGGCGAACTCACCCATCTGCTGCGCAGCAAGGCCGTGCTGATGCCCGGCGTGAGCGTCACGCTGGTCAATGAAAAGACCCGGGATACCCAGACCTGGCAGTACAAGGGCGGCCTGCGCGACTACCTGGCCCAGACCTTGAATGCCGACCCGGTGATTCCGCTCTTCGAAGGCGAAGGCTATGCCGATCGCCACAACGAGAGCTTCGCCGAAGGCGAAGGCGCGGCATGGTGCGTGGCCTTCACCGAGGAAGGCTCCCCGATGCGCGAGAGCTATGTGAACCTGATCCCCACCACTGCCGGCGGCACGCACGAAAGCGGCCTGCGCGACGGGCTCTTTCAGGCGGTGAAGAGCTTCATCGAATTGCATTCGCTGCTGCCCAAGGGCGTGAAGCTGATGCCCGAAGACGTGTTCGCGCGCGCAAGTTACGTGCTGTCGGCCAAGGTGCTTGATCCGCAGTTCCAGGGCCAGATCAAGGAGCGCCTGAATTCGCGCGACGCCGTGCGCCTGGTCTCCAGCTTCGTGCGCCCGTCGCTGGAACTCTGGCTGAACGAGAACGTCGATTTCGGCAGGAAGCTTGCGGAACTGGCCATCAAGGCGGCGCAGACGCGCCAGCGCGCGGGCCAGAAGGTCGAGAAGAAAAAGGGTTCCGGTGTCGCCGTGCTGCCCGGCAAGCTCACCGATTGCGAGAGCCGCGACATCGCCTACAACGAGGTGTTCCTGGTCGAGGGCGACTCCGCCGGCGGCAGCGCCAAGATGGGCCGCGACAAGGAGAACCAGGCCATCCTGCCGCTGCGTGGCAAGGTGCTCAATACCTGGGAAGTGGATCGCGACCGCCTGTTCGCCAACACCGAAGTGCATGACATTTCGGTGGCCATCGGTGTCGATCCGCATGGCCCGAACGACAGTCCCGATCTGAGCGGCCTGCGCTACGGAAAGATCTGCATTCTCTCGGACGCCGACGTGGACGGCTCGCACATCCAGGTGCTGCTGCTCACGCTGTTTTTCCGCCATTTCCCCAAGCTCATCGACGCGGGCCACATCTTCGTGGCGCGCCCGCCGCTGTTTCGCGTGGATGTTCCGGCGCGCGGCAAGAAACCGGCGGCCAAGGTGTATGCGCTCGATGCGGCGGAGCTCGAAAGCATTCTCGACAAATGCGCCAAGGATGGCGTGCCGCGCGAGAAGTGCCAGATCAGCCGCTTCAAGGGCCTGGGCGAGATGAATGCCGAGCAGTTGTGGGAAACCACGCTCAACCCCGACACCCGCAGGCTGCTGCCGGTGCGCGTGGGCGGCACGTTCGATTTCTCCTTCACCGAAAGCCTGATGACCAAGCTGATGGGCAAGGGCGAGGCGGCCGCGCGCCGCGAGCTCATGGAAATCCACGGCGACGAGGTCGAGGTGGATATCTGAACCATGCCTGGGCAGCACGGCATTTCGCAGCAGACCACGGCAAGCCGCCGGCGCGCGCCATGGGCGGCGGCCCTGCTGTGCGCTGCCTTGTCGCCGGTGGCGCATGCCGATCTGTGGGCCTTCGTCGATTCGCGTGGCGTCACGCACTTCGCGGCGCAGAAGATCGACGCCAACTACAAGCTGTTTTTCAGGGGCGATCAGTTCGACTCGGCGCGCGACACATACCCCGATGGCGCGGTTGCGGCCTCCCCGGACGATCAGGGCGGCGCGGCGGGCGCGCGCAAGCTGGCCTTCATCGACATCTCTCCGGGCTACAAGCGCGTGCGCACGCACATGCGCGGCGTGGCGCAGTCCACGGGCATCGAGTACGAACTGCTCAAGGCGGTGATCGCCACCGAGTCGGGCTTTAACGCCCGGGCCGTTTCACCGCGCGGCGCCGTGGGCCTGATGCAGTTGATGCCGCAGACCGCGTCGCGCTTCGGCGTGGCCGCGGACAACAGGGGCGGCATCACGCAGAAACTGGAAGACCCGCTCATCAATCTGAAAGCGGGCGCCAGCTATCTGCGCTATCTGCTGGAACTTTTCGATGGCCGCAAGGATTTGGCGCTTGCGGCCTACAACGCGGGAGAGGGCGCCGTGCAGCGCGCCGGCAACCGGATTCCCGCCTACCGCGAAACCCACAACTACGTGAAGAGCGTGCTGGGCCTGTACGCCATGCTCAAGCCGCCGGAGCCCGTGCTCGCGCACCGCGCGCATCAGGCAAGGCAGGGCGCGCCGGGACGTATCCGCATGGAGATCCCCGCAGGCAGCGCTTCTTCAACCTCCGACAACCCATCTCCCGGCGCTCCGGGCCTGGACACCGTTGTCCAGGCCGTCTCGCGCGCCACATTGCAAGACTTTTCCGCGAACGAATGAGCGATCAACCCACACTCGATTTTTCCGTCTCCCAGCCGGAAGGCGACAGCCTGGAACTCGCGCAATATGCGCAACAGGCTTATCTGGAATATGCCCTCTCGGTCGTGAAGGGCCGGGCGCTGCCGGACGTGAGCGACGGCCTCAAGCCCGTGCAGCGCCGCATTCTCTATGCGATGGACCGCATGGGCCTGGGCTTCAGCGGCCCCACGCGCAACGTGCCCGCCAAGCCGGTGAAAAGCGCGCGCGTCGTGGGCGACGTGCTGGGCAAATACCATCCGCATGGCGACCAGTCCGCATACGATGCGCTGGTGCGCCTGTCGCAGGATTTCAGCCAGCGCTATCCGCTGATCGACGGACAGGGCAACTTCGGCAGCCGCGACGGCGACGGCGCCGCCGCCATGCGCTACACCGAGGCGCGCCTGGCAAAGATCAGCACCTTGCTGCTCGACGAGATCGACATGGGCACGGTGGATTTCATGCCCAACTATGACGGCTCGTTCGAGGAGCCGAAACAGTTGCCGGCGCGCCTGCCGTTTTCGCTGCTCAACGGTTCGAGCGGCATCGCCGTGGGCCTCGCAACGGAAATACCCAGCCACAACCTGCGCGAAGTGGCCGATGCCTGCGTGGCGTTGGTGAAGTCCGCCAGGCTCAGCGACGAGGAGCTGTTCGCGCTGCTTCCCGGCCCCGACTATCCAGGCGGCGGCCAGGTCATCAGCAGCGCGGCCGACATCCAGGATGCCTACCGCACCGGCCGCGGCAGCCTCAAGGTACGCGCGCGCTGGAAGATCGAAGAGCTCGCGCGCGGCCAGTGGCAGCTCATCGTCACGGAATTGCCGCCGGGCGTCAGCACGCAGAAGGTGCTCGAGGAAATCGAGGAACTCACCAACCCCAAGGTCAAGACGGGCAAGAAGGCGCTCACGCAGGACCAGAGCCAGCTCAAGGCCAGCATGCTCGCCTTGCTGGACGGCGTGCGCGACGAGTCGAGCAAGGATGCGCCGGTGCGCATCGTCATCGAGCCCAAGACCGGCAGGGTGCCGCAGCAGGAGCTGATCACCACGCTGCTGGCGCACACCAGCCTGGAGACCTCGTCGCCCATCAACCTGACGATGATCGGCCTGGACGGCAAGCCGGTGCAGAAGTCGCTGCGCCAGATGCTGGAAGAGTGGATCAGCTTCCGCCAGAAGACGATCGCGCGCCGCTCGCAGCACCGCCTGAACAAGGTGCTCGACCGCATCCACATCCTCGAAGGCCGCCAGCTGGTGCTGCTCAACATCGACGAGGTCATCGCGATCATCCGCGCGTCGGACGACCCCAAGGCGGCGCTGATCGAGCGCTTCGGGCTCACCGACCGCCAGGCCGAGGACATTCTTGAGATCCGGCTGCGTCAGCTGGCGCGCCTGGAAGCGATCAAGATCGAACAGGAGCTCAAGGAGCTGCGCGAGGAGCAGGGCCGGCTCGAAGACATTCTGGCGAACCCGGGCACGCTGCGCCGCCTGATGATCAAGGAGATCGAGGCCGACGCCAGGCAATTCGCGGACCCGCGCCGCACGCTGATCCAGGAAGAGAAGAAAGCCATCGCCGAAGTGAAGGTGGTGGACGAGCCGGTCACCGTCGTCGTCTCCGAGAAGGGTTGGGTGCGCGCACGCACGGGCCACGGCCACGAGCCGGGCAGCTTCGGCTTCAAGTCGGGCGACAGCCTGTACGGCACCTTCGAATGCCGGACGGTCGATACGCTGGTCGTGTTCGGCAACAACGGCCGCGTCTACTCGGTCGCGGTCGCGCAACTGCCGGGCGGGCGCGGCGACGGCCAGCCGATCACGACGCTGATCGACCTGGAAAGCGGCACGCAGCCCGTGCATTATTTCGCGGGCCCGTCCCACGCGGCGCTGCTGCTGTCAGGCTCGGGCGGTTACGGTTTCATCACCACGGTCGAGCACATGACCGCGCGCAACCGTGGCGGCAAGTCGTTCGTGAACCTGGGTGACAAGGAGACCCTGTGCCGGCCTTCGCACGCCGCATTCTCCAGCGGCAGCCAGGATCTGGTGCCGGCCACGCACGTGTGCTGCGCATCGGTCAACGGCCGCATCCTCACGTTCGAGATCGCGGAGCTGAAGATGATGGAAAAGGGCGGTCGCGGCCTGATGCTGATCGACCTGGACGACAAGGACCAGCTCGGCGGCGCGGCTGCCTACACGCGCAGCGTGCGCTTCGCGGGCGTAGGCAGGGGCGGCAAGGCGCGCGAGGAGACGCTGGAGATCCGCTCGCTCAACAACGCCCGCGCCGCGCGTGGCCGCAAGGGCAAGGCGGGCGATTTCGGCTTCAAGATCAATGACGTGATGCGTGTGGAATAGGCGATGCCGCAGTCGCCGCGCGCCGTGACGCTGTGCGGGCGGTGGCCGGGGCTCGAAATCCCGCGGCATCGCATATGCGCGCGCATGCGGGCGCATCGGTTAGCAGGCTGAGGTGGCGGCTCTCCAATTCATATATTTAATTCATATGTCCATCGGCATGAATCAACCATCTCTCTGACGAAACTCTGTTTCGGAATGTGTGCGCCGGCATAAGCTCGCCAGTTCCGAAAACGTCGAGGGAAGGAAGGTGGCGCAATGTGTCGGAGTGGCTGCAGGAGACCGGCTGGTGCGGGGGCGGGCGTGGCATTGTTTCTCATGGCGGCAGCCGTGCTCATCGGCGCGCCGGCGTGCGCGGGCCCCGTGGCCATGCCGGATGCCGAGCAGGCCGTGCCCAGGATCGAGGGGCGGATTCTTGCTCAGGGCAAGGGTATGCCCAACGGCCGCAGCGGCCGTGTGGGCGCGCCCTTCACCTTGCTGGAAGGCGTTTCAACGGATGCCACCTATGGATATACCCAGGCGAACGCCATCAAGGTAGGCAATGGCTCCACGCGCTCGGGGCCTGCGAATCAGCAGGCCTATCTCAACGCCCTGCTCGCAGCGGATGGCCGCGTGATCGAGTATGAACGGGTCGGCAGCTGCTGCTATTTCGAATCGGCCGACGGCGGCACGGGCGGGTTGCTGGATGTATACAGCGTTGCGCTTCCCGATCGCGGGACGCCGGTATTGCTGTACCTGAACATGTATGAGGCCGGAGTACAGCTCGCGCCGGTGGGATTCACGGCGCGCCGCCAGGCGGATTGACATGGTGCCGCCATTCTGTGGTTCAAGCATGAATCGGCCGGCGGCGGGCCCGCCATGCAGGATGATCGCTGCCCGGGCGGGGTGAAATTCCAGCCAGCGGACGAGGAAGTGAAGAAAATGCGTGCTGCAGGCTGAACGCCACGGCGTTCGGCGGGAGCGCCGCCGACGCATGACGATGCGTTCGGCGCGCGCTCGAATCCTTTTCTTCGGATGGTAATCAGATGCAGCTTTCAGGCCTGGTGGTTCAGCTTCTCAACGGATTGGCCGGCGCGTCCTCGTTGTTCATGGTGGCGGCCGGACTGTCGCTCATTTTCGGCGTGACGCGCATCGTCAACTTTGCACACGGCTCGTTCTACATGCTGGGCATTTACGCCGCCTATTCGCTGGTGGAATGGATCTCGGGAAACGCCGGTTTCTGGCTGGCGCTGCCGCTCGCGGCGCTGGCGGTGGGCGCGTTGGGAGCGTTGGTGGAGATCGTGCTGCTGCGGCGGATCTACAAGGCGCCCGAGTTGTTCCAGTTGCTGGCCACTTTCGCGCTAGTGCTGGTGATTCGCGATGCCGTGCTCTGGCTCTGGGGGCCGGAGGAACTGCTCGGGCCGCGCGCTCCCGGGCTGGCGGGATCCGTCGAGATACTCGGGCGGCAGTTTCCGGCCTACGACCTGTTCCTGATCTTCGTCGGACCCGTGGTGCTGGGGCTGGTATGGCTGCTGCTGACGCGCACGCGCTGGGGCACGCTGGTGCGCGCAGCGACCCAGGACCGCGAAATGCTGGGCGCGCTGGGCGTGAACCAGGCATGGCTGTTCACCGCGGTATTCGCTCTGGGCTCCATGCTGGCGGGGCTGGGCGGCGCATTGCAGTTGCCGCGCGAGCCGGCCAATCTGGACATGGACCTGAGCGCCATCGGCTCCGCGTTCGTGATCGTGGTGGTGGGGGGCATGGGCTCGATTCCGGGCGCCTTCGTGGCGGCGCTGCTGGTGGCCGAACTCAAGGCGATCTGCATCTGGATCGGCGTGGTCGAGATTCTGGGCGTCACGGTATCGTTCTCCAAGCTGACGCTCGTCGTGGAGTTCCTGGTGATGGCCGTGGTGCTGGTCGTGCGGCCCTGGGGCCTGCTGGGCCGAAGGCAGGCGCCCCAGCGGAACCAGGGGCCACCGGAAGCGCCGATCCGGCCCGCCGGCCTTGCGCTCAAGGCGCTGGCGGCATTGCTCGCCGCGTCGCTGCTGGCGCTGCCCTGGCTTGCCGGCGATGCTCCGTACATCACGGTGCTGATGACGGACCTCCTGGTGGCCGCGCTGTTCGCCGCAAGCCTGCACTTCATCATGGGGCCCGCGGGCATGCACTCGTTCGGCCACGCGGCGTATTTCGGGCTGGGCGCCTATGCCGCGGCATTGCTCGTGCGCTCCGCGCAGGTGCCGATGGGGGTTGCCGTCGCGCTTGCGCCCGTGGCGGCAGGGTTGGGCGCGCTGATCGTGGGCTGGTTTTGCGTGCGGCTTTCGGGCGTTTACCTCGCCATGCTGACTCTGGCGTTCGCGCAGATCGCATGGGCCGTCGTGTACCAGTGGGATGGTTTCACCGGCGGCAGCAACGGGCTGACGGGCGTGTGGCCCGCGCAGTGGCTGGCCGCGCAAAACGGCTACTACTACTTCTGCCTGGCGCTGGCGGCGCTGGGTGTCTGGCTGCTTCGCCGCTTCCTGTTCTCGCCCTTTGGATATGCCATGCGGGCGGGCCGCGATTCACCGCTGCGGTCCGATGCGATCGGCATCGACGTCCAGCGGGTGCAGTGGGCGGCCTTCACCATCGCCGGAGTCTTCGCCGGGCTGGCGGGCGTGTTGTTCGCGTTCTCCAAGGGCAGCATTTCGCCGGACGTGATGCACGTGGGCAAATCCGTCGATGCGCTGGTGATGGTGCTCCTGGGCGGCGTGCAGACGCTCTCGGGTCCGGTCGTCGGCGCCGCCACGTTCACCTGGCTGCAGGACACCGTCTCGCGCAATACCGATTATTGGCGCGCCATGCTCGGGGGCATCATCCTGATCCTGGTGTTGCTTTTCCCGCAGGGCATTGCCGGATTCGCGCGGCAACTGGCGGGCGGCAGCGGCGAAGCGGCGGGAGGGCGCACGGCATGAGCCTTCTGAAAGTGACCGGGCTCGGTAAATCGTTTGGCGGCGTGAAGGCGGTGGATGGCATCGACTTCGAACTGCGCGCCGGAGAGCTGCTCGCGCTGATCGGCCCCAACGGCGCGGGCAAGACCACCACCTTCAACATGGTGAACGGGCAGTTGCGGGCGGATGCCGGATCGATCCGGCTCGCAGGCGCCGAACTGGTGGGCCTGCGCCCGCGCGATATCTGGCGGCTGGGCGTCGCGAGAACCTTCCAGATCGCCGAGACGTTTGCCTCGCTGACAGTGGTGGA
This sequence comes from Diaphorobacter ruginosibacter, assembly GCF_040396215.1. GTDB lineage: Bacteria > Pseudomonadota > Gammaproteobacteria > Burkholderiales > Burkholderiaceae_C > Diaphorobacter_A > Diaphorobacter_A ruginosibacter_A. Next base: position 12,080 of record NZ_JBEBOW010000031.1, on the reverse strand, counting down.
GAACGTGCAGATGGCGCTGCTTTCCGCCGACCGCAAGGTGTTTTCAGTCTGGCGCAAGGCGGCCGATCACAAGCGTGCCGAGGCGCTGGAACTGCTCGAACAGGTGGGCATGGCCGCGCAGGCGGGGCGTCCCTGCAGCACGCTTGCCTATGGCGACGTGAAGCGCGTGGAGCTTGCCATCGCCATGGCCAACCAGCCCCGGCTGCTGCTCATGGACGAGCCCACGGCCGGCATGGCGCCCAGGGAGCGCAACGAGTTGATGGCGCTGACCAAGAAACTGGTGGTGGAGCGCGGCATGGCGGTGCTGTTCACGGAGCACAGCATGGACGTGGTGTTTGCCTACGCGGACCGCATGATCGTTCTGGCGCGCGGGCGGCTGATCGCGCAGGGCGCTCCCGACGAAATCCGCGCGCACCCCAAGGTGCAGGAGGTCTATTTCGGCAGCGGAAGGACGTTCGAGAAAAAAGCACGGGAGGGAGGCGAACCCGCTATCGCTCCCCGCGCGGTAAAAGATGCCGCCGCTCCCCTGCTCGACGTGCGCGCGCTGCGTGCCTGGTATGGCGCCGCGCAGATTCTGTTCGACGTTGCCCTGCACGTGCGGCGCGGCGAGGTGGTGGCGCTGATGGGGCGCAACGGCGCGGGGAAATCCACGACGCTCAAGGCCATCATGGGCCTGCTGGACAAGCGCGGCGGCGCGGTTTCGTTCATGGGGCGCGACATTTCCCGCAGCCCGCCTCATGTGGCGGCATCGCACGGACTCGGATTCGTGCCCGAGGATCGCCGGGTGTTCACCGATCTCAGCGTGCGTGACAACCTGGAGGCGGGGCGGCAAAAGCCCCGCCGCTGGCCTGACGGCAGCGCTGCTCCGGCCTGGACCGTGGAGCGATTGTTCAAGCTGTTTCCCAATCTGGGAGAAATGCCGGATCGGCCCGCGGGCAGCATGAGCGGCGGCGAGCAGCAGATGCTGACGGTCGCGCGCACGCTCATGGGCAACCCTTATCTGGTGCTGCTGGACGAGCCGTCCGAAGGCGTGGCCCCGGTCATCGTCGAGCAGATGGTCCAGATGATCCTGGAGCTCAAGGCGCAGGGCGTGAGCATTCTCCTGTCGGAGCAGAACATGCATTTCGCGCAGCTGGTCTCCGACCGCGCCTATGTGCTGGAGAAAGGGCAGATACGCTTCGAGGGCTCGATGCGCGAGCTGGCGGACGATGCCGAGGTGCGCCGCGCCTATCTGAACGTCTGACGCCGCCGTCCGGGGAAGTCGGCTACAGTCTGCGTTTTGCCGCCAAGGCGGTTCTGGTTGGTTGGGGATTTTTGACGTTATGCAGTTGCAGGACATGTTGTATTCGCAGGGCTTTGGTGTGCGCCGGGTGTGTTCCGGGCTGGTGCAGCAGGGCTGGGTGGAGTTGTTCGATGAGGAAACCGGCCAGTGGCGGGCCGAGCGCGATTCCCTGCTCGACGTCGATCCCGAAGGCCTGCGCTTTCGCGTGCAGGGCGTGGAGTGGGCATATCACAGGCTGGGTTATGCGATCCTCAACAAGCCGGCAGGGGTGGAGTGCTCGCAAAAACCGTCTGCCTATCCCAGCATTTATTCGCTGCTGCCCGCGCCGTTGCGCCAGCGGCCCAACAAGGGCGCGGTGCAGGGGCTGCAGGCCGTGGGACGGCTCGATCAGGACACGACCGGCCTGCTGCTGCTGAGCGACGACGGCCAGTTCATCCACCGCATGACCTCGCCCAAGAAGCATGTGGCGAAGGTGTATCGCGTGACCTGCAGGCATCCGGTGGACGAGCGGCAGATCGCGCAATTGTGCGCGGGCGTGGTGCTCGACGACGACCCCAGGCCCGTCAAGGCGGCGGCCTGCGCGAAGGTGGACGAGAACACGCTGGATCTCACGCTGACCGAGGGCAAATACCATCAGGTCAAGCGCATGGTGGCGGCCGTCGGCAATCGCGTGGAAGGGCTGCACCGCTGGCGCATGGGGCGGTTCGACCTGCCCGCGGATCTGCAGCCCGGCCAATGGCGGTGGCTGTCCGCTGATGAACTGCGTCTACTGGCCGCAACATCCTGATCGCGGCCCACGGGAATCCCACCCGCCGCGCGGCGCCACGCGTACACTTCGATCCTCGCTGAAATGCGGCATTTTCCGGGGACTGCCTGTGGTTGGCAGACGGCTGCGGCGAGGCGTCTCAAGGGGTGATTTGTGAACTTCGGTATTTTGCGGAAAGCGGGGGCAGGGCTGCTTGCTGCGTTCTGCTCCCTGGGCGCCATGGCGGCGCTCCCGCCGGTTTTCGTGCTCAACTCCCTTGATGCCAGCATCAGCGTCGTCGATCCGCAAAGCTGGACGGAAACGCAGCGGCTGGCCACCGGCAAGGAGCCGCACCACCTCTATTTGACGCCGGACGAGAAATCGCTGGTCATCGCCAACGCGCTTGGCGATTCGCTCACGTTCGTCGACCCCAGGACCGCCCAGATCCAACGGGTGGTCAATGGAATTGTCGATCCGTACCATCTGCGCTTCAGCCCGGACATGAAGTGGTTCATCACGGCGGCGAACCGCCTGAACCACATCGATTTCTACCGCTGGGACGGCCAGAACCTGACCCTGGTGCAGCGCGTTTCCACGGGCAGGACGCCCAGCCATCTGTGGATCGACAGCAAAAGCCGCACGGTGTATTCGACCATGCAGGACAGCGACGAACTGGTGGCCATCGATATCGCGACCCAGAAGCTGAAATGGCGCGTGGCCACCGGGCCCATGCCTGCCGATCTCTATGGTTCGGCGGACGATCGCACGCTCTTCATCGGCCTGACTGGCGGAACGGGCGTGGAAGTGTTCGACATTTCCGGCGAGCAGCCCGCGCGCAGCGTGCAGATCATTCCGACCGGCGCGGGCGCTCACGCATTTCGCGGCGCGGGCGACGGCAGGCATGTCTACGTGAGCAACCGCGTGGCCAACACCATCAGCAAGATCGACATGGTTTCCCGCCAGGCGGTGGACAGTTATCCCGCGCCGGGCGGACCGGACTGCATGGATGTGTCGGCGGATGGCCGCTACATCTACGTGGGCGCGCGCTGGGCGCGCAAGCTGCTGGTGATCGATACGCAGGACAGGAAGGTGATCCAGTCGGTCAAGGTGGGCAAGTCTCCGCACGGCGTCTGGACGCTGCGGCACGCCGCGCGTTGACGGGATCGGCGCAGAACATGCTCGCCCTTGCGCATCCGACCCCATTTTTGCGCCGGCTGGCGGGCCTTGTTGTCGCGCTCGGCGTGGCCTGGCTGCAGCCTGCCCCCGCACAGGCCGGCGATACCGAAACGGCCGCGGCATGCGGCAAGCCGGTGTATCTCACCTTCGACACCGGTCACATGGGCGTGGCGCCGCTGATCGCGGACGTGCTGCGGCGCGAGCAGGTGCGCGTCACCTTCTTTGCCGCGAACGAACCCACCCGCACGGGCGGCGCCAGCATGGACGATGCGTGGGCGCCATGGTGGAAGGCGCGCGCGGCCGAAGGCCACGAGTTCGCCTCCCATACGTTTGACCATGTCTACTGGCGCGGCGACATCGCCGGGGGCGCGCAGGCGTCCTTCAAGGTCAGGCCATCCGCGGGCGCGCGGGCGGGACAGCAATTCACGATGACGGCGGCGCAGTACTGCGGGGAGATCCGCAAGTCGGAAGACCGCCTGCGCGAGATGACCGGCAAGGAGCCGCTGCCGCTGTTTCGCGCGCCGGGCGGCAAAACCTCGGAGCGTTTGCTGGCGGCGGCCAGGTCGTGCGGCTATGCGCACGTGGGCTGGGCTGCCGCGGGTTTTCTGGGCGACGAGCTGCCAAGCGACCGTTTCCCCAACCAGCGCCTGCTCGAGCAGGCATTGAAGAACATTCGCAGCGGCGATATCCTGTTGGCGCACCTGGGCATCTGGTCGCGCCAGGACCCCTGGGCGCCCGCGGTGCTCGAGCCGCTGATCAAAGGGTTGAAGGAGCGCGGTTTCTGCTTTCGCACGCTGCGCGAGCACCCGGACTATGCGCAATGGACGCGCAAGCGCTGAGCGGGCGTGGCGCGGGATCCGGGATGCACGCTCGAATGGGATGAACTGAATCGTGGAATGGTGGACTTCACTCTTCGGATCGGTGCAGCAGTGGCTGTTCGAGGCCCTGGTCCAGCCGGTCATGTTCCATGCGGGCATGGCCAACCTGCTGGAGGATGGCTACGACGCCACCGGCTGGCTGCTGGTGGGCCTGCTGCAGGTGGTGGTGATCGTGGTGGTGATCGGGCCGCTCGAGCGCTGGAGGCCCGTGGAGGCCGTGACCGATCGCCGCGCGGTGCGCACCGACATCATCTACACGCTGATCCACCGGCTGGGCCTGTTCCGGCTCGGGCTCTTTCTTGCGCTGACGCCGCTGTTCGATGCGCTGTTCGGCATGTTGCGCGTGCATGGCCTGCGCACCTTCAACATCGATGGCATCTGGCCGGGCGTGACCGATCTGCCGCTGGTGAGCCTGGCGCTCTATCTGGCGGCGTTCGACCTGCTGGACTATCTGATCCACCGAGGCCAGCACCGGTTTGAATGGTGGTGGAAGCTGCATTCGCTGCACCATTCGCAGCGCCAGATGACGAAATGGTCCGACAGCCGCAATCACTTGCTGGACGACGTGATCCGCGACGCCATCATCGTGGTGGTGGCGCAGCTCATCGGCGTGGCGCCGGGGCAGTTCGTTGCCATCGTGGCGATTGCGCAGTTGAGCGAGAACCTGCACCACGCGAACGCGCGCATCTGGTTTGGGCGCATCGGCGAGCGGCTGTGGATCAGCCCGCGCTTTCATCGCCGCCACCATGCCGTCTCGCTGGTGGAGGCGGCGATCGGCGATCCGCATCTGCCGGCCAGGGCGCTTGCCGCCTCCATTGAACGCGCGCGAGGCTGCAATTTCGGGGTACTGCTGCCGCTGTGGGACATGCTTTTCGCAACCGCCAACTTCGAGCTGCGCTACGACGCCACCGGCATCGAGGACCAGATACGTCCGGGCCCGAACGGCAAGGTGCGCGACTATGGCGGCGGATTCTGGTCGCAGCAGTGGCTGGGAATTCTCCGTTTGCTGGGCCGTGGCTGACACGGCGATCTGGCGACTCACGATATTCTCGGGTTCATGCAGATGTCCTCGCTATTCGATTCCTTCTGGCGCGCGGCGGCGTATTGCCTGATTCCGCGCGTCATCTTTCTCTCGCTGCTGCCGCTGCTGCTGATTGCCGTTCTGGCCGGCGTGTGCGGCTATTTCTTCTGGCATCCGGCCGTTGCGGCCACGCAGCAGATGCTGGGCGACGCCTCATGGCTGGGCAGCCTGTGGGGCTGGCTCTCGGGCATGGGCTGGGATAATGCTTCGGACACGCTTGCTCCGCTGCTGCTGGTGCTGGCGGCGATTCCGCTGATCGTGCTGATCGCATTGCTGCTGGTGGCGGTGTTCATGACGCCCGCGCTGGTCAATCTGGTTTCGCAGCGCCGCTTTCCCGCGCTGGCGCGCAAGAAGGGCGGGTCGGTGGCGGCCAGTGTGATCTGGTCGGCGCTGTCCACTGGCGCGGCCTTGCTGGCCCTGGTCATCTCCTCGCCGCTGTGGCTGGTGCCGCCGCTGATTCTGGTGCTGCCGCCGCTGATCTGGGGCTGGCTCACTTATCGGGTGATGAGCTTCGATGCGCTGGCCGAACATGCGAGCAAGGAAGAGCGCAAGGAGCTTTTCGCGCGCCACCGCTACAGCCTGCTGGGCATCGGCGTGGTCTGCGGTTTTCTGGGCGCCGCGCCCAGTCTGGTCTGGGCCTCCGCCGTGGTGTTCGCTGCGGCGTTTCTGGTGCTGATCCCGGTGGCCATCTGGATTTACACACTGGTCTTTGCGTTCTCGTCCCTGTGGTTCATCCATTATTGCCTGGCCGCGCTGGAGCGCCTGCGGGACGAACGCAATGAATCGGCCTTCCAGCCCCCGGCCAGCCCGCCCGCGCCCACCGTGGGCGAGGCTGCCGTGGCGCTGGAGCTGCCATTGCCCGCCCAGGGCTCGCGCGGCTGACGCAGGGCTTTCCAAGCCGGGCAATAATCAGGTCTTTCCCATCCTGCACTCCTCATCCGTGACGCCTTCATTCGGACTCATCATCGTCGGAGACGAAATCCTCTCGGGCAAGCGTGCCGACAAGCATATGCCCAAGGCGATCGAACTGCTGGCGGAGCGCGGTCTTGCGCTTTCGTATGCGCACTATGTCGGAGACGACCCCGCGCGGATCACGGCCATGCTGCGAGAGGCGTTTGCCGGCAGCGACGTGGTTTTCAGCTGCGGCGGCATCGGTGCCACCCCAGATGACCATACCCGGCAGAGCGCCGGTGCCGCGCTCGGCAGGCCGCTGGCGCTGCATCCCGAGGCCGCGGAGCTGATTCGTGAACGCATGCGCGACGTGGCCCTGGGCGAGGGCAAGCCCTACGAGCCCGGGCGCGCGGACAATCTGCACCGCCTCAACATGGGCGTCTTTCCGGAGGGCGCGCGCATCATCCCCAACCCGTACAACAAGATCGCCGGCTTCAGCTGCGACGGCCCGGGCGGCGGCATGGTGCACTTCGTGCCCGGCTTTCCCGTCATGGCGTGGCCGATGATCGAGTGGGCGCTCGAGCACTATTGCGCCCAGTGGTTCCACCGCCAGCCGCAGACCGAGCATTCCGTGGTGATCTACAGGGCGATGGAGGCTTCGCTCACCCCGCTGATGGTGCAGATCGAAACCGCGTTTCCGGGCATCAAGGTATTCAGCCTGCCCAGCGTGGACCATCCGGTGCATGGCCGGCATGTGGAACTCGGCGTCAAGGGCGAAGCCCATCTGGTGCCGCCCGCATGGAATATGCTGATGGACGCGCTGCACAAAACAGGGGCGCATATCGGCCCTGAAATGGTGCGGAACCGATGAATTTTTCAGGAAATCAAAAATTTGCACCATAGTGGTGCAATCATGCGGGAGGCGGAACAGCGCCTGAACGAGTCCGATACAGTCGAACCCTTCTGGTGCAGGCTGTGACTCGATCTGGCACATATTCTGCTTGCCATCGTTCCCGTTATCAATACGCTCTCATTCCTTGGAGAAGATTAATGGCTAAGACCGTTGCAGATGTGATGAACATGGTGAAAGAAAATGAAGTCAAGTTCGTCGACTTCCGTTTCACCGACACTCGCGGCAAAGAGCAACACGTGACCGTACCTGTCTCGCACTTTGACGAAGACAAGTTCACATCGGGCCACGCTTTCGACGGCTCTTCCGTGGCAGGCTGGAAAGGCATCGAAGCCTCGGACATGCAGCTCATGCCCGATCCCAGCACGGCCAACATCGATCCTTTCTTCGAGGAAACCACGCTGTTCCTGCAGTGCGACGTGGTGGAGCCGTCGGACGGCAAGGCCTATGACCGCGACCCGCGCTCCATCGCCAAGCGCGCCGAAGCCTATCTGAAGGCGTCCGGCCTCGGCGACACCGCCTTCTTCGGCCCGGAACCCGAATTCTTCATCTTCGACGGCGTGCGCTGGACCAATGAACCCGGCAAGGTGGGCTTCGAGATCGAAGAATACGAAGCGCCCTGGAACACCGGCACCAAGTTCGAGACGGGCAACCGCGGCCATCGCCCCACCGTCAAGGGCGGCTACTTCCCGGTGCCTCCCGTGGACAGCACGCAGGACATGCGCGCCGAAATGTCGCTGATCATCGAATCGATGGGCATCCCGGTCGAAGTGTTCCACCACGAAGTGGCGGGCGCGGGCCAGAATGAGATCGGCACCAAGTTCAGCACGCTGGTCGAGCGCGCCGACTGGACGCAGGTCATGAAGTATGTGATCTGGAACGTGGCCAATGCCTATGGCAAGACCGCCACCTTCATGCCCAAGCCCTATGCCGGCGACAACGGCTCGGGCATGCACGTGCACCAGTCCATCTGGAAGGACGGCAAGAACCTGTTCGCCGGTGACGGCTATGCCGGCCTGTCCGAGTTCGCCCTGTACTACATCGGCGGCATCATCAAGCATGCACGCGCGCTGAACGCCATCACCAATCCCGGCACCAACAGCTACAAGCGCCTGGTGCCCGGTTTCGAGGCGCCCGTGAAGCTGGCCTACAGCTCGCGCAACCGCTCGGCTTCCATCCGCATTCCCTATGTGGCCAACCCCAAGGGCCGCCGCATCGAGGCGCGCTTCCCCGATCCGCTGGCCAACCCGTACCTGTGCTTCTCGGCGCTGATGATGGCGGGTCTGGACGGTGTGGAAAACAAGATCCATCCGGGCGAAGCCGCGACCAAGGACCTCTATCACCTGCCGCCGGAAGAAGACAAGCTGGTGCCGACCGTGTGCCACAGCCTCGATCAGGCCCTGGAAGCGCTGGATGCCGATCGCAGCTTCCTGACCAAGGGTGGCGTGTTCTCCGATGCGATGCTCGATGCCTACATCGACCTGAAGATGACCGAGGTGCAGCGCTTCCGCATGGCTCCGCACCCCGTCGAATACGACATGTACTACTCGCTGTAAGCCAGCCGGAGCGGGTTGCCGGGACGTCGAGTTTCCGCGGCCGCCCGCCTCACTGTTCAGCAAAGCGGCTTGCGGGCCGCTTTTTTCATTGGTGCAACGGTTCCGGAGGAACGATCGTGGCCTTTTGGGGTCTTTGACGACATGGTCTGTTATCGTCTGCAGGTTGCGATTGGCTACACGTTTCACGTTCACCCGGAGGCCACGCAGAGCTGACTGTCGCGCGAGGAATACATGAAAGAAACACTGGTTGCTCTCTTCACCACGGTGGCATTGCTGCCCATGGCATGGTCGCAGGACCGCATCTATCGCTGCGGCAACGAATACACCAACAACGCCACCCAGGCCAAGGAGCGCGGCTGCAAGGTGGTCGAAGGTGGCAATGTCACCATCGTGCAAGGCTCCCGCCCGGCATCCGGCGGCGCGCCGGCGGCGCGCGGCGCGTCCGCTGCTTCGTCGGGCGCTGCATCGAGCGCGCCCAAGGTAGGTTCGGCCGACCAGAAGGCGCGCGACTCGGATGCGCGCGCCATTCTGGAGGAAGAGCTGCGCAAGGCGCAGGCCCGCTACGAAGATCTCAAGAAGGAATACAACGACGGCTTTCCCCAGCGCACGGCGCTGGAGATGCGCAACCCGCAGGGATGGATAGAGCGCACGGCCGAGATCAAGGCCAACCTCGCTCGCGCCGAGGCCGATGTGGAGGGCATCAAGCGTGAGCTGGCCCGGCTGAGATGAGCATGGCAAAGTGGCTTCCGACCCATTGAACAAAACGTCCCGGCCTGCCGAGCCGCACCCGCAACTTCACCCCGCCGGGGGCAGTGGCAGCGAGCGTTACCAGCCTCTGGACCTCGTCTCCACGCTGGTGGCGGTGCTCGGCCCGGATGGCGCGGTGCTGTTTGCCAATGCGGCGCTGGAGACCGCGCTGGGCCAGTCGCGCCGCATGCTCGAAGGCGTGGATTTCTGCAGTTTCTTCACCGACCCGGGCATTGTGCGCAACGCCCTGGCGGCAGCGGCCGAGCGGGATTTTTCCGCGCTCAGGTTCGAGTCCGGCCTGCGCCGCGTTCCGCACGATCCATTGCCGGTGCACGTGAACCTCTCCAGCCTGGAGCAGGGCGGCGAGGTGCTGATCGAATGCTGGCCGCTCGAGGCGCAGGCCCGGCAGGACCGCGAGGAGCGGCTGCGCGAACAGGCGTTGGCCAACAAGGAACTGATCCGCAACCTCGCTCACGAGATCAAGAACCCGCTGGGCGGAATCCGCGGCGCGGCGCAGTTGCTGGAGATGGAGCTGCCGTCGCGCGACCTCGAGGAATACACGCAGGTCATCATCCACGAGGCGGACCGGCTGCAGAGCCTGGTGGACCGGCTGCTTGCGCCGCACCGCCATCCCCAGCAGGTCGGCGACGTGAACATCCACGAAGTCTGCGAGCGCGTGCGCTCGCTCGTGCTGGTGGAATTTCCGCGTGGGCTGGAGATCCGGCGCGACTATGACATCTCGATTCCCGAATTCCGAGGCGACCGCGAGCAGCTCATACAGGCGCTCCTGAATATCGTGCAGAACGCCGCGCAGGCGCTGGCCGAACGCATCGCGGCGGGCGATGCCGAGATCACCCTGCGCACGCGCGTGGCCCGGCAGGTAACATTTGGTCGCCAGCGATACCGGTTGGCATTGGATTTGCATGTGATCGACAACGGACCAGGTGTGCCCGAGGCGATCAAGGAGCGGATCTTCTATCCTCTCGTCACGGGCAGGGATGGCGGTTCGGGCCTGGGATTGACGCTTGCGCAGACTTTCGTGCAGCGCCACCACGGCCTGATTGAATGTGACAGCGTTCCAGGACGCACCGACTTTCGCATCCTCATTCCACTGCCTTGAGGTCCTTGGGAATCAACAGGGTACGAATGACCCTTTCAACAAGGAAGTAGATACACATGAAGCCGATCTGGATAGTAGACGACGACCCCTCGATCCGCTTCGTCCTGGAGAAGGCGCTGGCCAGGGACAACCTGCCCACGCGCAGCTTCTCGCATCCGCGTGAGGTCCTGGACGCGCTCGCCGACATCGCGGCGGGAGACTCGGAACACAGCGGCCCGCAGGTGCTGGTCAGCGACATCCGCATGCCGGGCGGCTCGGGCCTGCAACTGCTTGAAAAACTGCGCGAGATGCAGCCGGGCCTGCCGGTCATCATCATGACGGCGTATTCGGACCTCGATTCCGCCGTTTCCGCGCTGCAGCGCGGCGCCTTCGAATATCTGCCCAAGCCTTTCGACCTGCCCAAGGCGGTGGAACTGATCCGCCGCGCTGTCGAGGAAAGCCAGCGCGAGCAGGTCGCAGAGGACCGGCAGACCCATGCGCCGGAAATCCTGGGGCAGGCGCCGGCGATGCAGGACGTGTTCCGCGCGATCGGCCGTCTGAGCCAAAGTTCGGTCACGGTGCTGATCACCGGCGAGTCGGGCTCGGGCAAGGAGCTCGTGGCGCGCGCCCTGCACAAGCATTCGCCGGTGGCGAACGGGCCGTTCGTGGCGATCAACACGGCGGCCATTCCGAAGGACCTGCTCGAGAGCGAACTGTTCGGCCATGAGCGCGGCGCGTTCACCGGCGCGCAGGCGCAGCGCCGCGGACGCTTTGAGCAGGCCGATGGCGGCACGCTGTTCCTCGATGAAATCGGGGACATGCCGTTCGATTTGCAGACGCGCCTGCTGCGCGTGCTGTCGGACGGCCACTTCTACCGCGTGGGCGGACATTCGGCAGTCAAGTCGAACGTGCGCGTGATCGCCGCGACCCATCAGAATCTCGAACACCGCGTGAAAGACGGCGCCTTCCGCGAAGACCTGTTCCACCGCCTGAACGTGATCCGCCTGCGCCTGCCGGCGCTGCGCGAGCGCAAGCAGGACGTGCCCATGCTCACGCGGCATTTCCTGCAGCAAAGCGCGCGCCAGCTGGGCGTGGAGCCCAAACGCATATCCGAGGCGGCGCTCGCGCGGCTGGAGGCGTTCCCGTTCCCGGGCAACGTGCGGCAGCTCGAGAACATCTGCCATTGGCTGAGCGTGATGGCCCCGGCGCAGGTGATTTCGGTGCAGGACCTGCCGCCGGAAGTGCTCAACGCGCCACCCGCCTCTGGGGTGCCGGATGCGGTGTTGCCGGCACTGTCGGGCGGTATTGGCCCGGGCGTCTTGCAGCAGGCCGAGCGGGAGTCACCGGAGGCGTCCGTGCCGGCGCTCGCATCGCCCGGGCCAGGCCACACGGTGAATGGTTTCGGCGGCGGCGCGGGGGCTGTCGCGCCAGCGGACGGACATGCGCCGGGCGCGGGCTGGGAGCAGAACCTCGAAGTCGAGGCCAAGGAGCTGCTGCGCGAAGGCCGCCCGGAAGTGTGGGACATTCTCACGCGCCGTTTCGAGTCGCGCCTGATCCGCACGGCCCTGCATGAAACCCATGGCCGCCGCATGGAGGCCGCCCAGCGCCTTGGCATTGGGCGCAACACCATTACCCGCAAGATCCAGGAGCTGGGGCTGGACGAGCACCGCGGCGCGGACGAGGGCTGATCGCGTCCGCGCGGCAGGCGCGGGCCT
>NZ_JBEBOW010000030.1:0-30131 GCF_040396215.1 Diaphorobacter ruginosibacter | reverse complement strand
CGCAAAGCCGCTGTCGCGGCGCGAGGAGATCGTGAACACGTTCTGAGCCGCGCCCGGATTTCACACCGCCGCGTGGAGGGCAACGCGGCGCTTGCACGGCACATATTCAACCGGATCAACCGGACGCAGATTCCGGAACCGGGCGCGCTGGCCGCCGTTGAAGGCGGGCCGCGGCGCATTGCATGGCCGTGCCTCGAAAAAGAGAACAGGAGACATTTCGTGATCGGATCCCAATCTTCCTCATCGGGCCTGTCCACGGGCCTGAAAGAGCGCCACATGACCATGATCGCGCTCGGCGGCGTGATCGGCGCGGGGCTTTTCATCGGCAGCGGCGTCGTCATCAGGCAGGCCGGCCCGGCTGCCGTCATTTCCTTTCTGATCACCGGCCTGCTGGTCGTGCTGGTGATGCGCATGCTGGGCGAGCTGGCCTGCGCCATGCCTGGCGGCGGCTCGTTCTACGAGTATTCGCGCGAGGCGTTCGCCGACCGCCCGGGCCTGTCGAGGCTGGCGGGCTTTCTGACCGGCTGGATGTACTGGTATTTCTGGGTGATCGTGGTGGCGCTCGAAGCCGTGGCGGGCGCCGATCTGCTGCGCTACTGGATGCCGGGCGTCGATGGCTGGATCATCAGCCTCGTGCTGCTGGTGATGCTCACGCTGACCAATCTGGTGTCGGTGAAGTCGTTTGGCGAGTTCGAGTTCTGGTTCTCCTCGATCAAGGTGGCCGCGATCGTCGTGTTCCTGTTCATCGCCGGTGTTCACGTGCTGGGCTGGACGCCCGGCGCGCATGGCCTGCAGGTGGCCCATCTCACGCAGCACGGCGGCTTCGCGCCCAATGGCTGGATTCCCGTTCTGACCGGTGCGGTCGCTGCCACGGGCTTTTACTTTGGCGCCGAGATCGTGACGATCGCCGCTGCCGAAACCGCCGAGCCGCAAAAGGCGGTTGCCAAGGCCACCAATTCGGTGATCGCGCGCGTGCTGGTCTTCTATGTGGGATCGGTGCTGCTGGTTGCTTGCCTGGTGCGCTGGAACTCCAGGGAAATCGCCACTCCCTACGTGAGCGCGCTGAACGCCATGGGCGTGCCCGCCGCCGCGCAGATCATGAACGCCATCGTGCTGACCGCCGTGCTGTCGGCGCTGAACTCGGGCCTGTATGCATCGTCGCGCATGCTGTTTGCGCTGACCAGGCGCGGCGACGCGCCCAAGGCCCTGGCCAAGGTCAGCAGGAACGGGGTGCCCGTGCGGGCCATTCTGATGGCCACGCTGTTCGGCTACGGCGCCATCGTGATGTCGTATGTCTCGCCGGACACGGTGTTCGCGTTTCTGGTGAATTCGTATGGCACGGTGGCGATCTTCGTGTACATCCTGATCGCCGTCTCGCAACTGCGCCTGCGCAAGCGCCTGGAACGCGAGGCGCCGCATCTGCTGAAGGTGCGCATGTGGTGTTTTCCGTACCTCACATGGCTGGCCATCGGCGGCATGCTGGCCATCGTGGTGGCGATGGGTTTCATTCCGGAGCAGCGCACGCCGCTGATGCTGGGGGTGGCGAGCCTGGCGATCCTGCTGGCGGCCTACTTCATCCGCCATCTGGTGAATGGTGGCAAGGCAGTGCCGGAGCGCGTGCCTGTGAACTACAAGCAGGCCAAGTTCAGGAAGGGTTGAGGCCGCTTGCCCTGCCCGGTGGATAGCCGCTGGCGCCGGAGTGCGTCGGCGGCTTTTTGTTGTTGGGTCGCCCCAAGCAAAACACCTTCTTGGGGGGCAGAGGGGAAGCGTGGGGTCTTTGGGTTGAGCGGCCGTGCGCCGCCCGCGCGTTCAAGCGGCCGGACGCCCGATCCCGCGCATGGCTTCGGCCAGCGCCTGGACGCCTTGCGTGATCTTGCTGGTGGGAATGGACTGGTAGCCGAGCCGCACGAAGTTGCCGGGTGCGACCGGCGACTGGAAGAAGATGTCGCCGGGCTCGACCAGTACGCCATGTTCCGCCGCCACCACGGCGAGCTCGCGGGCGGATACGTGATCGGGCAACTGCACCCAGCATGATCCGCCGCCGCGCACCGGTGTGATGCGGCATTCGGGCAGATGTTCCGCCATGGCCGCGACCAGCGCGGCATGGCGCTCTTTCTGCGCGGCGCCCAGTTTGCGCAGCTGCGACTCGTAGTGGCCGAGCGAGATGAACATCGCCAGCGTGCGCTGGATGAACGTGGATGGGTGCCGGATCATCAGGCGCCGCAGCGCACGAAGCTCCTGCAGCAGCTCGGGTGCGGCGACGATGTAGCCCACGCGCAGGCCGGGCGCCATGCTCTTGGAGAGGCTGCCGATGTAGATCACGCGGTTGCTGCGGTCCAGGCTCTTGAGCGCCGGAATCGGCTGGTCGTCGAAGCTGCTTTCGCTTTCGTAGTCGTCCTCGATGAGGATGAAGTCCTCTTCCTGCGCCATGTTCAGAAGCGCGTGGCGGCGCTCCAGCGGCATGGTCACGCCGGTGGGGCATTGATGGCTGGGCGTGACGTAGAGGTAGTCCAGGTCGCACAACTCGCCGGACAGCGGCAGTCCGCTGCCGTCGACGGGCAGGAACTTCAGTTGGGAGGTGCGGCTCGAGAAGATGTTGCGCGCGTCGGGGTAGCCGGGGTCTTCCATGCCCACGCTGGAATCGTCGCGCAGCAGCAGATCGCCCACCATGTACAGCGCGTGCTGCGCTCCCACGGTGATGATGATTTCGTCCGGCGATGCCCACACGCCGCGCCTGGGCAGGATCTTGGTCTGGATCTGATGGATCAGGCTGTCGTCATCGCGCGTGATCAGGTCGGGCGCCCACTGGTGGATGTCGAGCACGCTCAGCGCCTTGATGCAGCACTCGCGCCATGCGGCGGTGGGGAACAGGTCCTTGTCGAATTGCCCGTAGAGAAACGGATAGGGAAAGCTCTGCCAGTTCTCGTTCTTGACGATGCTGCGCTGCTCGCTGGGCCGCAGCCAGAGGCGCTGGCCCCAGTCGGCCGGCGTGACCGCGCTTTCTTCGCCGTCCGCATCCGGCGCGGGAGGCGCTTGCGGTGTACGGCCCTGCAGCACGTCGGGGTGGATGAAATGCCCTTTGCGCTGATGGCTTACGAGAAAGGACTCTTCGGTGAGCTGCTGGTAGGCCAGCACCACGGTGATGCGTCCCACGCCCAGGTGGCGCGCCAGCTCGCGGCTGGAGGGAACCGGGTCGCCGGGTGTGAGCACGCCGGTGAGGATCGCGCTCACCATCATCTCGCGGATCTGTCCCTGCAGGCTCAGGCCGGGTTTGGAGCTGCGGTGGAACAATTGCTCCCACATCGCCCCCGAGGGCGACACGGCGGGCGGGGTGGCTCGGGCATCCGTCATCTCTTCTTTGGTACTCACGCTCTTTGGGCCGCATCGCAGGCGGCGCATGTCTTCCTTGGTTGTGGTTGAATCATCGTTGGTTTTCAATAGTGTTTGCAAGCACTATGAATTGGGCAACGCTGAAAGCAGACGATGGTCTTCGCAAACGGCGGCTGGCCAGCGCTCTTTCAAAAAGATGGCGTTTTTCTTTCGAACATCAAAAAACTGTATATAATTCGATGCTTCAGCGGCTGTAGCTCAGCTGGATAGAGTACTTGGCTACGAACCAAGGGGTCGTGGGTTCGATTCCTGCCAGCCGCACCAGACGACAAGCCCCAGAACAGAAATGTTCTGGGGCTTTTTCGTTTTCGGGGCCGGAAAACCGCGTCGCGGCGTCGTGCGTCCCCCGCATTGGATGAAAAGCGTGCGATGACGAGGATGGTCAAGTGCTGTCAGGCATGCTTGCGGGCAGATGCAGCCGGAATTCGGTGCCTTCGCCGGGCTCGCTGATCACGTCGATCTGTCCGCCATGGCGTTCGATCACCGTGTGCACCAGGGCGAGGCCCAGGCCTATGCCCTGCACTCCGGGGTGGCTGCCCTCGTGCAGGCGGCGGAACGGCTGGAACAGCGAGGCGCGCTTGTCGGCGGGGATGCCCGGACCTTCGTCCCGGATGCCGATGACCCATTCATTGCCGTGCGGCAGCAGGCTGCAGTGCACGACGGAGTGGGGCGGGCTGAACTTGAGCGCGTTGCTCATCACGTTGCCGATGGCGCGGCTGAGCATGCTGCGGTCGCCCCAGCATGGCGCGGCATCGGGCTTGCTGGCGATGCGCACCTGCACCTGCCGGTCCTGGGCCGCGGCCCAGGCGTCGTCCACGCTCTGCTCGAGCAGGGCTGCCAGATCGAAGACGGCGAGACTGTAGGTCTGGGACTGCGCGCTGGCCAGGCGCACGAAGCCCTCGGCCATCGACAGCGAGGATTGCGCATAGCGCTCGATGCGCGGCAGCAGCTCGCCGAGCGGTACCTGGTCCGGGTATTCGCGGTGCATCTCGAGCAGCGTGATGATGGATGCGTTGGGCGATCGGATGTCGTGCGAGATGAAGTTCAGCGCTTCGTCGCGCTGCTTTTGCGCTCGGCGCATGTCGGTGAGGTCGACCAGCGTGATGAGCCAGCCCGCATTGGAGTTGGCGGCAAACGGCTTGCACAGGAACAGGAAATAGCGGCCCTGGTCGTCCCGGCATTCCTGCTGGGTGGGTACGTCGGTCCATTTCAGCGGATTGAGCGGCAGCAGCGCCGCGCCGGTTTCGATGTGCACGAAGTCGCTGAGCAATTCGGCGAGCGAGTGGTTCACGGGGTCGTCCGTGGTGTCCTCGACCATGCGCATTGCGGCGGCATTGGCCAGTGTGATCACGCCCAGGCTGTCGCATACGAAGGTGGGCGAGGGCAGCTGGCGTAGGCTGTCGCTGACGAAATGGTGCAGCTCGCGCAATTGCTGCGAGGCCTGCTCCACGGCGTGGATGCGGCGCTCCAGGAAGTCGCTGGGTAGCAGGCGGGAGATGCGCGGCGGCAGTTGCGTGGGCAGCGTGATGCCATCCTGCACCAGATCGTGCATTTCCTGCCGCAGGAACATGGCGGCGGAGGAAAGGCGCCGCCAGCTCCAGAGTGGGTAGCAAAGCAGAACCCCCACCATCCCCGATGCGGGCGAGAACTGCCAGCCGGTTGCGAGCGCGGTGCCCGCGCCGGCGATCAGCATGATGATGAACATGACTCCGCAAGCCATC
The DNA here is from genome assembly GCF_040396215.1 of Diaphorobacter ruginosibacter. Classification (GTDB taxonomy): domain Bacteria; phylum Pseudomonadota; class Gammaproteobacteria; order Burkholderiales; family Burkholderiaceae_C; genus Diaphorobacter_A; species Diaphorobacter_A ruginosibacter_A. Next base: position 25,020 of record NZ_JBEBOW010000030.1, on the reverse strand, counting down.
AGCGCCGCGAACGGGCCGAGCAGCAGCACGGCGACCAGCGCCGCCGCCACGGGAATCAGGTTGAAGGCGAGGTTCCAGGACAGGGGCGCGGGCGAGATACGGATGTCATTGATGCGGGAGTTCAGCACGTGCGCGACCAGCTCCACGCCGGGAATCCGGTCCGACTCCGGCGCCACGGGCGCGGCGAACATGTCGCCCAGGCCCGTGGCCGTTGCGCCGACGAGCACGTATTTGCCGCGGAATGCGTCCGCGGGCACGCGCTTCATCAGTACGTCGATATACGAGTAGGTGGTGAATGCCGGCTTGTCCGGAGCGCCTGTGGCGAACGGGATCACGCGCAGTTGCTCCTGCACCCAGTGCTCGGAGTCGGGCGGCGGGGCAATGCCTTCGCAGCCCTGCTGCAGCGCGCCTGCGGCGCAGAGCACGGCCATGGAGAAGTGCGGGCGTGGCGATTCCCGAGGCCCCTCGAAGAGATAGAGCTTGCGCGCCACGCCGTCGGAATCAACCTGTACGTGCACGTGGCCCAACTGCGCCGCGGCTTCGCGGATGATTTCCACGGGTGTGTCGAATGCCGCCCGCAGCGTGTCGCTGCGCCGCGTGAGCGGCAGCGCCACGTGGCCGTTTCGCGCGATGGCTTGCGCGAGCACCATGTCGTCGCCGGGATAGTCCTCATCTTCTTCGCTGAACAATACGTCCAGGCCGATGGCCAGCGGAGACTGCTCCGAGATCGTATCCAGCAGTTGCGCGTGCAGCGCGCGCCGCCAGGGCCAGCGGCCAATGGCGTTGATGCTGCGGTCGTCGATGGCGACGATGACGATGTCGGATCTGGCCTGCGGCGCGTGCAGGCGCCCGCCCACGTCGTGGATCAGATGGTCGATGCGCTGCAGCGCATCCGTCACGCATGCCCAGCTGACCAGGCACAGCAACACGATCGCAAGCAGCGACCATTCGCGCCGCTGCAGCTGCGCGCGGCTATTTGCGCGGAAAAGCGTCATGCGCAGGCGTTGCCGGATCAGCGCCGTGAAAGCGGTTCGCCATCCGAGGACGTGATCGGCAGGCCATCATTGCTCCGCACTTCAGCCGCCGCACGCACCTGCCGTGCGGCGGAGAAGGGGCTTTGCAGTCCTGTCGCCGTGTCATGCGTCTCGATACGCACGAAATATTCGCCGGGCCTCACGTCGGTGAAGTTCCATTCGGGCTTGTCGAGCGGCTGATCGGCCACGAGATCCGAAAAATCTTCCGTGCGCGACAACTGGATCCGGTAGGTCTGGCCGGGCTCGCCGGGCCATTGCAGATGAATACCAGGAATGTCGCTGGACGAACTCAGTGCCGAGATATCGAGCGCCGTGGGACTGTTGGCCAGCTTGAAGCCCTGCGGGATGGAGAATGGCCCCTGGTCGGGAGTACCGTCGGCCAGCATGCGGATGCTTGCCGCGCGCCACTGGTAGCTGCCGGGTTCGAGCGCGGCAAGCGGCATATCGCATTCGCCGTGGCGCACTTCATCGATCAGCGGCGTGGCAAAGCCGTCCGCGTTGGCAGCCACCTGGATGCGATAGGCTTGCGCGCTGCTCACGCGCGTGCACAGCAACTGCCCCGACGTGCGCGAAGTGGTCGCGCCCGGCGCCGGCTGCTGATAGAGGGGCGGCGGCGGCTGGGTCTTCACCCTGATCTTGCGAAGCGCGGGCATGCCGGGGAGATCCTGGCTGTCGATGGCGCGTGCCGCGAGATAGTACTCGCCGTCCTCGATTCCCTTCATGCGCACCTGAGAGGTCTTGAACACGCCGCTGCGCAGCACCTGGGACATCGATTCGTCCCGCGCGACCAGCACCTCGTAGGCGCTCGCGCTGGCGACGGCCGGAAGCTGAAAGCTCAGGAAGTTCGCATCTTCCAGGGTGGCGGGGATCTGCTCGAGATCGGGGGATTGCAACAGCGCTCGCACCTCGCCGAGCCTGCCGTCGCTGCTCACGGCGATGCCGTGGCCCTGCCGGACCAGCGCCGCGTCGGCGGCGCCCTGTTGCTCGGGCCGGCTCGCGGTCTCGCGTGGTTGCACTGCCACCGTGCCGCGGCTGACGGAGGTGAGGGCGCTGCCTTCGTTCGTCAGTATCACGTCAAAGCTGGTTCCGCGCACGCTGGTGGTGGCCTTCGGAGTGCGCACTTCGAAGCCGCGCGCCGGATCGGGCTCGGCTCCCACGGTGGAGTTGACGCTGCCGCGCTGCATCTCCAGCACCGACTGCAGGCTGCCGCTGCGGCCCTTGCGGCGCAGCTGCTTGAGTTGAACGTCCGATTCGGCCTGGATGCGGATCAGCGTGCCATCCGCGAGCTTGACGGTGACAAAGGAGTCGGGAGCCACCTTGATGGCGGCGCCTTCCTGCAGTTTCTGGCCCGGCTGCAGCGGCGTTTCCTCCGCCGTCGAGCCGGCTGCCACAACGGTGGCCTTGCCTTGCACGAAGCTCACCTCGGCGGTCTGCTCGGGCATGTACTTCACGGGGACCCGGAGCGTGGAGCCTGGTTGCAGGCGCTTGGGATCCGGGATCTGGTTGAAGCTCTGCAGTTGCGGCCACAGGTTCACGTTGCCGTAGAACTGCGCGGCAATATGTTCCAGCGTGTCGCCCTTGGCGATCCGGTGGTTGATGAACCCTTGGGAATCTGCACGCGCGCCCAGAGGCATCACCAAGGCAGAAACCAGGGCGAGCGCGAGTAATTGCGGCGGTGAATGGCGCAGCAAAGGTGCCACAGTACTTTCCTCCCAGAGAACATGAATAACCGGCAACTGCCGCTATTGTGCAATCAGCCTGTCAATCCAGCACAGCGCCTGGTTTCCTGGGGAAAGCGTTCTCTGGGGTTATATAGAGACCAGAGTGTCTTCACTGCGTGGCTTGACTGCCTCGAAACGATACCCCATTCCATAAACTGCTGTCACGATGTAGCCGTTATCTGGACGAAGATCAAGTTGGCTGCGCAAGCGTGAAATATGTGTGTCAAGCGAGCGCGAAATTACATCGCTAGTTTGACCCCATATGATTTCACGCAAATGATCGCGAGAAAGTAGACGACCCATGTTCTGGAATAGGAACAGCGCAAGGTCGTATTCGCGGTTTTTCAGCTCCACGGGCTTGCCGTCCATTTCCAGCGTGCGCGTTTCATGCAGAAAACGATAGCGGCCGAATTCAAGCACCTCGTTGACCGCCGCGGGGTAGGCGCGGCGCAGCAGGGCGCCTACCCGCGCCGTGAGCTCACCGACACGCACGGGTTTGACCATGAAGTCGTCGGCGCCGCAGTCGAGGCCCTCGACGATGTCGCGCTCTTCCTGGCGGCTGGTGACGAAAAGAATGGGAAGATCGAGCCCCACATGCTTTCGTACCCAGCGCACGACCTCTGGGCCGGACGTGTCCGGCAGATGCCAGTCCACCAAAAGCAGATCGAACGTATCGCGGCGCATATCCTTCATGAGCGCCGCGCCTGTTTGATACGTATGGCACGAGTGCCCCATGTCGGTTATGGCGCGCTTGAACAACTCCAGTTGGAGTGCATCATCATCCAAAGCCACAATGCGCATGGAAATCCTTGCTGGCAATTCATTAGAAAAACTATTGGAAGTATAGGAAGCTGAAAGCCTTGGGAGAGCGGTTGAGTAACGTAATTGACACTTGTTAACTGCTCTTCGCTCCTTGCTAATGACTGCTTGATTAGCTGGGGTGGCGGGGAATGGTTTCAAGTAAAAAAAGAGCACTGTCAGTTACGACAATGCTCCTTTTTGCATGAGAACGTGAGGGGGATGCTTTTTATCGTGCATCCAGGAGTGTATTGAGCGCCGCCTCCACTTGTGCCGGCTCGACGCCCGGAACGTCCGCCAGATGCCGGGCGATGTCCGCGAGCGCTGCGGCGCCGTTCTTTTGCAACTGGGCGATGGCCTGGCCCGCTTCCTTGGGGGCGGTGAAGCCGGTGCTTTGCAGCAGCAGCGCGCCGTCGGCCGCCACGAACTTGAAATAGAACTTGCCGTCGCTGTCGCGGTATTGTTTGAAGCTTGGCAGCACGGCTTTGGTTTCCTTGGCCGATTTCCTGGATTGCGGAGCGCTGAGCCTGCGCAGGCCCACGGCGTCGCGCAGCCGCACAAGGAAGGCCGCGGCCTGAGCGCGCGCGCGTTCCTCGCCGATGGCCAGCGCGGCTTCCACCTTCTCGGGGTGAGCGATCAGATCATCGTAGGCGGCGCGCATGGGCGTGACTTCACGGTCGATGCATTCGAACAGGGCCTGCTTGGCGTCGCCCCAGGAAATGCCTGCGGCATAGGCCTTGCGCATGGCTTCGGTTTCCTCGGGGCTGGCGAAGGCCTGATACATCTGGAACAGCGCCGAGCCCTCGGTCTCCTTGGGCTCGCCGGGCGTGCGCGAGTCGGTCACGATGCCGCCCACCAGCTTCCTGAGCTGCTCGCGCGGCGTGAACAGCGGGATGGTGTTGTCGTAGCTCTTGCTCATCTTGCGGCCATCCAGGCCCGCGAGCGTGGCCACGCTTTCCTCGATCACCGCTTCGGGCAGCGTGAAGTGCTCGCCATAGAGGTGGTTGAAGCTCGAGGCGATGTCGCGCGCCATCTCGATATGCTGAATCTGGTCGCGGCCCACCGGTACTTTCTGCGCATTGAAGATCAGGATGTCGGCGGCCATCAGTACTGGATACATGAACAGGCCGGCGCTCACGCCATCATCGGTCTCGCGGCCTGCTTCCGTGTTCTTGTCCACGGCGGCCTTGTAGGCGTGCGCGCGATTGAGCAGGCCCTTGCCGGTCACGCAGGTGAGCAGCCAGGTCAGCTCGGGGATTTCGAGCAGCGCGGACTGGCGGTAGAACGTGACGTGCTCGGGGTCGAGCCCGGCCGCCAGCCAGCTTGCCGCGATTTCCAGCGTCGAGCGGTGCACGCGCTCGGGATCCTGAGCCTTGATCAGTGCGTGATAGTCGGCCAGGAAGTAGTAGCTCTCCACGCCCGGGGCCTTGCTCGCGCGGATGGCCGGGCGGATCATGCCCGCGTAGTTGCCCAGGTGCGGGGTGCCGGAGGGGGTGATGCCGGAGAGAAAACGGATAGCGGACATGAAAGGACGGGATGAAGAAAACGGAAGTTCGAAACTGTATCGGACCGGAGATTGTGGCGCATCAGCCCAGCAGAAGGGCGCGCAACGGCGTCATCAGGAAATCGATGGTGAGATAGCCGAGCGACATGAGCGGGCGCAGCCATAGCGAGCTCACCACGCCGAAGATGACGAGAGCCATCACGATGAAGAAGCCGTAGGGCTCGAGGCGGCCGAGCTGCTGCGCCTGCTTCCACGGCAGAAGCCCCATCAGCACGCGGCCGCCATCCAGCGGCGGCAGCGGGAACAGGTTGAATGCCCACATCACCAGGTTCACCGCCACGCCAGCCTTGCACATGGCCAGGAAGAAGCGCTCGTTCACCCCCATACCCACCAGCACGATGAGCAGCACGGCCCAGAGGATCGCCTGCAGGAAGTTTGACAGAGGCCCGGCCAGGGCCACCCAGATCATGTCGCGCTTGGGGTTGCGCAGGTGCGAGAAATTCACGGGCACCGGCTTGGCGTAGCCGAACAGGAAGGCACCCGAGGTGGCGAGATACAGCAGTATCGGCATCAGAATGGTGCCGATGGGATCGATGTGCTTGACCGGGTTGAGGGTGACGCGCCCCATCATCAGCGCGGTGTTGTCGCCGAAATGCCGGGCCACGTAGCCGTGCGCCGCTTCGTGCACCGTGATGGCAAAGAGCACCGGCAGGGCGTAGATCAGGATGGTTTGAATAAGGTTGGATGCGTCCACCCCGACATTGTGTCAGAGCGGCGCGGGCGGCGATGGCGCGGACCGCTAATTGCTTGGGCGCGGCCCAGGAATTTCGCGTGCCCGCTCGCGTCGGGACGGGAAGGCGCTCCTACAGCCCCAGGGCAGAGAGCGGCCCTCGGCCCTCACGCACGACGACGGCGTCGCCGCCGTTTTCCATGGGGGTGAGATCGACCACCGTGGTGGGCTGCTGCGGGCACGGACCCGCATCCACCACGCCGTCGATCAGCTTCTCGAAGCGCTCGCGGATTTCCTGGGGATCGTTCAGCGGCTCCGTCTCGCCTGGCGGAATGAAGGTCGAGGCCAGCAGCGGAGCGCCCATCATCTCCAGGATCATCTGCGTGCCCTTGCGGTCGGGCACGCGCAGGCCTATGGTCTTGCGCTGAGGGTGGCTCACGCGGCGCGGCACTTCCTTGGTCGCGTCGAGAATGAAGGTGTACGGCCCCGGCGTCGCCTGCTTGAGCAGGCGGTACTGGCGGTTGTCCACGCGCGCGTAGCTCGACAGCTCCGACAGGTCGCGGCACAGCAGCGCGAGATGGTGCTTCTCGTCGATCTGGCGGATGCGCCGCAGCCGGTCCACGGCGTTGCGGTCGTCCAGCTGGCACACCAGCGCATAGCTTGAATCGGTGGGCACGGCGAGCACGCCGCCGCCCTGAAGGATTGCCACGGCCTGCTTGAGCAGGCGCGGCTGCGGGTTCTCGGGATGGATTTCGAAGTACTGTGCCATGGCGTATGCAATCTTTCTGTGGGGCGCGCGAATTCACGCTGCGGCAGCGCGGCGCTGGATGCGATGCCCCAGCAGTTCCCAGACGGGAGTGAGGCCCTGCGGCAGCGGCGGCAGGGCGCCCAGATCGGTGTGTGATTCCTGCGGGCTGTGGAAATCGCTGCCGCGCGAAGCCGCGAGGCCGAACTCCCGGGCCATGTCGGCATAGGTGCCGTATTCGGAAGGCGTGTGGCTGCCGGTGACCACTTCGACACCTTCGCCGCCATGCTTCCTGAATTCGGAGAACAGCGCGAATTCCTCGTTCGCGGTGAAGCGGTAGCGCGCGGGATGGGCGATCACGGCCATGCCGCCAGCCTCGCGGATCCAGTGCACCGCGCTGGACAGCGAGGCCCATTGATGCGGCACGAAGCCCGGGTGCCCTTCGGTGAGGAAGCGGCGGAACACTTCCGACGTATCGCGGCAGGCGCCGATCTCCACCAGATGGCGCGCGAAATGCGTGCGTGAGATCAGCTCGGGGTTGCCCACGTATTTGAGCGCGCCTTCATATGCGTCGTGAATGCCTGCCTCCTCCAGTTGCCGGGATATTTCGCGCGCGCGCGCGCCACGGCCGCCGCGCGTGAGCGCCAGGCCCTGCGCGAGCTGTTCGTCATCGGGATCGAAGCCCAGGCCGACGATGTGCACCGTGTTGTCGGCAAAGGTGACCGAGATTTCGGTGCCGGTGAGATAGTCCATGCCGTTGGCATGGGCAGCCGCGCGTGCGCGGTGCTGGCCGCCGATTTCGTCATGGTCGGTCAGTGCCCACAGCTGCACGCCGTTGGCGCTGGCCCGCTGCGCGAGGGCTTCCGGTGTGAGCGTGCCGTCGGACACGACGGAGTGGCAGTGCAGGTCGGCGTTGAGCTGGGAAGGTGGAGTGATGGAAATAGGCACGAGAACATTTTATGAGTGCATCGCGCGGCGTGCACCATCCGCGTTGTCCCGCATGCCGGATCGGCCGGCTAAATTGCAAGCAGACGTTGTGGCCGCGCCCGGCGGGAAGCCGGGTGCGCAGCGAGCGCGCTGCTGCTAGTCCTGGTCTTCGAAGCCCTCCACCAGGAATTGCACCTTGCGCTCGCCGCGCCACTCGTTCACGTCGAGCCGGAAGGCCAGCGTGGCGCGCGCGGGCAGGGGTTCGGTGTGGCCGAACCAGATCGCGTCCACCGGCTGCCCCTGGTGCAGCAGCTTGATGGACAGGTGATTCCTGGCCTCGCCCACCAGGCGCTGGCTCACGATCTGCACTTCCTCGCTGAACGTGGGCGGCGCGAAGCCCTGGCCCCATACCTCGCGGTGCAGCACGTCCACCAGTTCCGCGCGGCAATACTCGGGTGCGAGCGGGCCGTCGGTCTCCAGCTTGCGCGTGAGCGTCGAGGCGTCCAGCCATTCCTGCGCGACCTGCGCGAAAGCGTGCTCGAACACGTCGAAGAATTCCTCGGCCACGGTGCAGCCGGCGGCCATCGCGTGGCCTCCGAATTTCAGCAGCACGCCTGGGTGCCGCTTGGCGACCAGGTCGAGCGCATCACGCAGATGGAAGCCGGGAATGGAGCGGCCCGAGCCCTTGAGCTCATGCTCCTTGCCCGGCGCGCTGCTGGCCGCGAAGACGAAGGTGGGGCGGTGCAGCCTGTCCTTCAGGCGCGAGGCGACGATGCCGACCACGCCTTCGTGGAAGTCCGGGTCGAACACGCTGATGGCGGGCGGCGGCTCCTCGCTTTCGTCGAACAGCGTCTCGGCCATGAGCATGGCCTGCTCGCGCATGCCGCCCTCGAGTTCGCGGCGTTCGCGGTTGATCGCATCCAGTTGTCCTGCCAGGTCGGCGGCTCGCGCGGGATCGTCGGTGAGCAGGCATTCGATGCCGAGCGTCATGTCGGAGAGCCGGCCTGCCGCGTTGATGCGCGGCCCCAGGCCGAAGCCGAAGTCGAACGTGGTCGCTTCCTCCGGCTTGCGGCCGGCCACCTTGAACAGCGCGGCGATGCCGCAGGGCATGTGGCCACCGCGAATCCGCTTGAGGCCTTGCGCGACGAGCCTGCGGTTGTTGCTGTCGAGCCTGACCACGTCCGCGACCGTGCCCAGCGCCACCAGGGGCAGCAGCGGCTCCAGGCGCGGCTGGCTCGTCTTGTCGAACACGCCGCGCTCGCGCAGTTCGGTGCGCAGCGCCATCAGCACATAGAAGATCACGCCGACGCCCGCGGCCGATTTGCTTTCGAACCCGCAGCCCGGCTGATTGGGATTGACGATGGCGTCCGCCGCCGGCAGTTGCGGGCCGGGCAGGTGGTGGTCCGTCACCAGCACCGACAGGCCCAGCGACTTGGCCTCGGCAACGCCTTCGACGCTGGCGATGCCGTTGTCCACGGTGACCAGCACGTCGGCGTTGCGCTCGTGCACGCGCCGCGCGATGGTCGGCGTGAGGCCGTAGCCATCGACCACCCGGTCGGGCACCAGGTAGTCCACGTTTTTCGCGCCCAGCAGGCGCAGGCCGCGCACGCCGACGGCGCATGCCGTGGCTCCGTCGCAGTCGTAGTCCGCGACGATGACCATGCGCCTGTCGGCGGCAATGGCGTCGGCCAGGAGCGCCGCTGCTTCGCGCATGCCGCGCAGTCCGGCCGGCGGCAGCAGGCGCGCCAGAGCGTCGTCGAGTTCTTCGTGGGAGCGGATGCCGCGCGCGGCATACAGCCTTGCCAGCAGCGGATGCACGCCTGCCTGCTCCAGCGCCCATACGGCGCGGGGCGGAATATCCCGGGCAATGATTTTCATAGTTGCTTTTGCAGGGCTTGCAGGCGCGGGGCCTTGGTGAAGAGCCGCTTGATCCGCCGGCCCCATCCCGGCTCCACGCTTTGCCACTGCTGCGCATTGTTTTCACCGCACAGCGTGAGCAGCGCCCTGCCGCCCGAGGCCACGTGCTTTTCAAGCTCCGCAACAGGGCCCGCGTCCAGCGCGCGCCATGCCTCGGCCCAGCCGCGCCAGTCTTCGCGCAGGGCCGGGTCGCGCAGCGTCAGCGGCATTCGCGGCGGCACCTGCGGCAGCGGTGGAGGCGCCGTCAGGCGGCCCGCGCCGTGCAGCCAGAAGGTGTTGACCGGCGGGAGGTTCGCCTGCGCGCGCGCATCGTTGATCGGGTGGGTGTACAGCAGCATCTGCATCTCGGTCTGCAGGCGGTGGATGCGGCGCGTGTGCTCGGCGTTTTCGGCCAGCGGCATCCAGGCGCGGACATCGCGCTGGATCACGCGGTCGAGCGAGGCCGTCGCCACGCCTTCGAACACGTCGCCGCGCGCGATCCAGCGCGCGGGGTCGTTCTCGTCCATGTAGAGATCGATGCCGTCCTCGGCGAACCAGGGCGCGAGGATCGTCAGCAGCTCGTGCGACGAGTCGGGCGTGAGCCGCAGCGCCGCGGGGTCCAGCATGGTCACGTGATCGGCGCTGACATGCCACTGGCAGGGCGTGATGTAGGCCCACGCTGTCGATTCCGACCCCTTGGCGCCGACCTCGACCAATCGCCATGCGGCCCAAGGGGTAATGCCCTGGGCGGAGCAGGCAAGCCCCAGCGCGCGGGCCAGGGCGCGTTCGTGGGGAGGGGAGAAATCGGTTTCCTCTCCGGAGTCCATGCCGGCAGGGGTCATGCGAGAGAGCAGGCGATCGAGGTGCGGCAGGGACAGGTCGCGCAGCGCCTGCTGGCAGCCAGCCGAGGGGCTGGCGGCGAGGGGAATGAGTAAATGGGGGGCGTCCGACATGGGGTCTATTGTCCGGGATGCCACAATCCCTACGCACAAGCCAGCCGGATTGAGGCAATTGGTCACAACTTTCCGGCTGGCGTCACGATTCCGAAAACATGCAAATTCCATACGAACTGTCGGTCGGCTGGCGCTATACCCGGGCCGGCCGGGCCACGCGGCGCAACGGCTTCATCTCCTTCATCTCGGGTGTGTCGATGCTGGGTATCGCGCTGGGGGTGGCTGCGCTCATCATCGTGCTCAGCGTGATGAACGGTTTCCAGAAGGAAGTGCGCGACCGCATGCTCAGCGTGGTCTCGCACATCGAGATCTTCGCGCCTCAGGGCGCCGCGATGCCCGATTTGCCGCTGACGCTGCGCGAGGCGCGCGAGAACCCGAACGTGGTGGGCGCCGCGCCGTTCGTCTCGGCGCAGGCCCTTCTGGGGCGCGGGGACGAGGTCAAGGGCGCGCTGGTGCGCGGCATCGACCCGGCTCTCGAAGGCGAGGTGACCGATCTGGCAGCCGACCAGGTCGAAGGGCTGAAGTCGCTCGTGCCGGGCAGCTTCAACGTGATTCTGGGCAGCGAGCTGGCGCGGTCCATGGGCGTCTTCCCCGGCGACCAGGTCACGCTGATCGCGCCTTCCGGGCAGGTCACGCCCGCCGGCGTGGTTCCCCGCATCAAGCAGATGACGGTGGCGGGCACGTTCAATTCGGGCCACTATGAGTACGATTCCGCGCTGGTGTTCATGCACCATTCCGACGCCGAGAAAATCTTCCGGCTGGAGGGGCCGACCGGTATCCGCCTGAAGATCCGCGATCTGCATCAGGCGCCGGAAGTCGCGCAGCAACTGGCGCATACCTTGTCCGGCAACCTGCTGATCCGCGACTGGACGCAGCAGAACAAGACCTGGTTCGCGGCGGTGCAGATGGAAAAGCGGATGATGTTCATCATCCTCACGCTGATCGTCGCGGTGGCCGCGTTCAACCTGGTCTCGACGCTGGTGATGACGGTGACCGACAAGCGCGCCGACATCGCCATCTTGCGCACCCTGGGCGCCAGTCCCGGAAGCATCATGGGCATCTTCGTCGTGCAGGGGGCGATGGTGGGCGTGATCGGCACTTTCGCCGGGCTGCTGCTCGGGCTGCTGATCGCCTTCAACATCGACGTCATCGTGCCGGCCATCGAGAGGCTGCTGCACACCACGTTCCTGCCCAAGGATATCTACCTCATCAGCAAGATGCCCAGCGAGCCGCAAAGCAGCGACATCACGCCGATCATCGTCATCTCCCTGATCCTGGCCTTCGCGGCCACCCTGTATCCGAGCTGGCGCGCCAGCCGTGTGAATCCCGCCGAGGCGCTGCGCTATGAATGACGTGATGAACAACCCCGCCAGGCAGGTGGTGCTGCGCGCGCGCGGGCTGACCAAGCGATTCCACGAAGGGCGTCTGGATGTGACGGTGCTCAACGGCGTCGACCTGGACGTGCATGCGGGCGAGACGCTGGCCATCGTCGGCGCGTCCGGCTCGGGCAAAAGCACGCTGCTGCACCTGCTGGGCGGGTTGGACGCGCCCACTTCCGGGAAGGTGGAGCTCCAGGGGCAGGATATGGGCCGGCTCTCGGCCGACCGGCAGGGCCGGCTGCGCAACGAGCATCTGGGCTTCATCTACCAGTTCCACCATCTGCTGCCGGAATTTAGCGCGCGCGACAACGTCGCCATGCCGCTGCGCATCCGCCGCATGCCCAAGGACCAGTGCCTGCAGCAGGCCGATGCCATGCTCGCCTCGGTGGGGCTGGGGCAGCGGCTGCTGCATCGCCCCGCCGAGCTGTCGGGCGGGGAGCGCCAGCGCGTGGCGATCGCGCGCGCGCTGGTTACCGCGCCAGCCTGCGTGCTGGCCGATGAGCCCACCGGCAACCTGGACAGGCAGACCGCCGACGGCGTGTTCGGTCTGATGCTGCAGCTTGCGCGTGACCGCGGCACCGCCTTCGTGATGGTGACGCACGACGAGGCGCTTGCCGCGCGCTGCGACCGGGTGCTGCGGCTGGCGGCCGGAAATCTTTGATAGCGAAATCTGCGGCGCGGCCCGCTACAGCACGCGCCCATGCCACCACATCGACAGCGCGGCGGCGAGGATGACGACCAGGGCGCCCGCGAGCGCGAGCAGCGCGGAGATTTCGGTTTCCCTCTTCTCCAGCGCCAGGCGCGAGTGCAGCGTTTGGTAGACCTTCAGCAGATCGGCGGCCGATGCCGCGTGGAAGTATTCCGCGTCGGTCATCTTCGCCACGGACTGCAGCGTTTGCTCATCGAGCCGCACGCGCATCGACCAGCCCTCGAACTCGATGACCGTGCCCTCCGGCGTTCCCACGCCCACCGTATAGACCCGCACGCCGCGGTCGGCGGCCCATTGCGCGGCCATCAGCGTATCGACGCCCGCGTTGCTCTGGCCGTCCGAGAGCATGATGACGGCCGCCGTGGTGAACGATCCCGGCGCCACCGGCGGCCTGCCCGGCGGCTGGCCGCCGGATTCGGAGAGCATCAGGTCGTTGAGGTCGCGCGCGAACAGGCCCTCGCGGCCCGAGAGCGCCACCAGATCGATGCCGCTGCCCGGAAAGATCGCCGCGAGCGACATCAGGATCCCGTTGCCGGTGGCGGTGCCGCGCTGCAACTGGAACGAGTCGATGGAGAGGTTGATGTCATCGCGGTTCACGGTGGGCAACTGCGCGATCTGCGCCGTTCCCGCGAACGCGACGATTCCCACCCGCACGTTGCGCGGAAGCGCGGCGATGAAGGATTTGGCCGCGTTCTGCGCGGCTTCCAGCCGGCTGGGCTCGACGTCGGTGGCCCGCATGCTGCCGGACACGTCGATCGCTAGGACGATGGTCTGCTGCTGGGCGGGCAGCCTGAGCACGGCGATCGGCCTGGCCGCAGCCAGCAGCAGCGCCGCGATGCCGATGAGAAACAGCAGCGGCGGCACATGGCGGCGCATGAGCGCGCCCGCCCCCATGGCCTGGCGCGCGAGCGCGAGCGCCGGATACTGGATGGCCGCGCCGCGCCCGCGGCGCTGGATCAGCCAGTACAGCAGCGCCAGCAGCGGCAGCAGCAGCAAGGTCCAGAGAAGGGAAGGCCAGAGGAACGCCATGGTGTCTCTATTGCAATGTGGCCAGGTGCATGGCCGGCCGCCGCGCGCGCAGGCCGCGCAGCGACATGAAACGCAGCATCGATTCGAGCAGGTCGTCGCCGGTCGACAGCTCCAGCGTGTCCACGCCCGCCCGCGCCAGACTGCCGCGCAACTGCTCCTCGCGCTCGGCGGTGAGCCGTGCGTGCCTGCGCCGGAAACCCGCGTCGTGCGTATCCACCCGCAGGCGCTCGCCGGTTTCGGGGTCGCGCATCCAGACGAGGCCGATGTCGGGCAGTTCCAGCTCCAGGGGGTCCAGCAGGCGCACGGCCACCACGTCATGGCGCCGAGCGAGCAGGGACAGCGGCCTCTCCCAGCCCGGCTCGCTCATGAAGTCGGACACCAGGAACACGGCGCTGCGGCGGCGAAGAACGCCGTGGGCCATATGCAGGAGCGGTTGCAGCCGCGTGGTGCCGGAGGGCGTCTTTTCCTCGTGCCCGCCATGCAGCATCAGCGAATGGAGCAGCCGCAGGACGTGCTCGCGGCTGCTGCGCGCGGGGAGCACGGGCCGCTGGTGCGCACCGCCGTGCAGGATGGCTCCGACGCGGTTTCCCCGCCGGGTGAGCAGGCGCGAGAGCACGCTCACGAAGCCGATCATCTGATCGCGCTTGGTATGTCCCGGCGGTCCGAAATCGACCGATGCGGAGAGGTCCAGCAGGAACCATGCAGCCATCTCGCGATCTTCGGTGAACACGCGCACGTGCGGCGCGCCAAGCCGCGCGGTCACGTTCCAGTCGATGTGGCGCACGTCGTCATGCGGCTGGTATTCGCGCAGATCGGCCAGGTCGATGCCCATGCCGCGAAGCAGCGTCCGGTAGTCGCCTTGCAGCATGCCGTCCAGCGGGCGGAGCACGCGCCATTCAAGCCGCCGCAAAAGCAGCTCGGCCGCTCGCGGCGCGGCGGGTGGCAGCGGCAGCGCGGGCTCAGGCACGGCGCGCCTCCCTGGCGGCGGGTTCCTGCGAACGGGCCGGCGCCGGCAGGCGCACCAGAATCTGGTCGATCAGCGCATCCACGCTTCGCGCATCGGCCAGCGCTTCATACGATAGGGTGATGCGGTGGCGCAGCACGTCGTGGGCCAGCTCCTTCACGTCCTCGAGCAATACGTAGCCGCGCCCCCGCATGAGGGCCAGCGCCTGCGCGCCTTCCGCCAGGGCGATGGTCGCGCGCGGGCTGGCCCCGCAGGCAACCGAGCCGGCCAGGTCCTTGAGCCCGTACACGCCGGGGTTGCGCGTGGCGGCCACGACGCGCACGGCGTACTGCAGCAGCGAAGGATCGACATAGACCTCGCGCACCGCGCGCTGCAGGTCGGCGAGCTGCGCCGTCGTCGCCACCGCCTGTACCTGCACGGCGGGCGCGAGCGCGCGTTGCGCGATCACGAATTCCTCGTCCTCGCCGGGGTAGCCGATGAGCACCTTCATCATGAAGCGATCCACCTGCGCCTCGGGCAACTGATAGGTGCCTTCGGTCTCGATGGGATTCTGCGTGGCCATCACCAGAAAGGGTTGGGGCACGCGATGGGACTCGCCCGCAATCGTCACCTGGCGCTCCTGCATCACTTCGAGCAGCGCGCTTTGCACCTTGGCGGGCGCGCGGTTGATCTCGTCGGCCAGCAGCAGATTGGTGAAGACCGGGCCCAGCGTGGTGCTGAATTCGCCGGTGCGCTGGTTGTACATGCGGGTGCCGATCAGGTCCGCTGGCACCAGGTCGGGCGTGAACTGGATGCGCCGGAATCCGCCGTCGATGGTGCCAGCCAGCGTCTTCACCGTCAGCGTCTTGGCCAGCCCTGGAACGCCTTCCACCAGCAGATGCCCGCGCGCGAGGATCGCCACCATCACGCGCTCCAGGAAATGATCCTGGCCGACGACCACGCGCTTGATCTCGTAGAGGATCTGTTCCATCAGGGCGGCGGTGGGTGGTGGTGTGTTCTCCATGGCGTTCATCCTTGCGCGCGGCGAGCGCGGGCAGTGGTTGTGACGGGGTCAGAAAGGCGGTGCTCCAACGGCCTTGGCGGCGTTCTCGATGGGAACCGCGAAGCCGATTCCAAGCGATGTGCGGGCGGCTGTCGGATTGAGGATCGCCGTGACGATGCCCACGACCTCGCCGTCCATGGTGACCAGCGGGCCGCCGGAGTTTCCGGGATTGGCGGCGGCGTCGAACTGGATCAGGTTGCGCAGCACCTGCTTGCCCTCGGGCGACTGGAATTCGCGCTTGAGGCCGGAGATCACGCCGGAGGACACCGACGGGCCGATGCCGAACGGAAAGCCCACGGCGATGACCTGCTCGCCCGCCTGCAAGCCTTCGGTGGTGCGCATGGCGGCCGGCTGGAGATCCTTGGGAACGGTGCCGGCCTGCAGCACGGCGAGATCGTTCTCGGGCTGGATGTTGACCACGCTCGCATTGGAGGTGGTGCCGTCGGCGAATTGCACTTCGATGCGGCGCGAGCCCTGCACCACATGCAGGTTGGTCAGGATCGTGCCGTTGCCGACCACCACCACGCCCGTGCCTTCGCCGCGCTCGATCTCGGTGCCGCGGCGCGTGCGCACATATCCGACGACATGCACGATGGACGGGGCGATGCGGGCCGCGGCGCGCGCGCTCTGGGAAGGCAGGACGTGCGTGTTCAGCGTGCGCAGCACGGCATCGTCGATATCCTTCTGGGTGAGCTGAGGCTGGGGCGGCTGCCGCGATGGCGCGAACCAGTATCCGAACACCCCGGCATTCGCGGCCAGCACCAGGATCAGCAGCAGCCATGCGGCGGATGGACGGCGCGCGCCCCGTCCCTGCATCTGCGCCATCTCCGGCGTTTCCTTGTGCGCGGGCGCAGCGGCGTCGGGTCCGGGTGCGGCACGAGTCGCATCCCCGGCGTCTGGAGCGGGGTCGCGGCGGGAGCTGCTGTAACGTGCGATCCGGGGCATGCGGCACCTTCACGGAAAGCCCGCTGCACGGCACCCGCCGTGGCAACGCGCTTTCTTCCAAGCGGTTGGATGAATGACTCTGAGGCCACAGTAGCACGGATTGGGGGTGGGCGCACACCGAATTGGATGCCGTCTTACAGAGCGCGCGCCGGGGTTTCGCATGAGCACGCCGCATTCGCGGCATCCGCGTCGTTCCGTGCCGGCGCAGCGGGTGAAAACTGCGGCATCATCGCCTCATGCAAGTTGCAGAATCTTCCGCGTTCTGGATCGACACCCACTGCCATCTCGATGAGTTCGTGGCGCACGGGGGCCAGGAATATGCCGACGGCATGCGCGCCGAATCCCGAGCGGCGGGCGTCGGGCTCTGCGTCATTCCCGCGGTGGAGCGCGGCAACTGGAGCGCCTGCCGCGACATGGCGCATCGCTGGGGCGACAGCTACGGCCTGGGTATTCATCCGCTGTATACCTCGCGCGCCGGGGACGGCGACGTGAAGGCGCTGGCGCTGGAGCTGGAGCGGGCCGCCGCCGAGGGCGACGGGCGGCTGGTGGCGATCGGTGAAATCGGGCTTGATTTTTTCGTGCCGGGGCTGGATGCGGCCCGCCAGGAGCAGTTGTACCGCGAGCAGCTCCAATTGGCCAGGCGCTTCGATCTGCCGGTGATCCTGCATGTGCGCCGTTCGGCAGACCGGCTGCTCAAGCACCTGCGCGAGGTGCCGGTGCAGGGCGGCATCGCGCATGCCTTCAACGGCAGCCTGCAGCAGGCCCGGGCGTTTGTCGGCATGGGGTTCAAGCTGGGCTTTGGCGGCGCGCTGACCTTCGAGCGGGCCCTGCAGCTGCGCCGCCTGGCCGGGCAGTTGCCGCAGGACGCCCTGGTCGTGGAAACCGATTCGCCCGACATGCCTCCGCATTGGCTCTACGTCACCGCCGCCGAGCGCGAGGCCGGCGTGCCGCAGGCGCGCAATTCACCAGTGCAATTGCCGCGCATCGCCGGCGTGCTCGCGCAACTGCGCGCAATGACGGCAGGCGAGCTTGCCCGCGTCAGCACCGCCAATGCCGTGCAGGCGCTGCCCCGGCTGCAACCGCTGATCGAAAGGGCCGCGCATGGCTGAGGCGAAGAGCACGGAACTGGCGGGCCTGCCGCCGTTGGTGAGCGCCGGCACCAGGGTGCTGGTGCTGGGCAGTTTTCCCGGCGTGGCGTCGCTGCGCGCGGCGCAGTACTACGGCCATCCGCAAAACCAGTTCTGGCGCATTCTGGCGGCGCTGTGGCCGCAGCATCCGTTGCCCGGCCGCGATGACTACCCATCGCGCTGCCAGTGGCTGATGGAGCGGCGGCTCGGTATCTGGGACGTGTATTCGGCGTGCGAGCGTGAAGGCAGCCTGGACGCCAACATCCGCAATGCCAGGGTGAATGATTTTGCCGCGCTGCATCGGCAGATCCCTCAACTCGCCGCCATCGCCCACAATGGAGGGGAGAGCTTTCGCTACGCGAAGGCGGTGCGGGTCAGCCTGGGTTTACATGGCGATGACAGAATCGCGTCACTGCGGCTGCCATCGACGAGTCCCGCCAACGCGTCGTGGAGCTTCGACAAGAAACTGGATGCCTGGCGCGCGGCGCTGGCTCCCTATGGACTGGTGTGAAGATTTGACCAAGAGAAAACAAGACACGGTGGAACTGCCCGAAGTCAGCGTCTCCGACGACGGCGACGTGCGGTATCTGCATCTGGGAACGCCCTGGATTCAAGGCTCGATGAAGATTGCCGAGCCGTTCGACATCGAGCTGGAATATGTGCAGCGCATGATGGCCTGGCTGCTGTTCGTCGATCCGGCCGGCGTGGCCAAGCGGCACGCCATGCAGTTGGGCCTGGGCGCGGGCGCGATCACCAAGTTCTGCCACAAGAAGCTGCGCATGCGCACCACCGCGATCGAGCTGAATCCGCAAGTCGTCAGCATCTGCCGCGCCTGGTTCAAGGTTCCGCCGGATGGTCCGCGCCTGCAGGTGGTGCTCGCCGATGCGGAGCAGGAGATCCGCAATCCGCGGTGGCTGGGCACGGTGGATGCGCTGGCGGTCGATCTGTATGACCACGAAGCGGCCGCGCCGGTGCTCGACAGCGCCCGGTTTTACGCCGATTGCCGCGAACTGCTGACCATGGACGGCTGCCTTGCCGTCAACCTGTTCGGCCGCATGTCCAGCTATGAAAGCAGCCTGCGCAAGCTGGCCGATGCCTTCGGCGAGGATGCGCTATGGGCCTTCAGGCCCACGCGCGAGGGCAACACCATCGTGCTCGCGCAGCGCACGCCCACGCCGCTTCAGCGCGAGCAGCTGATGGAGCGGGCGGAGCAGATCAAGGCGCGTTGGGATTTGCCGGCGCCGAAATGGCTGCGCGTATTCAGCCGCGTCAAACCAGCGGCGAAAGCCTGAACGCGAGAAAAGGCAGAGCTTTCAGGGCGAACAGATAACAGGATGAATATGAGCACAAGCATCCACTCAAGCGCATCCAGGCAGACGGGCGGACCGGCGCCGTCACCCGCATCGTCCGCGCGCCGCAAGGCTCCGCATGGACCGCTCGACTGGCGCACGATCGTGGAGTGGCTGCGCGCGGATGGCGTGATCGACGAGCAGATGGCCGAGCGCACGATCGAGCGCTGCTCGCGCGCCGAAAGCGTGCAGCATCCGCTGGTGCGTCTGGGCAACGTGGGCATGGTGCGCGCCAGCGACGGCAAGCAGCTCGACGTGGAGCTGCTCACCGAATACGTGGCCTCGCACAGCGGCCTGCCGTTTCTGCGCATCGATCCGCTGAAGGTGGACGTGGGCCGGGTGGCGGAGGCGATGAGCGCAAGCTACGCCGAGAGCCACCGGGTGCTTCCGGTGCAGGTCTCGTCCACGGAGATCGTGGTCGCCACCGCCGAGCCGTTCCTCACCGGGTGGGTCGCGGAGGTCGAGCGCCAGGCGCGCCGCAAAGTGACCCGCGTGATGGCCAATCCGCAGGAGATCAAGCGCTACACGGCAGAGTTCTTCACGCTGGCGAAATCGGTCTGGGCGGCGCAGAAGGCGGGTGGAAATTCCGCCAGCGGCAGTTTCGAGCAGCTGGTCGAGCTGGGCAAGGCCAACAAGCAGCTTGACGCCAACGACCAGGGCGTGGTGCGGGTCGTGGACTGGCTGTGGCAATACGCGTTCGACCAGCGCGCGAGTGACATTCACCTGGAGCCCCGCCGCGAACAGGGCGTGATCCGCTTTCGCATCGACGGCGTGCTGCACGTCGTCTACCAGATGCCGATGAGCGTGCTCAACGCGATGGTCGCGCGCGTGAAGCTGCTGGGGCGCATGGACGTGGTGGAAAAGCGCCGCCCGCAGGACGGCCGCATCAAGACGCGCAACCCGGGCGGCGATGAAGTCGAAATGCGCCTGTCCACGCTGCCCACAGCGTTCGGCGAAAAGATGGTGATGCGTATTTTCGACCCGGACAACACGGTCAAGGACCTGAGCGCGCTCGGCTTTCCGCCGCACGATGCGGCCCGCTGGGAAACGCTGGTGCAGCGTCCTCACGGCATCATTCTCGTGACCGGCCCGACGGGATCGGGCAAGACGACCACGCTGTATTCCACGCTCAAGCGCATCGCTACCGAGGAGGTGAACGTCAGCACAGTGGAAGACCCGATCGAGATGATCGAGGCTTCGTTCAACCAGACGCAGGTGCAGCCGCAGCTCGATTTCAACTTCGCCGAGGGCCTGCGGGCGCTGATGCGCCAGGACCCGGACGTGATCATGGTGGGCGAGATCCGCGACCTGGAAACCGCCGACATGGCGGTGCAGGCGGCGCTCACGGGCCACCTGGTTTTCTCCACCTTGCACACGAACGACGCGCCCAGCGCCGTTTCGCGCCTCATGGAGCTGGGCGTGGCGCCCTATCTGATCAACGCCACGCTGCTGGGTGTGCTCGCGCAGCGCCTGGTGCGCACCCTGTGCCAGCAATGCAGGCAGCCCGACGAAACCGCTTCGCCCGATGCGCTGGCTGAAATCATCAAGCCCTGGAAGCTCAATGGCGAGTACCGTGCCTACAAGCCGGTGGGATGTATCGAATGCCGCATGACCGGTTTTCGCGGACGCATGGGGCTGTATGAGCTGCTCACCGTGAGCGAGGAGATGCGCAACCTGGTCAACCAGTCGCCGTCCATGGATAGTTTGCGCCGGCAGGGAGTCAAGGACGGGATGAGGCCGCTGCGCCTGGCCGGGGCGATGCGCGCGGCGCAGGGGCTGACGACCATGGACGAGGTGATCGCGGCCACGCCGCCGCTGGAATAGCCGGCTCCATTCCCGTCTCCATTCCCGGCCATGCGCGGCGGTGCTCCAGAGCCGCCGCGCTTCACCTCGCGTGAAGAATTCCTGTCTGTTTTCTGCGTGTTTTTACGTACTGGGCGCAACGCCCAAACACGCACGCAGGCCGCTTGTCTCTTAGGGAAAGTTTGTAGCCGTTTGTAGGTGGAATCCACATCGAAGCGGCCCGATGACGACCGCACAATCCGCCGGTCGTTATCCTTTTTCAGGAGACTAGTTTGTGAAAATCAAGAGTCAGAAAGATTTCTTTGCCGGTCTGATGTTCCTGGTTGTCGGTGTTGCGTTCGCATGGGGCGCAACCACCTACAGCGTGGGGTCGGGCGCTCGCATGGGCCCCGGCTACTTCCCCTTGTTGCTGGGTATTTTGCTGGCCATCATTGGCGGCGTCGTCATGTTCAAGTCCACCGTGGTGGAGACTGAAGACGGCGACAAGATCGGCAAGTGGGCGTGGAAGCAGATCATCTTCATCATCGGCGCGAACCTGCTGTTCGGCGTGCTGCTGGCGGGCCTGCCTTCCATTGGCGTGCCGGCCATGGGCCTGATCGTCGCCATCTACGGGCTGACCTTCGTGTCCAGCCTGGCGGGCAGCACCTTCAATTTCAAGGAAGTGTTCATCCTCGCGACTGTGTTGGCTGCCGGCAGCTACGTGGCTTTCGTGTGGGCGCTGAACCTGCAATTCCCCGTGTGGCCTAGCTTCATTGCAGGTTGATTGGAGACACTGAAACATGGACCTGATACAGAATTTGTCGACGGGCTTCGGCGTCGCATTCACCTTCCAAAACCTGATTTACTGCTTCATCGGCTGTTTGTTGGGTACGCTGATCGGCGTGCTGCCCGGCGTGGGCCCGGTGGCCACCATCGCCATGCTGCTGCCCGCAACCTATGCGCTGCCCCCGGTGGCCGCGCTGATCATGCTGGCCGGTATCTACTACGGCGCGCAATACGGCGGTTCGACCACCGCCATCTTGGTGAACCTTCCTGGCGAGTCGTCCTCGGTGGTGACCGTGATCGACGGCTACCAGATGGCACGCAAGGGCCGAGCGGGGCCGGCGCTGGCCGCTGCCGGTATCGGCTCGTTCTTCGCCGGCTGCGTGGGCACGCTGATTCTTGCAGCCTTCGCTCCTCCGCTGACCGAAGTGGCCTTCAAGTTCGGCCCCGCCGAATACTTCTCGCTGATGGTGCTGGGCCTGATCGGTGCCGTGGTGCTGGCTTCGGGCTCGCTGCTCAAGGCCGTCGGCATGATCGTGCTGGGCCTGTTGCTGGGCCTGGTCGGCACCGACGTGAACTCCGGCGTGGCGCGTTACTCGTTCGACATTCCTGAGCTGACCGACGGCATCAACTTCGTCGTGATCGCCATGGGTGTGTTCGGTTACGGCGAAATCATCGCCAATCTGTCCAAGCCCGATGATGACCGTGAGGTGTTCACCGCCAAGGTGCAGGGCCTGTTCCCCACCGCCGAAGACTTCAAGCGCATGTTCCCCGCGATGATCCGCGGTACCGCCCTGGGCTCGGCTCTGGGCATCCTGCCCGGTGGTGGCGCTCTGCTGTCCGCCTTCGCTGCGTACACCGTCGAGAAGAAGACCAAGCTCAAGCCCGGTGAAGTGCCGTTCGGCCAGGGCAACATCCGCGGCGTGACGGCTCCCGAATCGGCCAACAATGCAGGCTCGCAGACTTCGTTCATTCCGCTGCTGACGCTCGGTATTCCGCCCAACGCCGTGATGGCGCTGATGGTGGGCGCGATGACGATCCACAACATCCAGCCTGGTCCCCAGGTGATGACCAGCAACCCGGAACTGTTCTGGGGCCTGATCGCCTCGATGTGGATCGGCAATGCGATGCTGGTGATTCTGAACCTGCCGCTGATCGGCATCTGGATCAAGCTGCTGACCGTGCCTTATCGCTGGCTGTTCCCGTCCATCGTGCTGTTCTGCGCGATCGGCGTGTACTCCACCAACAACAACACGTTCGACGTGTGGCTCGTGGGTCTCTTCGGCTTCGTTGGCTACATGTTCTACAAGCTGGGCGTGGAGCCCGCCCCCTTGCTGCTGGGCTACATCCTGGGCCCGATGATGGAAGAAAACCTGCGCCGCGCGCTGCTGCTGTCGCGTGGGGACTGGAGCGTGTTCGTCTCGCGTCCGATCTCCGCCGGTCTGCTGGCCGCCGCCTTGCTGCTGCTCGTGATCGTGCTGTTGCCGGCCGTGAGCAAGACGCGGGAAGAGGCTTTCGTTGAAGACTGATGTGTTGATTACGCAGTCTTGAAAAGAGAGCGGCACCTTCGGGTGCCGTTTTTTTTGGTGATGGCAGGCTTTTCGGCTTGCGAAGAGCGGCACGGACGCGGCGGTCCCATAATCGAAAGCTCGCCGCACGGGCTGGATCGTCTCCAGCCCGCGCGCGGCGCAGGTTTCTCGAGCATTCAGTGTCTTCTTCCACTTCCTCCATCAGCGCCGCGCACAAGCCGGCGGGCGGCATGGCGCTTGGCCTCACGCTGGGCATCATCGGCGCGATCGCATTCAGCGGCAAGGCCATCATCGTCAAACTCGCGTACCGCCACGGCGTGGACGCTGTCACGCTCATCATGCTGCGCATGTTGTTTGCGCTGCCGTTCTTCGTGGCCATGGCGTGGCTGGCGGGCCGCGGCAAACCGCCGCTGCAGCGCCGCGACTGGATAGGCGTGATCGGGCTCGGCGTTTCCGGCTACTACCTCGCGAGCTTTCTGGATTTCGCGGGGCTGGCCTACATCACGGCGGGTCTCGAGCGGTTGATCCTGTATCTCACCCCCACGCTGGTGGTGGCGCTCGGCTGGATACTCTACCGGCGCCGCATCACCAAGGTGCAGGCGCTCGGCATGGCGGTGAGCTATGTGGGCGTGCTGGGCGTGTTCGGGCAAGAGGCGACGCAGCAGGGCGGCGGCGTGGTGTGGGGCGTGTTCCTGGTCTTTCTCTCGGCCATCAGCTATGCCGTCTATCTCGTATACAGCGGCGAGATGGTGCGCCGCCTGGGGTCGCTGCGGCTCGTCGGGCTGGCGACGTCGGTGGCGTGCATCTGCTGCCTGCTGCAGTTTGTCGTGCTCAGGCCCGTGGCAACGGCATTCGCGGTGGCTCCGCAGGTGATCTGGCTGTCGGTGCTGAACGCCGTGTTCTGCACGGTCGTTCCCGTGCTGCTGGTGATGATGGCGATCGAGCGCATCGGCTCGGCCATGGTGGCGCAGACGGGCCTGATCGGCCCGCTGTCCACCGTGCTCATGGGGGTCTGGCTGCTGGACGAGCCGTTCACCGCCGGCATTGCCGTGGGCACGGGGCTGGTGGTGTTGGGAATATTCGTGTTCACCCGGGCGGGTGCGCGCGCGTGAGGCTAGGATAGCCGGGGCATTCCATAACTTTGTGAACGTGAGAAAAGGAGATCTTCATGGACTTGGGCATTGCAGGACGGTGGGCGCTGGTCTCGGGCGCCAGCAAGGGCCTTGGCCTGGGCTGCGCGCAGGCGCTGGTGCAGGAGGGCGTGAACGTGATCGTGGTGGCGCGCACCGCATCCGCGATCGAAGCGGCTGCCGTGCAGCTGCGCAGCGCCGCCGCCCAGGGCGCACAAGTGATCGCCGTGGCGGCGGACATCACCACGCAGCAGGGGCGTGAAGCCGCTTTTTCCGCGGCGGGAGGCCCGGGCCGCGATCTGGACATCGTGGTCACCAACGCCGGAGGGCCGCCGCCGGGGGATTTCCGTTCGTGGGACCGTGACGCGTGGATCAAGGCGGTGGACGCCAACATGCTCACGCCCATCGAGATGATCAGGGCGACGGTCGATGGCATGGCCTCGCGCGGCTTTGGCCGTATCGTCAACATCACCTCCAGCGCGGTGAAGGCGCCGATCGACATCCTGGGGCTCTCCAACGGCGCGCGCAGCGGGCTCACCGGCTTCGTCGCGGGGGTGGCGCGCAGTTCGATCGCCGCCAAGGGCGTGACGATCAACAATCTGCTGCCCGGCAAGTTCGACACCGACCGCCTGGCGGGCACGTTCGCGGCTACCGCGCAGAAGCTCGGGAAATCGACCGATGAAGTGCGCGCCCTGCAGGCCGCCCAGGTTCCGGCCCGCAGGTTTGGCGTTCCCGCGGAGTTCGGCGCGATCTGCGCCTTCCTGTGCAGCGTGCACGCAGGCTACATCACCGGCCAGAACGTGCTTGCCGATGGCGGCGCCTATCCCGGAACCTTCTGAGCGCCCGCTTTCGCGGTCATTGGAGACGAAAGCAAAAACGCCGGACCCGCGAGGGCTCCGGCGTTTTTTTGTTGCCGGGCCGCCCCAAGACAAAAAGCGCCCCCT
>NZ_JBEBOW010000029.1:0-30353 GCF_040396215.1 Diaphorobacter ruginosibacter | reverse complement strand
CAATGCGTCAATGCGTCAATGCGCACTGATTACTAGATACTAGAACCGGTGCGCGCTGAAGGCCTCCAGCGCCATTGCCATCGGCGCTCCGGCGATTTGATTGGCCAGCAGCCGCGCGCTGCCGCAGGCCAGCGCCCAGCCGCTGGCCCCATGGCCGGTGTTCAGCCACACACTGGGAATGCCGCTGGGGCCGATCGCGGGCGCTCCGTCGGGCAGGGTGGGGCGGGCGCCGCGCCAGATCTGTATTTTTTGCGGTGAAAGCTGTGCGCCTCCCGGAAACCAGCCGGAGAGTGCCGAGTACAGCTTCTGCAAGGTGTCGGGATGGTGCTCGCCGCCGCCGTGGCCGAGCTCGGCGCCGCCGGATACGCGGACCCGCTGGCCCTGCCGCGCGATGGTGATGCGATGCACGGGATCGATCACCGTTCCCTGTGGCGCGTGCAGATCCTCGCGCAGCGCGGCGCTGAGGGTGTAGCCATGGACGGCGGCCATGGGCAGGTGGAGTCCGAGCCGTTGCAGCAAGGCGGCGCTTGCGAGCCCCGCGCAGAGCACCACGGCATCGGCGCGCCGTGGCGTTTGCTCGCCGGCGATCTGCAGTGTGGCCGGATGGGTGGAAACCGACTCCACCCGCGCGTTGAACACGAAGCTCACGCCCAGCTCCTGCGCCGCATAGCGCATCACCTGCGCGAACAGGCGGCAGTTGGCGGATTCGCCGCCGGGCGCGTGCAAGGCGCCCAGCAGGGCGACATCGCCCGAGAGCGCGGGCTCGATCAGCCTTGCCGTGTCGGCATCGATTTCCTCGATCGTCTGGCCCGAGTCGCGCAGCAATTGCGGCACGGGCTGGATCTTCCTGATGTCGTTCTTCGTGCGCAGCAGCACCAGCATGCCGTGGCTGGTTTCGATATCGACGTCGAATTCGGCGGACAGCTTGCGGGTGCGCTCCAGGCTGTAGCGTCCCAGTTGCTCCAGGGCGGCGAGGGTCGTTGCGGCATTGGCCGAGCGTGCCGCCTTGCGCCAGCTCCACAGCCAGGCATATTCGGCCCGGCCCGCGCCGCGAACCATGCGGAACGCCGGCTGCCGGCCCCAGAGCAGGGATGTGGATGCCGCGCCCACGCCCGCGGCGGCCCAGGGAATCAGCAACGAGGGCGCGAGCAGGCCGGAACTCGCGAAACTGGCTTCCTCGGCGGCGGCGCTGCGTTGCTCGTACACCGTCACGCGGTGTCCGTCGCAGGCCAGTTCATATGCAGTGGCAATGCCTACGATGCCAGCGCCCACAATGGCTATTTCCATGGAATCTCAATAATTTCTTACGATCATTTGTCCGTTCCATCGCATATCTGGCGGTTACGGCCTCGCGGATGCTCCGCGAAATCCGGGCTGCCGGTGATGAATTCTGCATTGTGCGCTGGCTGGCTCCTCCCTCGGGCGAGCCGGAGATCCGTGAAGACCAGGATCAGCAAACAAGCGTCAATTGATGGACGGCGATACAGTCTAGGATGTTCGCGGCCCTGTCGTTGTGCAATCGCAAACGATTTTTACCTTGTGAAGGTTTTCGGCGACAGGCCGACAGGCGATCAAGCATGCATGCCGTGCAAGCGGCGGAACCTAGCCGCGGGATAGCCGTGGGAGATGTGCTAGAATCCTAGGGTTTTGCCGAGTAGTGTCTTTGTTATTGCACACGGTCAATTTCCCTGTTCGAAAGAACGGGGCGGCTGTAGTGCTCTTGAGGATGCGCATGGCGGAACAATCGCAAACCAGGTCCGTCAAGGTGTTGCCGCTTCTGTTCTTGAGAATGAGCGCGGCGATTAATCGGGCCAGGATTTAAGACCCAACCTTTGGAGAAATATCATGTCCGTCACGATGCGCGAAATGCTCGAAGCCGGTGTCCACTTCGGCCACCAGACCCGTTTCTGGAACCCCAAGATGGCCCCGTTCATCTTCGGCCATCGCAACAAGATTCACATCATCAACCTGGAAAAGTCGCTGCCGATGTTCCAGGAGGCGCAGAAGTTCGTCAAGCAACTGTCCGCAAACCGCGGCACGGTTCTGATGGTCGGCACGAAGCGCCAGGCTCGCGAGATCCTCAAGGAAGAAGCAACCCGCGCGGGCGTTCCTTTTGTTGACCAGCGCTGGCTGGGCGGCATGCTGACCAACTTCAAGACCGTCAAGACTTCCATCAAGCGCCTGAAGGACATGAAGGCTCAGCAGGAAGCCGGTCTCGAGTCCATGAGCAAGAAGGAACAGCTGATGTTCTCCCGCGAGCTCGATAAGCTCGAGAAGGACATCGGCGGCATCCAGGATATGAACGCCCTGCCGGACGCCATTTTCGTGATCGACGTGGGCTACCACAAGATCGCGATCGCCGAAGCCAAGAAGCTGGGCATTCCGCTGATTGGCGTGGTTGACTCCAACCATTCCCCGGAAGGCATCGATTACGTGATCCCCGGCAACGACGACTCGGCCAAGGCCGTGGCGCTGTACGCCCGTGGTATCGCTGACGCTATCCTCGAAGGCCGCGCCAACGCGGTGAACGAAGTGGTCAAGGCAGTTTCCGCCGAAGGCTCCGACGAATTCGTGGAAGTGGACGAAGCCGCTGCCTAATTGAAAAAAGGCCGCGCGACTCGTCGCGAAGAAAAGCGGGGCCTCGAATGAGCCCCCTTTTTTTTAGCCTTCAATCCGTAACGAACTGAACTGAACTGGAGAAATACGATGGCAATTACCGCAAGCATGGTTGCAGAACTTCGCGCCAAGACCGACGCGCCGATGATGGAATGCAAGAAGGCCCTGACGGAGGCCGACGGCGACATGGCCAAGGCGGAAGAGCTGCTGCGCGTGAAGCTCGGCACCAAGGCAGGCAAGGCCGCTTCGCGTATCGCTGCTGAAGGCGTGATCACCGCTTTCGTCAACGGCACGACGGGCGCCATGATCGAAGTGAACAGCGAGACCGACTTCGTGTCCAAGAACGACAGCTTCATCGCCATGTCCAACGCCGCGGCCAAGCTGATCGCTGAAAAGAACCCTGCCGACGTGGCTGCCCTGTCCGCGCTGGCTTACGAGCAGGACGGCTTCGGCCCCACGCTGGAAGACGTGCGCAAGGGCCTGATCGGCAAGATCGGCGAGAACATGTCCTTCCGCCGCTTCAAGCGCTTCGATGGCAGCAACCTGGCTGTGTACCTGCACGGCACGCGCATCGGCGTCGTGGTCGAGTACGAAGGTGATGCAACCGCCGCCAAGGACGTGGCGATGCACATCGCCGCCATGAAGCCGGTGGCCCTGTCGTCCGCCGAGGTGCCTGCCGACCTGATCGAGAAAGAGCGTTCGGTCGCCGCCGCCAAGGCCGAGGAATCCGGCAAGCCCGCGGACATCGCAGCCAAGATGGTTGAAGGTTCGGTGCAGAAATACCTCAAGGAAGTTTCGCTGTACAACCAGGTCTTCGTGAAGGCCGCCGACGGCAAGCAGACCGTCGAGCAGATGCTCAAGGCCGCCAACACCACCATCAAGGCGTTCACGCTGTACGTCGTGGGCGAAGGCATCGAGAAGAAGGCCGACGACTTCGCGGCTGAAGTGGCTGCGCAAGTTGCAGCCGCCAAGGCTGGCGCCTGACGGCCCGGACGCCGCTTGCCCGATCCATCACCATTTCCTTCCTTTTTCATTGCCTAACGGAGAACCTCCCATGACCCTCGCCACACCAGCCCACAAGCGTATTTTGCTCAAGCTGTCTGGTGAGGCGTTGATGGGGGATGATCAGTTTGGCATCAACCGCGCGACCATCGTGCGCATGGTGGAGGAAATCGCCGAAATCACGCATCTTGGCGTCGAGGTGGCGGTGGTGATCGGCGGCGGCAACATTTTCCGTGGCGTGGCTGGCGGCTCCGTCGGCATGGATCGCGCCACGGCCGATTACATGGGCATGCTGGCGACCGTGATGAACGCGCTGGCGCTCGCCGATGCGATGAACAAGCAGGGCCTGACGGCGCGCGTCATGTCCGCCATCGGCATCGAGCAGGTGGTCGAGCCCTATGTGCGCCCCAAGGCGCTGCAATACCTCGAAGAGGGCAAGGTGGTGGTGTTCGCGGCCGGCACGGGCAATCCGTTCTTCACGACCGACACCGCGGCCGCGCTGCGCGGCGCTGAAATCGGCGCCGAACTGGTGCTCAAGGCCACCAAGGTGGATGGCGTGTATACCGCCGATCCGAACAAGGATGCCACGGCCACCCGCTACGCCAAGCTCACGTTCGACGAAGCCATGACGCGCAACCTCGGCATCATGGACGCGACCGCGTTCGCGCTGTGCCGTGACCAGCGCCTGCCGATCCGCGTTTTCTCGATCGTGAAGCCCGGCGCACTCAAGCGTGTGGTCATGGGTGAAGACGAGGGCACACTGGTGTACGCTTGAGGGTTTTTCAGCCCTCGTGAGCTGCGCCCCCCGCTGAGGAGAACCATATGACCATTGCCGATATCAAGAAAACCGCACAGACCAAGATGGACCAGTCCATCGAAGCCTTGAAGCACAATCTCTCCAAGGTCCGCACGGGTCGTGCCAATCCGCAGTTGCTGGACACCATCCACGTCGAGTATTACGGCTCCATGGTGCCGCTGTCGCAGGTGGCCAACGTGTCGCTCCTGGATTCGCGCACGATCAGCGTGCAGCCCTGGGAGAAGAACATGGGCGCCAAGATCGAGAAGGCCATCCGCGAAAGCGACCTGGGCCTGAATCCTGCATCCATGGGTGATTTGATCCGCGTTCCCATGCCTCCCATGAGCGAGGAGCGCCGCCGCGAGATGACCAAGTTGGCGCGCACCGAGGGCGAGAACTCCAAGGTGGCGATCCGCAATCTGCGCCGCGACGCCAATGAAGGCGTGAAGAAGCTGGTAAAGGACAAGGAAGCCTCCGAGGACGATCAAAAGCGCTCGGAAGCGGAAATCCAGAAGCTCACCGACAAGCACATCGCAGACATCGACACGCTCGTGGCGGCCAAGGAACAGGAAATCCTGGCGATCTGACGCGTGCGTCAGAAAACCGATTTGCCGCTGTTCATGACTTCATCATCTAGCGTCATTCCGCATCACATCGCCATCGTCATGGACGGCAATGGACGCTGGGCGACGCGCCGCCTGCTGCCGCGTCTTGCGGGACACAGGCAGGGTGTCGAATCCCTGCGGCGCTGCGCTCGTGCCTGCGCCGAACGTGGCGTCGGCGTGCTCACCGTGTTTGCTTTTTCGTCCGAGAACTGGAACCGTCCCGCCGACGAGGTTTCCGGCCTGATGGACCTGCTTGCCAAGGCGCTCGCGCGCGAGGTGCCCGACCTTCACCGGGACGGCGTGCAACTGCATTTCGTGGGCGACAAGGCCAGCCTGTCGGAGAAGGTCCGCGCGGGCCTCGAGCAAGCCGAGGCGGTCACGGCGGGCAACACGCGCCTCATCCTGAACGTGTGTTTCAACTACGGCGGCCGATGGGATATCGCCCATGCCGCCGCAGCGCTTGCGGCGCGCGGCGAGCCCATCACGGAGGCCAGCCTCAACGCCGCCATGTCGCTCTCGCACGTGGCCGACCCCGATCTGCTGATCCGCACCGGCGGCGAGATGCGCATCAGCAATTTCCTGCTATGGCAGTGCGCGTATTCCGAGCTTTATTTCAGCGATCGCCTCTGGCCCGAATTCGACGAAAAAGCCCTGGACGAGGCGATCGCGGCCTATGCGTCGCGCGAGCGCCGGTTCGGCAAGACCTCGGCGCAGGTGCGCAAAACATCGCGGCCCGTCTCGACGCTGGCCTGATTTCGTCATCCATCGAACAAGGGGCCGCCGGATGCTCAAACAACGTGTCATTACCGCCCTGGTGCTGCTGGCCATCTTGCTGCCGGCGCTGTTTTATTCGAACACCATTCCCCTGACGGTCGTGCTGCTCGTGCTCGTGGCGGCAGGGGCATGGGAGTGGGGGCGCCTGAACGGGCTGGGCGGCGTTGGCCCGTTCGTCACGGGCGCAGCCTGTCTGGCGGCGTGCGGCGCGAGCTGGTGGATGGGCTGGACGCAATCTCCGCTGCCGTATCTCTGGGCCATCGCCGGCGCCTGCTGGGTTCTGGGCGGAGCCTTCCTGTTGCGCGGCGGGGTGGACGGCTGGCCGAAGATTCCCGCCGCGCTGCGCATTGCCGGCGGGGTTCTTGCGCTCTGGGTGACATGGCTGGCCGTGGTGCAGGCGCGCAATATCGGCATCAACTACCTGCTGTCGATCCTGACACTGGTCTGGGTGGCCGACATCTTCGCCTATTTCTCGGGCCGCGCATTCGGGTTGAAGTTCACCCGCAACAAGCTTGCCCCCGCGATCAGTCCCGGCAAGAGCTGGGAGGGCGTATGGGGAGGCATGGCCGGAGTGATCGTGCTGGCCATCGTCTGGGCCGTCGTGGACGCCGCGAGCCAGGCGCCGGTGGCAAGTTTTTATTCGCGCCTTGCAGCCAGGGGCTATTGGCTCCTGCTGCTGGGCGCCGTCTTCATGGCCGCCATGAGCGTCGTGGGCGATCTGGTCGAATCGCTGGTCAAGCGCAGTGCCGGGATGAAGGACAGCAGCAACCTGCTGCCCGGCCATGGCGGAGTGCTTGATCGCATCGACGCGCTCTTGCCCACGCTGCCGCTTGCCATGATGCTTACTCATTTCGCATCTGCATGAAACAACGACTGACTGTCCTGGGGTCCACGGGCTCCATCGGCACCAATACCCTGGACGTGGTGGGCCGCCACCTCGATCAATACGAAGTCTTCGCGCTCAGCGCCTCCACGCGCGTCGAGTCGATGCTCGCGCAGTGCGCCCGCTTCAAGCCGCGTTATGCCGTCATGGCGAGCGCCCCGCATGCCCGGGAACTGGCTGAAAAGCTCAAGGCGAACGGGCTTGGGACCGAGGTGCTGTCGTCGGCGGATGCGCTGGAAGTGATTTCCGCGCATCCCGACGTGGATGCCGTCATGGCCGCCATCGTGGGCGCCGCGGGATTGGCTCCCTGCATAGCGGCCGCCCGCGCGGGCAAGCGCCTGCTGCTGGCCAACAAGGAGGCGATCGTCGTTGGCGGCGAGGTGTTCATGAACGCGGTCAGGGACGGCGGCGCGACCTTGCTGCCCATCGACAGCGAGCATTCCGCCATCTTCCAGAGCCTGCCTGAAGATGCGTCGACCTGGGCGCGGCGTGTTGACCATATTCTGCTCACCGCTTCAGGAGGGCCATTTCGCACACGCGACCCCGCTACGCTCAAGGACGTGACGCCCGATCAGGCCTGCGCACATCCCAATTTCGCGATGGGACGCAAGATTTCCATCGATTCAGCCACCATGATGAACAAGGCGCTCGAGGTGATCGAGGCGCGCTGGCTCTTCAATCTCGCCCCTGAGCAGATCAAGGTGGTGATCCACCCGCAGCAGATCATCCATTCGATGGTGCAGTTCGTGGACGCATCCATCATCGCGCAACTGGGCACGCCCGACATGCGCGTGCCGATCGCAGTGGGCCTTGCCTGGCCCGAGCGCATCACGAGCGGTACCCCCAAGCTTGACTTTTCGGCGCTGGCGGCGCTCACTTTCGAGGAGGCGGATGCGAGGCGTTTTCCCAGTCTGCACCTATCCTGGCAGGCGCTGCGCGCGCCGTCGGGCACCACGGCGGTGCTGAACGCGGCCAACGAGGTGGCCGTGGCGGCCTTCCTGTCGGGCCAGATCCGCTTTGACCAGATTCATCGCATCAATCTTGAAACTTTGGAGCGTGTGATACCGTCCAATCCGGATTCCCAGCAGGCGCTCATGGCGCTGGATGCGCAAGCCCGCGCAGCCGCCCGCGAGGCGGTATCCAGAACCTGACGGCCTGACGGGATCCGTTTGCTCTCGGGAGATGTTTTCATGCTGACCATCGTTGCCTTCGTGGTTGCACTCGGCGTACTGATCGCAGTGCACGAATATGGCCACTACCGCGTGGCCGTGGCCTGCGGCGTGAAGGTGCTGCGCTTTTCGGTCGGATTCGGCAAGCCGCTCCTGCGCTGGCAGAAGAAGGGCTCGCCCACCGAGTTCGTGCTCGCGGCCTTTCCGCTGGGCGGCTATGTGCGCATGCTCGATGAGCGCGAGGCCCCCGTCGCCCCCGAGGAGCGCCATCTGGCGTTCAATACCCAGCCGCTCGGATCCCGCGCCGCCATCGTGGCGGCGGGGCCGATCGCCAACCTGCTCCTGGCCGTGCTGTTGTACTCCGTAGTCAACTGGAGCGGAGTGCAGGAGGCCAAGGCATTGTTGGCCAATCCGGTTGCCGGCTCGGTTGCCGAGAAAGCCGGGTTGCAGGGCGGCGAGCTGGTGGTGGGAGCGGCGCTGGGTGAAGATGAGATCGAGCCTGTTCAGTCCTTTGAAGACGTGCGCTGGGTGCTCACGCGCGGCGCGCTCGATGGCGTGGATGCGCGTCTTTCCGTCGAACCGCGCCCCGGGGCGCAGCCGCGCGAGATCACGCTCGGTCTGGCGGCGCTCGACGCCAAGGACGCCGACCTGGAGCTGTTTCGAAAGATCGGTATCCTCAATCCCTGGACCAGGCCGGTGCTTGGCGAACTCATGGAAGGCGGCGCGGCCGCGCGCGATGGCCTGAAGGCGGGTGACCTGGTGCGCCGGGTCGGGGCCGTCGCCGTGGTGGACGCCCAGCAGTTGCGGGAGATGATCCGCGCCTCGGTCAAGGATGACGCGCCGCTCAGCCAGATGTGGCAGATCGAGCGCGAGGGCCGGTTGATGGAGCTCGCCGTCGCTCCCGAAGTGTTGCATGATGAAAATGGTTCTTTTGGACGTATCGGCGCTTTCGTTGGCGAACCGCCCGCGATGGTGACGGTGCACTATGGGCTGTTCGAAGGCTTCTGGAAGGGCGTGCAGCGCACCTGGGAGGTCTCGGCCCTCACGCTGCGCATGATGGGCCGCATGGTGATAGGCGAGGCGTCGCTGAAAAATCTCAGCGGTCCGCTGACCATTGCCGACTATGCGGGCAAGTCGGCCAGCATGGGATTCACGCAGTATCTGATCTTCATGGCGTTGATCAGCGTGAGCCTTGGCGTACTGAACCTGTTGCCTTTGCCCGTTTTGGATGGGGGGCACCTGATGTATTATCTTTGGGAGGGCGTCACGGGGCGCGGAATATCCGATGCCTGGATGGAAAGGCTTCAGCGCGGCGGTATTGCGGTGCTGCTGGTCATGATGTCCATAGCGCTTTTCAATGATGTTTCCCGGTATGTAACCCGGCTTTTTGGCTAAACCTTTTGCCACGGTGCTGCGGTGCTGGCTTCGATTCACACATGAAAAAACAATTCAATAGCTTGGGCGTGCGTACTGCAACCGCGGTCGCTGCGATGGTTCTGGCGGCTCAGGCTTGGGCATTGGATCCGTTTCGGGTGCAGGACATCCGCGTCGAGGGTCTGCAGCGTGTTGAACCCGGCACCATCTTCGCGTCGCTGCCGCTTCGTGTCGGCGACGAATATACCGACGAGAAGGGCACCGCGGCCATCCGCGCGCTGTTCGCGCTCGGCCTGTTCAAGGACGTGCGCCTGGAAGCCGCCGGCAACGTGCTGGTCGTGGTAGTCGAGGAGCGTCCCACCATCGCGGACGTGGAGTTTGCCGGCACCAAGGAATTCGACGGCGACACGCTCAAGAAAGCCATGCGCGACGTGGGCCTGACCGAAGGCCGTCCGTTCGACAAGGCGCTGGCCGACCGCGCCGAGCAGGAACTCAAGCGCCAGTACATCAACAAGAGCATGTACGGCGTG
This sequence comes from Diaphorobacter ruginosibacter, assembly GCF_040396215.1. Classification (GTDB taxonomy): domain Bacteria; phylum Pseudomonadota; class Gammaproteobacteria; order Burkholderiales; family Burkholderiaceae_C; genus Diaphorobacter_A; species Diaphorobacter_A ruginosibacter_A. Next base: position 20,604 of record NZ_JBEBOW010000029.1, on the reverse strand, counting down.
AATGTGGTGACAACGGTCACGCCGATCGAACGCAACCGCGTGAACCTCACCTTCACCGTGATGGAAGGCGAGCCCGCGAAAATCAAGGACATCCGCATCGTGGGCGCCAAAGCCTTCAGCGAGTCCACGCTCAAGGATCAGTTCGACCAGGATACGGGCGGCTGGCTGAGCTGGTACACCAAGTCCGACCGCTATTCTCGCGCCAAGCTCAACGCCGACCTGGAAACACTGCGCTCGTACTACCTGTCGCGCGGCTACCTGGAATTCCGCATCGACTCGACGCAGGTGGCCATCTCGCCCGACAAGCAGGAGATCACCATCACCGTCAACATCACGGAAGGCAACCCCTACGTGGTGCAGGCAGTGAAGCTCGATGGCAACTACCTCGAGCGTGACGACGAGTTCAAGTCCATGGTCACGATCCGCCCGGGCGAGCCCTACAACGCCGACAAGGTGGCCGAAACGACCAAGGCCTTCACCGATCACTTCGGCAATTTCGGCTTTGCGTTCGCCAAGGTCGAAGCCATCCCCGAAATCGATCATGAGAACGGCCGCGTCGTGCTCACGCTGCACGCGGAGCCCTCGCGCCGCGCCTATGTGCGCCGCATCAACGTGAGCGGCAACAACCGTACGCGCGACGAGGTGATCCGCCGCGAGTTCCGGCAGTTCGAATCGTCCTGGTACGACGCCGACAAGATCAAGCTGTCGCGCGACCGCGTGGACCGCCTGGGCTTCTTCACCGAGGTGGACGTGGAAACGCAGGAAGTGCCCAACGCCCCCGACCAGGTCGACCTGGTGGTGAACGTGAAGGAAAAGCCCACGGGCTCGCTGACGCTGGGCGCGGGCTTCTCCAGTGCTGAAAAGATCTCGCTGTCCTTCGGCATCAAGCAGGAGAACGTGTTCGGCTCGGGCAATTACCTGGGCGTTGACGTCAACACCAGCAAGTACAACCGCGCGCTGGTGTTCAGCAGCACGGATCCCTATTTCACCAAGGACGGCATCTCGCGCACGCTGGATCTGTACTACCGCACGGCCAAGCCGTATGCGGACATGGGCGGCGACTACCAGTTGATCACCGCGGGCGCCAGCGTCCGCTTCGGTATTCCGTTCAGCGAGATCGATACCGTGTTCTTCGGCGCGGGCCTTGAAAACACCCGCATCAAGGAAGGCACGAATATCCCCGCGGCATACCTTGCCTACATGGAGGAATTCGGCGCCAGCAGCTTCTCCATTCCTCTGACCATCGGCTGGGGCCGCGATAGCCGCGACAGCGCGCTGGCCCCGAATTCCGGCCGCTACCAGCGCCTGAATTCCGAAATGTCGCTGGCGGGCGATGCCCGCTATGTGAAGGCGAACTATCAGTATCAGCAATACGTGCCGCTGAACAAGAAGTTCACGCTCGCCTTCAACGGCGAACTGGGCTGGGGCAAGGGCCTGAATGGCCAGCCGTTCCCGGTGTTCAAGAACTTCTACTCGGGCGGCTTGGGATCGGTGCGCGGTTTCGACCAGGGCACGCTGGGTCCCCGCGACGTGACCGGCTCCGTATTGGGCGGACCCAAGAAGGTCACCCTGAATGCAGAATTGATTGCACCATTCCCGGGTGCGGGCAATGACCGTACGCTGCGCATCTTCGGCTTCGTGGATGCCGGCAACGTGTACGGTGAAAAAGAAAATTGGGAGTTGAGTGACTTGCGCGTGTCGACTGGCCTGGGGTTGAGCTGGATTTCCCCTCTTGGTCCACTGCGTCTTGCCTTCGCACAGCCGGTGCGTAAATTTGCCGGCGATAGAATCCAGAAACTGCAATTCCAGATCGGAACATCTTTCTAATGACATCCCTTTCCCGTCACATTCCCTTGGTCGTCCTGTTGGGTAGCCTGGCTGCTGCAGTGCCTGCGCAAGCCCAGGAATTCAAGGCTGGCTTCGTCAACACCGACCGCGTGTTCCGCGAGGCCAATTCCGCCAAGGCCGCCCAGGCCAAGCTGGAGCAAGAGTTTTCCAAGCGTGAAAAAGAACTGGTCGACCAGGGCAACGCCCTGAAGGCGGCCAACGACAAGTTCGAGCGCGAGGCGCCGACCATGGCGGAAAGCCAGCGCGCGGCGCGCCAGCGTTCGCTCGTCGAGCAAGACCGCGACTTCCAGCGCAAGCGCCGCGAGTTCCAGGAAGACCTGAGCTCGCGCAAGAGCGAAGAACTGGCCGCTGTGCTCGATCGCGCCAACAAGGTCGTCAAGCAAGTGGCCGAGTCCGAGAAGTACGACGTCATCCTGCAGGAAGCCGTGTACATCAACCCCAAGCTGGACATCACCGACAAGGTGATCAAGGCGATGAACGCCAGCAACGGCAAGTAATTTCATTCAACTGGCAGTGACGGGTTTCGCGTGAGCTTGCGACTGGGACAGATCATCGATGAACTGGGTGGCAGTCTGGAGGGAGGGGATGTGGGGATGGAAATTCTCCGCATTGCTCCGCTCGAGACGGCCGGTCCGGACGATCTGGCCTTTCTGAACAACCCGCGCTACCAGAGCCAACTGGCCGCCTCCCGGGCGGCCTGCGTCATTGTGGCGCCCGCAATGCGGGACGCCGCCGTGGCGCGCGGCGCCTGCATCGTCACGCCGGATCCCTACGTCTATTTCGCGCGCCTCACCCAGATGTGGAAGCGTGCGCACGCCATGGGCGCGCAAAGCGGCATACACCCCAGCGCGGTGGTGGACCCCGAGGCGATGGTCGATCCCAGCGCTTTCATCGGGCCGCTGTGCGTGGTGGAGCGCGGCGCGCGCATTGGCGCGCACACGGTGCTCAAGACGCGCGTCAACGTGGGTGAGCGCTGCGTCATCGGCGAGCGCTGCATCATCCATCCCGGCGTCGTGATCGGTGCGGACGGTTTCGGCTTCGCGCCCAGCCGGGGGGAGTGGGTGAAGATCGAGCAGCTCGGCGCGGTCCGGATCGGCAACGATGTCGAGATCGGCGCGAACACCTGCATCGACCGCGGCGCGCTGGAGGACACCATAATCGAGGACAGCGTGAAGCTGGACAACCTCATTCAGATTGCGCACAACGTGCATATCGGGCACCACACGGCCATGGCCGGATGCACGGCGGTCGCTGGCAGCACGAAGATCGGCGCGCATTGCATGATCGCCGGCGCGGCCTCGATCATCGGGCATCTCACTATTGCCGATAATGTGCACATCTCGACGAACACGGTGGTCATGCGCTCGATCCCGCAGGCCGGTCACTATACGGGCGTATTCCCGTTCGACGACAATGCGAGCTGGGAAAAGAATGCGGCCACGCTCAGGCAGCTCTACAAGCTGCGCGAGCGGGTCAAGGCTCTTGAACAAACAATCAAAAACGACGGTTAGACCGCTGAAAACATGATGGACATTCACCAAATCCTCAAGCTCCTTCCACACCGCTATCCCTTCCTGCTGGTGGATCGCGTGGTCGAGCTCGAGCGCGGCAAGCATATTCAGGCGATCAAGAACGTCACCATCAACGAACCGTTTTTCACGGGCCATTTCCCGGCGCGCCCGGTCATGCCAGGCGTGCTGATGCTCGAAGCACTGGCCCAGGCGGCGGGCCTGCTGTCGTTCGACATGATGGGCGAGGCGCCCGGAGACGACAAGGTGTTCTACTTCGTGGGCATCGACGGCGCGCGCTTCAAACGCCCGGTGGAGCCAGGCGACCAGCTGATCCTTGAAATCGATCTCGACCGCATCAAGGGCGGCATCTACAAATTCAAGGGCGTGGCCCGCGTGGGCGACAGCGTTGCCTGCGAAGCCGAGATCATGTGCACCATGCGCACCGTGGCCTGACTTTCAGCGGAGTCATCGGTTCGTGTCCAACATTCATTCCACTGCCATTGTCGATCCCGCGGCGCGCATCGACGGCACGGTGACAGTGGGGCCCTATGCAGTCATCGGGCCGCATGTCAGCATCGCAGCCCGCACCAGCATCGGGCCGCATTGCGTCATCGAAGGCCACACCACCATTGGTGAGGACAACAAGATATTCCAGTTCGCGTCGCTGGGCGGCGTGCCGCAGGACAAGAAGTATGCGGGCGAGCCCACGCGCCTGGAGATCGGCAGCCGCAACACGATCCGCGAGTTCTGCACGTTCAACCTCGGCACGGCGCAGGATCGCGGCGTGACCAGCATCGGCGACGACAACTGGATCATGGCCTATGTGCACATCGCGCACGACTGCGTGGTGGGCAATCAGGCGATTCTCGCCAACAACGTCGCGCTGGCCGGCCACGTCCAACTGGGCGACTGGGTGATCGTTGGCGGGTTGACGGGCGTCCATCAGTATTCCCGCATCGGCGCGCACGCGATGATCGGCTTTTCCAGCCGCATCTCTCAGGACATACCTCCGTTCATGATGGCGGAGGGCAACCCCCTGGCCGTGCGCGGCCTGAACGTGGAGGGGCTGCGCCGCCGGGGCTTCTCGGCGCAGCGCATTGCCGCGATCAAGCAGGCGCACCGCGTCCTGTATCGCCAGGGCCTCACGCTCGAAGCCGCCATCGGCGCCCTGGGCTCCCTGATCGATGAACACCCCGAAGCCGCCGCCGATATCTCCGGGCTGCGTGATTTCGTGGCCGCTTCGCAGCGCGGCATCGCCCGCTGACCGAAGAGCCTCTTGCCGGATTCACGAATGTCTGCAGACAGCAGTCCCAAGGTCGCCATGGTCGCCGGAGAGACTTCCGGCGATCTGCTTGCCGGCCTTCTGCTGGACGGGCTGCGCGAGAAATGGCCAGGGGTTGCGTCCTTCGGTATTGGCGGCCCGCGGATGCAGGAGCGCGGCTTCGATGCCTGGTGGAACAGCGAGCGCCTGGCCGTGCATGGCTACAGTCTGGAGCTCGTGCAAAAGCTGCTTGGCATCCTGAAGATCCGCAGGCAACTGCGGCAAAAGCTGCTCGCCGATCCGCCCGATGTATTCATTGGCGTGGATGCGCCCGATTTCAATCTCGGCCTGGAAGGCCAGCTCCGGGCAGCCGGTGTCAGGACCGTCCACTTTGTCTGCCCGTCCATCTGGGCCTGGCGCGCCGAGCGTGTCAACAAGATCCGCGCAAGCGCCGGTCACGTGCTGTGCATCTTCCCTTTCGAACCCGATCTGCTGGCGAAGCACGGCATTGACGCGACCTATGTGGGCCATCCGCTGGCGCGCGTCATCCCCATGCAACCCGACAAGGCGGCGGCCCGCGCCATGCTGGGCCTGGGGGCGGGGGATGAAGTCCTGGCGATCCTGCCGGGCAGCCGTTCGGCCGAGGTGGCTTATCTCGCCAGGCCGTTCTTTCTGGCCGCGGCGCAATTGCTCGGGCAGCGGCCTGAACTGAAGATCGTCGTGCCTGCCGTCGAACGCCAGCGTGGGCGGATAGAGGCCGTGGCGCGGCAGTGCGGCGTCGCCGATCGCGTGCAGATCGTCTCGGGGCAGTCCCATGCCGTGCTTGCAGCATGCGATTGCACGCTGATCGCCAGCGGCACGGCCACGCTGGAGGCGGCACTGTACAAGCGGCCCATGGTGATCTCGTATCGCATGCACCCCATCAGCTGGCGGCTCATGAAGCGCAAGCAGTTGCAGCCCTGGGTGGGCCTGCCCAATATTCTCTGCGGGGATTTCGCCGTCCCTGAACTGCTTCAGGACGCCGCCACGCCCCAGGCTCTGGCCGGCGCGGTGACGCAGTGGCTGGACGCATATACGCGGCAGCCCGATAAAATCCACACGCTTGAACAGCGCTTCACCGAGCTTCATGAAAGCCTGCTGCGCGATACTCCGAAATTAGCAGCAGATGCGATCGAAAAAATCCTTGCCAAAGGCTGAACAGGCCAGTTTCGACTGGCATCCACCGGGTCTTGTTGCGGGGGTCGATGAAGCGGGACGCGGTCCTCTAGCCGGCCCCGTGGTGACGGCAGCCGTCATCCTGGACGATATGCACCCCATCGCGGGCCTGGCAGATTCCAAGGTGCTGACCGCGGCCCGGCGTGAAAAACTCTATGACGAGATCCGCGCCAAGGCGCTGTGTTTTTGCATTGCCGAAGCCTCGGTGCGGGAGATCGACGAGGTCAACATCCTGCAGGCGACCATGCTCGCCATGCGCCGCGCGGTGATGGGCCTGCGCCTGAAACCCGTGCGCGTGCTGGTTGATGGCAATCGCCTGCCGCAGCTCGACGTGCCGGCCGAGGCCATTGTGAAGGGCGACGCGCTGATCCAGGCGATCTCCGCTGCTTCCATTCTTGCCAAGGTCACGCGCGATCGCTGGTGCCAGCAACTGCACCAGCGCTATCCGCAGTATGGCTTTGACGCGCACAAGGGCTACGGCACGGCGGTGCATCTGGCCGCGCTGCGCGAGCATGGCGCGTGTCCCGAGCACCGGCGCAGCTTTTCGCCTGTGGCCCAGGCATGCCTTGCCAGGCGGGACGCCGCGTGAATCGCCGCCGGTGTAAGCTGGCGGCCGCCTTTGTTTTTGATGCTTTGATGGATTGTGAGTTATGGCCGCAGCCGACCCCATGTTGATTCAATCCCGCGACAACGCGCTGATGAAGGATCTGCGCCGCCTGTCGCAGGACAGCACGGCCTACCGCAGGCAGGGGCGTGTGTGGCTGGAGGGCGATCATCTGTGCGGCGCGGCGCTGGCGCGATCCATGAAGCCGCAGATCGCCGTGTTCGCCCAATCGTTCTGGCCTTTCGCTTCAGCGGAACTGAAGCAGGCCGCCGACAGGAACGTGCTCATTGCCGACGTGCTGTGGCGCGACATCAGCGCCCTGGAGTCTCCCGCGCAGATGGGGTTCGTCATGAACCTTCCCGATGCGGCGGTGCTCGATCCGCACGCGCCCACGGTCGTGCTCGATCGCCTGCAGGATGCGGGCAATGTCGGATCGGTGCTCAGAAGCGCATCGGCCTTTGGTTTCACGCAGATCGCGGCCATCAAGGGCACGGCGGCGCTGTGGAGCGCCAAGGTGCTGCGCGCGGGCATGGGTGCGCATTTCGCACTGCGGCTGGTCGAAGGACTGTGCGATGAGGATATTGCGGAGCTTCGGGTGCCGCTGCTCGCCACCAGCTCGCATCAGGGCGACTTCCTGCACCGCTCGCGCCTGCCCTGGCCCTGCGCATGGCTGATGGGGCATGAAGGGCAGGGCGTTTCCGATGCGCTGCAGCAACGCGCCTTCGCGCATATCCGCATCGCGCAGCCCGGAGGGGAGGAGTCGCTGAACGTGGCTGCCGCGGCGGCGATCTGCCTGCACGCGAGCGGGGCCGCGCGCGGTTGAAGGGCCGCTCCTGCTCGACGGCATCTGTGCGCGCTGTTGGTGCAAGGCATCGGTGATCTCCTCGCAGCCGCGCGGAGATCATGGACGATTTCTCAGTGCGCTCCAGCCGCCTCCGCTCCGCCGCCACCGTGCGCGGCGGGACGTTTGGTCAGCCAGATCAGCACGATCAGGCCAATGAACATGCAGGCCGAGGCGTAGAAGATGTCGTTGGCCGCCATGGTGAAGGCCTGCTGGTCGATGAGCCGGTTGATCTGCGCCAGTGCCTGCTCCTGGCTCAGGCCCGCGGATTTCAGCCCCTGCAGGCTGATGGCGAAGGGGCCCTGGCCCTGGACGAGCAGTTCGGTCAGGTGCGCATGGTGCATGGCAGCGCGGTTTTCCCACAGCGTGGTGGCAATGGACGTGCCCATGGCGCCCAGCGTGATGCGCACGAAATTGCTCAGGCCCGCAGCCGCTGGAATGCGCTCCGGCGGCAGGCCCGCCAGGGTGATGGTGGTCAGCGGGATGAAGAAGAACGCCATCGCGCCGCCCTGGATCAGCGTGGGAATCAGGATCTGCTCGAAGTCCGTGTCGGTGCTGAAGCGCGAGCGCATCCATAGCACCAGTCCGAACACGCAGAAGGCGAGGGTGGCCATTTTGCGCGGGTCCCAGACGCTGACCTTGCGGCCCACCAGCGGCGTGAGAATGATGGCGAGAATGCCGACCGGCGCAAGCGCCATCCCCGCCGACGTGGAGGTGTAGCCCATCCACTGCTGCAGCCACAGGGGCAGCAGCACCACGTTGCCGAAGAATACGCCGTAGGCGATCGACAGGGCGATCGAGCCGGCCGCGAAATTGCGCCTGAGGAACAGGCGCAGGTCCACGACGGGATGGTCGTCGGTCAGTTCCCAGACGATGAATACGGCAAAGCTCACCACCGCCAGAATGGCGAGCGCGATGATGGTGTTGGACGCGAACCAGTCGAGTTCCTTGCCCTTGTCGAGCATGAGCTGCAGCGCGCCCACCCACAGCACGAGCAGCGTCAGTCCGATGGTGTCGATGGGCAGTTTGCGCGTGGGCGTCTCGCGCTCGCGGTAGATGCTCCAGGTCATGACGGCCGAGAGCAGGCCCACGGGCACGTTGATGTAGAAGATCCACGGCCAGGAAATGTTGTCCGTGATCCAGCCGCCCAGCAGCGGGCCCACCACCGGTGCGACCAGGGTGGTCATGCCCCAGAGCGACAGCGCCACGCCGGCCTTGGATGCGGGATAGCTCGACAGCAGCAGCGTCTGGGAGAGCGGAATCATCGGGCCGGCGACCGCGCCCTGCAGCACGCGAAAGAGCACCAGCATTTCAAGGGACGAGGCAAAGCCGCACAGCCATGACGTGAGCACGAACAGCAGCACGCTCATCGTGAACAGGCGCACCGCGCCAAAGCGCTGGGTGAGCCAGCCGGTGAGCGGGACCGAGATGGCATTGGCCACGCCGAAGCTCGTGATCACCCACGTGCCCTGGCTGGGGCTCACGCCCACGTCGCCCGAAATGGCGGGAATGGCCACGTTGGCGATCGATGAGTCGAGCACGTTCATGAACGTGGCGAGGGACAGCGCCAGCGTACCCAGGGCGAGCGAGGCGCCCTTGAGCGGCTGCGGCCGCGCGGGTATTGCGGGCGCAGGCGGCGCGGCGCGCTGCGGATCGGCGGATGAAGGGGTGGAAGCCGACATGTGTTGTTGCCTATCCGCTTACTTGGTTTGGCTGGCGTTCGCGGCGGGAGCCGGAGCTGTCTGCGGGGGCAGCGCCGGCAGCTCGGTGAGCGGCGGCAGATTCTTGCCCGCGATGATCTGCGCGATGCGCGCCTCGGCCTGGGGCATGGATGCTTCGTACAGAGACGTTTGCGCCACGGGGCTTTGGCGTGGGGTGCTGGCGAGCATCGTGCCCTCCTTGTCGCGGATGTCGGTCTTCACCTCCATCGACAATCCCACGCGCAACGGGTTCTTGGCGAGGTCTTGCGGATCGAGGCTGATGCGCACCGGAACGCGCTGCACCACCTTGATCCAGTTGCCGGTGGCGTTCTGCGCCGGCAGCAGCGAGAACGCCGCGCCCGTGCCCGCGCCCAGGCCGACGATGGCGCCGTGATAGGTCACCTTGTCTCCATAGACATCGGCCTGCAGCTCGGTCTTCTGGCCGATGCGCAGGTCGGCCAACTGGCTTTCCTTGAAGTTCGCATCCACCCACAGGTTGTGCAGATCCACCACGGTCATCAGCGGCGAGCCCGCTGCCACGCGCTGTCCAAGCTGTACGCCGCGCTTGGCGACATAGCCCTCGACCGGTGAAATCAGACGTGTGCGCTCCAGCGCCAGATAAGCCTCGCGCACCTTGGCCGCTGCCGCGAGCACGGCGGGATAGTCGGCGGAGTCGCTGCCCTTGGTCGTGGCCTCGGCCGCATCGAGTTGCGCGCGCGCCGCCTGCACCGCGGCCTGCGCGGCGATCACCGCATCCTTGGCGGCCTTGGCCTGCGCCTGGGCGTGGTGGAATTCTTCCTGGCCCACCGCGCCGGTCAGCGTCAGGGGACGGCGGCGTTCCACGTCATCGGCGGTGCGGGCGGCCTCGGCCTGCAGGCGCGAGAGATCCGCCTGCTTGGCCGCGACCTGCGCCATCAGCGGTGCGTTGTTGGCATAGAGCGTGCGGGTCTGGCGCACGGTCTGCGCGAGCTGCGATTCGGCTTGCGACAGCGCCACCAGCGCATCGGCGGTGTCCAGTTGCACCAGCAACTGGCCGGGCTTGACGTAGTCGGTGTCGTCGGCGCCGATGCTGATCACCGTGCCGCCCACCTGCGGCGTGATCTGCACCACGTTGCCGCCGACGTAGGCGTTGTCGGTGGTCTGATAGTTGCGGGCCACCATCCAGTGCCAGCCGCCCCATGCGACGGCGGCGACGACGACGGCGGCGGCAATCACGGTCAGCCCCTTGCGGCGGCCTTGGGGGTTTCCGGTGGACTGGGGGGCAGCGTTGGAAGGCTTGGTTTGTTCTGTCATGTTTCGGCGCTCTGTTATTCGTTGAAATGGTTTTGCGGCCGGGGCGGATGTCTGGCGGCATTTCCTGCATGCCCAGGCGGCCCCGCGACGAGCCGTCAGGCTCGGGAAAAAATGGGAAAGCGGATCTGCATTGGCAAGGGGCTGGTCAGCGTTGGCTGCCTGCCTGGACCGACGCGGTGTCGTCCCGCCAGCCGCCGCCCAGCGCGGACATCAGCGCAATGCGCGAGTCGAGCTCCCGGGCCCGCAGTTCCACGGCCAGCTTGCGCTGCGTGATCACCTGGGTTTCGGTATTGAGCACGACGATCTGGCTGGCCAGCCCGGCCTGGTAGCGCTGGACCGCGAAGTCGTAGGCGCGCTCGGCCTTGGCGAGGGACTCGGTCTGCAGCCGGTTCTGGCGTTCGAGCGATTGCACCGAAGCAATGGCGTCGCCCGCGGACTTCACCGCATCGAGGACCACCGTGTTGTATTGAGCGATGGAGGTGTCCAGGTCGGCCTGCCTGCCGCGCAGTTGCGCGCGCAGCCGCTCGCCCTCGAAGATCGGCAGGCGCAGCGCGGGCGTCACGCCGAACTGGCGCGAACTGCCCTTGAACAGGTTGTCGAAACCCAGGGCGCTCAGTCCGGCCAGGGCGGTCAGGTTGATGTCGGGGTAGAAATCGGCGCGCGCGCTGTCGATGCCGTGCGTGGCCGCTTCGACGCGCCAGCGCGCGGCGACCACGTCGGGGCGGCGGCCCAGCAGGTCGGCGCCCAGGACGGTGGGCACGCGCTGAACCTGCAGGACGCCCAGTTCCGGCGTGAGCGCGGCCTGGGCATCGGGCGCCTGCGCGCACAGCACGGCGATGGCCCGGCGGGCCAGCGTGATCTGCTCGTCCAGCATCTCGATCTGCGTTCCAGCATCCGGCAGGCCCGCTTCGGCCTGGGTCAGCTCCACCTGGCTGTCCAGGCCCTGGCGCGTGCGCTGCTGGCTCAGGTCGAGCAGCAGCTTGCGCTGGTGGAGCGTGCGTTCGGCCACTTCGCGCTGGGCGAGCAGCCGCGCGAGCGTGACATAGCTGCGAGCCACTTTCTCTGCGAGCTGGTTGGCGGCGGCGGCGCTGTCCGCCTTGGCGGCGCGGGCCTGGCCGAGCGCGGCTTCGAGTTCGGCGCCGTAGCGGCCGAAGAAATCGGGCGTCCACGACAGGCCCAGTTGCAGGTCGGCGCTGTTGTAGATATTGCCCGCGACCGGCGCCGGGATCATGCCGTTGGCCGTGTAGCGCTGGCGCGTCGCATCGGCGCTCAGGGTGCCATGGATATCGGTGGCCGTGCTGCTGGCCTGGGCCATGGCGGCGGCCTTGTCGAAGCGCGCATGGCTGGCGGCGAGGCTGGGGCTGTCTTGCAGCGCCTGCTCGATGAGCGCATCGAGCCGGGCGTCGCCCAACTGCTTCCACCAGGAGGGCTGCGCGAGGGCGTCGGCCTGGGCGGGAGCGGCCTCGCCCGCGGGCGAGGCAAGGCCCAGGTCCTGGGCTCTCAATTCCTTGTATGCGGGATGGTCGGGGCCCTGGAAGGCGCAGCCGGCAAGTGCGAGCGTGGCGGCCAGGGATGCCGCGGCCAGCGGGTAGAGCGCATGGGGCGCGCGGGAGTTCAGGAGTGGCATGGGTGCCTGCTTTGGTAAAACGTGAAAACGGAAGACTGTTGTTGTGAATCTGGGTCCAACGCTCAGCGCTCAACAATGAGGCCTGTGCTTGGCCGCGGCGTGCGGCGGCAGCGGCTCGCCGGCCGACCCGGGTCGCAGCGCGTCGCCGTTGTGCAGCATGCGCTTGAGCATGCTGAGCATGAGCCTGCATTCATCGTGCGAGAAGCCGGTGAGATGCTTGTTGATGACGCGCGAGAGCACCTGCGGAACCTCGCCCGCGATGCGCCGGCCTTCGTCGGTCAGGGCCAGGTGCACGACGCGGCGGTCCGAGGTGGAGCGTTCGCGGCGCAGCAGGCCCTTGGCTTCGATGCGGTCGAGCGCCCGGGTCACGGATGCGGGGTCCATTCCCAGGTCCTTGGCGAGGTGGGCGTTCGTGGTCTCGGCGCACAAGAACAGCTTGTACAGAGGCAGCCATTGCACATAGGTCAGGCCGTGGCCCGCCAGCTGCGCATCGGCCTGCTGCAGGATCGAGCTGAGCACGCGCCGCATCAGAAAACCGGCGCTTTCGGTGGGAAGGTAGGTGTCCGACCGATAGAAATACGTGCTCTCGTCCTCGGCGTCCACGACAGGACTGTCATCGCTCTTCATGGTTTTTGTCTAGGCAATAGTTGATAAGTCAAATATATCGTTGGGGATTATTGCGCTTTTTCGCAGTGCTTGCCCGGCACTGGCGGCCTTGGGGTTATTGAGCGTGCGGACCGCATCCCGTGCCGGATCGCGCAAATGAAAAGGCCGACGCGCGAACGTCGGCCTGTGCTGTGGGGAGCGGGAAAGGAAATGCCGCGCGGCGTTAACCGATCGGAAGCCGGATCGCGGCGATGATCACCAGCCCCAGCGCCAGATTCAGCGCCACCAGCTTGCGGATGCCCGCCAGCGCCGCGCCGCCTGCGGCCCAATCCTTCGCTTCGACCGCCTTGTCCAGGCGTTTGTAGAGCGCGAAACGGATATACCAGAACACGGCGATCATGATCACGCCGAGCGCCGCCATGACGATCCAGGACAGCGGCATGGAGAATTGCGCGCCCGCCTGCGCCGCCATGCCGTGCACCGAACCGATCAGCCCGATGCCGCTGAGCAGCACGAGCACAGCCAGGACCAGCACCACGCAGAAGAAGCGGCTCAGCACGTCGCGCATCAGCTTGATACGCACGGGTGCATCCAGTTCCTGCAGCGCGGGGCGCAGAAAGAAATGGGCGAAGAACATGCCCCCCACCCAGATGACGATGGAGATCAGATGAATGAGCTTGAGGATGATGAACAACAGCATGGGGTGTCTTTTCTTTCTTGATTTGATGGGTATGCGGCGGGCTTCGCCGCTCATTCGTCGAGCGATGCGCTCCAGCGGTCGCCCCAGTCGTGGCGTACCTGGTCGATCTGGCGGCGGTCACGCTTGGTGGGGCGGCCTTCGTTGAGCGTGGCGGCGGGTTCGGGCGCCAGGCGGCGGCGCTCGGCGGCTTCGGCGCGGGCCTTCAGGCTGGCGTCGGTTTCCTGGTAAAGCTGCTGGGCGACCGGGGCGGGGCCGCGCATGTTGCTGAGCGCCTGGACGACCACCGTGCGCTGCACCACGCCCTGGCGCAGCGCCACGGTGTCGCCCACGCGCAGTTCGCGGGCGGCCTTGGCGGCCTGCTGGTTGACCGTGACGCGGCCCTTGCCGATTTCATCGACCGCGACGCTGCGCGTCTTGTAGAAGCGGGCGCACCAGAGCCATTTGTCCAGGCGCATCGATTCGAGTGCTTGATTCATTCGCGGATTGTGCCGCCAACCGGGCTTTGCGGCACGTGGGCGGGTCGGCGGCAGGGGAAATACCCCGCCTTCAGCGCATGGGCAGCAGCACGTTGACGTCCAGGCCCTCGACGCGGCCGGAACCATCCACGCGGTTCTCCAGAGCGATGCTGCCCCCATGCGCCTGCACGATCTGCCGGCAGATCGCCAGGCCCAGGCCCGAGCCCGTGTGCGCATCGCCGGCGCAGAAGGGCTGGAACAGGCGGGTGGCCAGTTCGTCATCGATGCCCGGACCTGTGTCGGATATCGTCATCAGCGCCTGTGCCGCGCCGCTCGCGCGCAGGCTGACGTTGAGCGTGCCGTGCCCGGGCGTGTGCCGGATCGCGTTGTGCAGGAGATTGCGGCAAAGCTCGCGCAGCATCCATTCGTGCGCGCGGAGCAGGACCGGAGCGGTGTGGATGCCGAAGTCCAGGTTCTTCTGCGCTATCAGCGGTGAGATGTCCAGGGCCACGTCGCGCAGGATTTCGTCCCAGCGCACGGGCTCGGGATGGCTTTGCTGGCTCAGTTGCTCCACCTTGGCGAGCGCGAGCATCTGGTTGGCCAGCTGTGTGGCCCGCTCGACCGTGCCGCCGATCTCCTGCAGCGCGTCGCGGTGCGGCAGATCATCGCGCAGCGCCGATTGCACCTGGGTCTTGAGCACGGCCAGCGGGGTGCGCAATTGGTGGGATGCGTCGCGCACGAAACGCTGCTGGTGCTCCAGCAGGTGCGACAGGCGCTGCATGACATCGTTGGTGGCATCCACCAGCGGCTGGAGTTCGCGCGGCGCGGTGGCCGAATCGATGGGCGAGAGATCGTCTTCCGCGCGTCTCTGAATGGCTTCGCTGAGCTGGCGCACGGGGCGCGTGGCGCGCTGCACCACCAGCACGACGATGAGCGCGATGATGCCCAGCAGGACGAGCTGCCTGGCCGCCGTGTCCTGCATGATCTGCAGCGTCGCGGCGCGGCGCAGCTCCAGCGTCTCGGCGACCTGGATGACCGCCATGCCCCGGCCCTGCGCGCTCGCCACGGGCTGCAGCAGGACCGCGACGCGGACCGGCTCGCCGCGAAACTCCTCGTCATAGAAGTCGACCAGGGCCGCATAAGGCGGGCGCGGCGGAATCTTTCCGCGCCACGTGGGCAATTCGGCAAAGCCCGAGACCAGTTCGCCGTGCAGGTTGGAGACGCGGTAGAACATGCGGCTCTGATTGTCGGCCTCGAATGCTTCCTGCGCGGAGTAGGGCACGATGGCGCGCAGCTCCGCCATGTCGTCATAGCCGACGACGTCCAGTTCTTCGCTGATGCTTTTGGCCGATGCGAGCAGGGTGCGGTCATATGCCGTGTTGAGCGCGACCAGCGCCTTGCGGTAGAGGCTGTAGGTATTGAAACTGACCACCAGCAGGGTGGGCGCAAGGATGCCCGCGAGCAACTGGCGGCGCAGCGACCAGCCGCGCCAGCGGGACCTTCCGGATGCGAGCGGCGCGCCCTGGCGTTTCACTGGTCGGCCTTGAGCAGATAACCCAGGCCGCGCAGCGTCATCAGCGACACGCCGGTATCCGCCAGTTTCTTGCGCAGGCGGTAGACCACGACTTCGATGGCTTCATACTGCACGTCGCTCTGGCCGGGAAACACGGCTTCGTACAGGCGCTCCTTGCCGAGGGCGCGTCCGGGGTGCGCGAGCAATGCGCGCAGCAGCGCCTGCTCGCGCGGCGAGATCTCCATCGGCTCGTCGCGCAGGTAGAACATGCCGGTGTGCCTGTCATGGCGCAACAGTCCCAGCGTGACCTGCGATGGCGTGGAGGCCTGGGGCTGCGCTTCCTGCTGGTCCGCGCTGCGGCGAACCAGCGCCCGCAGGCGGGCTTCCAGTTCATCCAGATCGAACGGCTTGGGCAGGTAGTCGTCGGCGCCTGCGTTCAGTCCGCGCACACGGTCGCCGACGGTGCCGCGCGCCGTCAGCACCAGCACCGGCGTGCGCACTCCGCTGGCACGGGCCTGCTGGAGCACTTCAAGGCCATCAAGGCCCGGCAGCGTCAGGTCCAGCACCACGGCGTCATGCGGCCTGGCCGCGAGTTCCGCCAGCGCGGCCACGCCGTCGCCAAGCGCCGTGACCTGAAAGCCGCGCCGCGAGAGCGAGCGCTGCAACGTGGCGCGCATCGTCGCGTCGTCTTCAACCAAGAGCAATTGCATGGCCGGGACATTAGCAGTTGGCCGCGCTTGAAATGCGGCCGGCTGCTCCGTGTTATCCCTGATATGGCGGACAGCGTTTTGACAGTTTGATTGCGCATCATGGCATCCGTAATTCCATACAACAGGAGATGAGACCTATGCGTCGTGACACCTTTCTGAAATCCATGGCCGCCCTGGCCGCGGCTGGCGCGCTGCCGCTTTCCGCGCGCGCGGCGGTGGCGATGAAGATGATGCTGCCGGCCAACCCCGGCGGCGGCTGGGACACCACGGGCCGCGCGCTTGGCAAGGCGCTGCAGGATGCGGGCGTCGCTTCTTCGGTCACCTATGACAACAAGGGCGGCGCGGCCGGCGCGATCGGCCTGGCGCAGTTCGTCAACGGCTCCAAGGGCGATCCCAACGCACTGATGGTGATGGGGGCCGTGATGCTGGGCGGGATCATCACCGGCAAGCCGCCGGTCAACCTGAGCCAGGCGACGCCCATTGCGCGCCTGACCAGCGAGTACAACGTGTTCGTGCTTCCCGCCAACTCGCCGTTCAAGACGATGGCCGATGTGATCGCCCAGCTCAAGAAGGATCCGGGCAGCGTGAAGTGGGGCGGCGGCTCGCGCGGCTCCACCGAGCACATCGCGGCCGCGATGATCGCGCGCGAAGTGGGCGTCGATCCCGCCAAGATCAACTACGTGGCCTTCCGTGGAGGCGGCGAGGCGACGGCGGCCATCCTGGGCGGCAACGTCACCGTGGGCGGCAGCGGCTACAGCGAATTCGCCGAATACATCACCGCCGGAAAGATGAAGCCCATCGGCGTCACGTCCGGCCAGCGCCTGAAGGGCCTGGATATTCCCACGCTCAAGGAGCAGGGCATCAACGTGGAGATCGGCAACTGGCGCGGCGTGTATGGCGCGCCCGGCATCAGCGCCGATCAACGCAAGGCGCTGGTGGCGGCGGTCGAAAAGGCGGTGAAGAGCAAGGCCTGGGCCGAGGCGCTGGAGAAGAACGACTGGACTCCCGCATGGCTGAGCGGCGATGCGTTTGCCGCCTTCGTGGACCAGGAGTTCGCAAGCCTGCGCGCCACCATGGTCAAGTCGGGCATGGTCTGATCGGACGCCCCGGCGCTGACGCGCGCGCCGCCCCTTGATCGTCCTGGCGTGCGCGCGCTTCATTGATCCAGGCATTTCCGCAATGAACGAAGAACACCCTTGAAAACAAGGGTGGAGGGTGGCTGCCGTGCCTCGATGGCGGTCTCTCGCGTGGGCGGCGCGGCGGGAGGGGCCTCTGTTCATTCCTTCGATCCACGACCCACCATCAACAACCCACAGGCAGAAGCAGGCGCGACCATGTCAGAAGTCTCATCCTCAACCCCGATGGCGCCGCCAGCGGTGGAATCCTCCATTCCATCTCCCCGATGGCAGGCGGCGGTCGGTGCGAGCGTGCTCGTGGTCGCCGCCGTCATGGCCGCGGGCGCGCTGCAGATTCCGGGCGATGCCGGCTACGGCGGCGTCGGGCCCAACTTCATGCCCTGGCTGTGCGCCGCGGTGCTGGGCGTGTGCGGCGTACTGCTGGTCTGGGAGGCCTTGTCGGGCGGCTACCGCCACATGGCCGATCCCGGCGGCGCCAGGCGCGCGCAGCTTGTTCCCTTTGCGTGGGTGACGGCGGGCCTGTTGCTCAACGCGGCCCTGATCACGCACGTGGGGTTCATCGTCGGCTGCACGCTGTGCTACGCGCTTGCCGTGCAGGGACTGCGCCGCGCTGAATGCCAGTCGGGGCTGCTGACGCCGCGCAGGCTGTGCATCGATGCGCTCACCGGGCTTGTCATCTCCGCGCCGGTGTTCTGGGTGTTCACGCAATTTCTGGCGATCAGCTTGCCGGGCCTGACGGAAACAGGGTGGCTGTGATGGAAATCTTCAATGCATTGATGCAGGGCTTCGCCACGGCGATCTCGCCCGCGAATCTTTTGTGGGCGCTGGTGGGCTGCGCGCTGGGGACCGCCGTCGGCGTGCTGCCCGGCATCGGCCCGGCGGTGGCGGTGGCGATGCTGCTGCCCATCACGGCGAAGGTCGACGTCACGGCGTCGATGATCTTCTTTGCCGGCATTTATTACGGCGCCATGTATGGCGGATCAACGACTTCCATCCTGCTGAACACGCCGGGAGAGACGGCGAGCATGGTGACGGCGATGGAGGGCAACAAGATGGCCAAGAGCGGGCGCGCCGGCGCCGCGCTGGCTACCTCGGCCATTGGCTCGTTCGTTGCCGGCACCGTGGCGACGGTGGTGGTGACGCTGTTCGCTCCCACCGTGGCTGATTTCGCGGTCAAGCTCGGTCCGCCGGAATACTTCATGCTGATGGTGCTGGCGTTCACCACGGTCAGCGCGGTGCTCGGGCAGAGCAGCCTGCGCGGCATGACGGCGCTGTTCATCGGGCTGGCTCTCGGCTGCGTGGGCATGGACCAGATTTCCGGCGCGGCGCGCTACACGGCAGGCCAGATGGAGCTGCTGGACGGCATCGACATCGTGCTGGTGGCGGTGGGCCTCTTCGCGGTGGCCGAGGTGCTCTACAACGCCGTGTATGAAGGCAAGGCGGACGAGTCGCAGAACAAGCTGAGCAAGGTCTATATGACCAGGCTCGAATGGAAGCGCTCCATTCCCGCATGGATTCGCGGCACCGTCATCGGTACGCCATTCGGCTGCATTCCCGCGGGCGGCACCGAGATCCCGACCTTTCTGTCCTATGCCACCGAGAAGAAATTGGCCAAGGGCGACAACAAGGCCGAATTCGGCACCACCGGCGCGATCGAGGGTGTTGCAGGCCCCGAGGCCGCCAACAATGCCACGGTGACGGCGGCGCTGATTCCGCTGCTCACGCTCGGCATTCCCACCAGCAATACGACGGCCGTGCTGCTGGGGGCGTTCCAGAACTATGGCATCAACCCCGGGCCGCAGCTGTTCAGCAGCTCGGCCGCGCTGGTCTGGGCGCTGATCGCCTCGCTCTACATCGGCAACATCATGCTGCTGGTGCTGAACCTGCCCATGGTGGGCATGTGGGTGAAGCTGCTGAAGATTCCGCGCCCCCAGCTCTATGCGGGCATTCTGATATTTGCGACCGTCGGCGCGTATGGGATGCGCCAGAGCACGTTCGACCTGTTCCTGCTGTACTTCATCGGGCTGCTGGGAGTGCTCATGCGCAGATATGATTTCCCGACCGCTCCGGTGGTGGTCGGCATGATCCTGGGCCCGCTGGCCGAAGCGCAGATGCGCAACGCGGTCGCCATCGGCGAAGGAAGCTGGCTGATCTTCCTGCAGCGTCCCATGTCGCTCACGCTGCTGGTGATCGTGCTTCTGGTGCTCATCGTGCCGCGCGTGCTGCGCTATATGTCCAGCCGCAGGATCGAGTTCATCGAACCGCCTGCCGCCTCTTGATGAACCATTCACGGGCACTGTAAAGTCCAAGGGCGGCCACTTCCCGGAGTGGCCGCTTTTCTTTTATATTATTGAAATCGCGTTAATCTCCAGTTGGTTCTATTTGTTGCACATTGGAGAGAGAAGTCACGGAAATAGACACATCAAGACACTTTTCGGGGTGCTCATGTTGCTGTACGCAAACATGCGGATGCGCTTTAATCAGCGTGGATTGATACACAACAGAGTTCGCCGAGGTCGGCGCCGTGTGCGCGAGGTCAGTGAGCCTAAACTTCGCAGCATGCCTATACGCAAGATCTGGCCACCATCTCGCCGTTATCAGACCCTCACCGAATTCGGTGATCTTTCAGTTGGTCGCCAGCTGTTGCACAACCCGTTGCAGGAGTTCCCGATGGACGCCGAAGTGATTGATGATGACCGTGTTTATGAAAATGCAGCCGAGCTGTTCAGGGCCATGGCCGCGCCCATGCGATTGCGCATCATCAGCGCGCTTTGCAATGGCGAGAAGAATGTCTCGGAGCTGCTTTCATCCATAGACACCACGCAGCCCAACATGTCCCAGCATCTGAACACGCTCTACCAGGCGGGCATCCTCGGGCGCCGCCGGGAAGGCGTCAGCATCTACTACTACATCACCAACGAGAAGGTCGTGCAGATGTGCCGCAGCGTCTGCCTGCAGATGGCCATCGACGAATGATGTGCAGCCCCTGGCGGGACGGTTCACGCAAAAAAGGCAACCCGGTGGTTGCCTTTTTCGTTGGGGGCAGGGGCGGGAAGCCGCCGTGCCCGGACTGCGGGTTCAGGGCTTGAGGTAGGCATAGCCTTCCTTGGCCTGAAGCCGTGCGACTTCGGCCACGCCGGAGGGCACGATCGAGGTCTCCATCAGCAGCCTGGATGGGTCGATCTTGCGCGAATGCAGCGTGTTGTCGCATACCCTGAACTCCACGCCGCGCGCCGCCAGGGCGCTGACCTGGCCGCTGAATTCGCGGCCCTTGCTGTCCTTGGCGTCGCTGAGCAGGAAGTCGATACCGGGGCCATGCGTGACCACCACGATCTTGTCCTTCGGCGATGCGTTCAGCTCGTTGTTGATGTTGTTCAGGATGGCGGCGGCGGTTTCCACGCCGGTGTTGACGTGGTAGACCACCTTCACGTCCTGCGCGAAAGCGGCGCTTGCCATCAATGAAAAGAGACATGCGAGAAACAAGCGCTTGAACATGGTGAGCTCCTTGGTGGCCGTGTGTATTGCCTTGGAGCCGCTAACACAACCCTCGATACGTCGTTGCTTCGCCTTGTCGTACGCTTGTA
>NZ_JBEBOW010000028.1:0-30450 GCF_040396215.1 Diaphorobacter ruginosibacter | reverse complement strand
GGACGACATGATCGACACCGCCGGCACGCTGGTGAAGGCTGCCGAAGTGCTCAAGGAGCGTGGCGCGAAGAACGTCTACGCCTATTGCACGCACCCGATCTTCTCCGGTCCGGCCATCGAGCGCATCTCGCAGGGCTCGGCGCTCGACGAAGTCGTCGTGACCAACACCATTCCCCTGAGCGACAGCGCCAAGGAATGCGGCAAGATCCGCCAGCTCTCCGTGGCTCCGCTGATCGCCGAAACCATCCAGCGCATCAACACGGGCGAATCCGTGATGAGCCTGTTCGCGGAGCAGAACAACAATTTCTGATACCCGTATCCGTGGCCGCAAGGCACGGAACGTGCATCGAAAAGACCAGCAAGCCTCCTTCGGGAGGCTTGTGTGCTGTCCGGAAACGGACGATCGAGCGGACCGGCAACGGTCCTTTGTAAACGGATCAGGCTGGTCGCGGCCGATCCATCCAGGAGTTGATTATGAAATTCGTCGCTTTTGAGCGCGCAAAGCAAGGTACGGGTGCGAGCCGCCGTCTGCGTATTTCGGGCCGCACGCCCGGTATCGTCTATGGTGGCGCAGGTGAGCCCCAGCTGATCGAACTCGATCACAACAACCTGTGGCACGCCCTGAAAAAGGAAGCCTTCCACGCCTCCGTGCTGGACATGGAAGTGGACGGCAAGGAAGCCAAGGTTCTGCTGCGTGACGTGCAATACCACCCGTTCAAGCAACTGGTGCTGCACGTGGACTTCCAGCGCGTGGACGCCAAGACCAAGCTGCACATGAAGGTGCCGGTCCACTACAAGGGCGCTGAAGAGTCTCCCGCCGTCAAGGTGGACAAGTGCCTGGTGACCGTGCTGGTTAACGAACTCGAAGTGGCCTGCATGCCGTCGGACCTGCCCGAGTTCATCGAAATCGACCTGAGCGGCCTGACGAAGGGCGCTCCCCTGCACCTGAATGACGTGAAGCTGCCCAAGGGCGTTTCCGCAGTGGTTCGCGGCGGCAAGAGCAACCCTGCCCTGGTCTCCATCGCAGCGCCTGCCGGTGGCGAGGCCGAAGCAGCTCCCGCCGAAGGCGAAGCCGCACCCGCTGACGACAAGAAGGCAGCAAAGAAGTAATTTCCGCTGTTCACGACGATCGGCGGCTGCCGCAGCCTCCGATCTCACAAGAGAGCCCACTTCGGTGGGCTTTTTCGTTGCTCCACCCCGGAACAGCCCCCGGCACGCGGCCGCAAACGTGTTTTTTACAGCCCGCGCCGCAGCACGAGCCCGCTCGGGGCGAAAGCTGCAACATCGTGCGCCGCGCTACCCGTTGGCCGGATAATCCCCATCATGATCAAACTGTTTGTCGGCCTGGGCAACCCCGGCCCCGAATATGAAGCCACGCGGCACAACGCCGGTTTCTGGTGGATTGACGAGCTTGCCCGGGAGCTCAAGGTGCCGCTCATGCCCGAGCGCAGCTATTTCGGCCTGATGGCCCGGGCGAACGTCGGCGGCAACACCGTCTGGCTGCTGGAGCCGCAGACTTTCATGAACGCTTCCGGCAAATCGGTCGGCGCCCTCGCCCGCTTCTTCAAGATCGCGCCGCAGGAGATTCTTGTCGCGCACGATGAGCTCGACATCCCGCCCGGGCAGGTCAAGCTCAAGCGTGGCGGGAGCCATGCGGGACACAACGGCCTGCGCGACATCCATGCCCAACTGGGCTCGGCGGACTACTGGCGGCTGCGCATCGGCATAGGCCATCCGGGCGTGAAATCCGAAGTGGTGAACTGGGTGCTGAAAAAACCCTCGCCAGACCAGCGCAAGCTCATCGACGACAGCATCTTCCACTCGCTCAAATCCTGGCCGACGATGGTCGAGGGCGACATGGAGAAAGCGACGATGCAGGTACACACCAGCAAGCCCCCCCGTTCCAAGCCGCCAAGGCCCGCTAGCGCCGACGCGCAGCCATCCAGGACCCCATAACAGCCCGCACCTGGGCCACGCATCGCTGCGACACGCCTCAGGCCGAAGTGCTTTCCTTTTGCAGGCGCAGATATTTCTGCATCAGCGTTTCGCGGCTCTCGACATGATCGGGATGGGTGGGAATGCAGGCCACGGGGCAGATCGCCACGCATTGGGGCTCGTCGAAATGCCCGACGCACTCCGTGCATTTGTCGGGCCGGATGTCATAGTGCTCCTCGCCCATGAAGATCGCGTTGTTGGGGCACTCGGGCTCGCAGACATCGCAGTTGATGCACTCGTCGGTAATCATCAAAGCCATGGCGCGGCCCTCCTCGGGATCGTCGAAGCGGATCCGTTCAGGAAAAGAATCGGGAGGCGAAGGCACATGGGCATGGCTCGATTATCCAACGCCAGCGCCATTTATACGAGCCGGCGCCGCAAGGCCGGAAGCGGGTTGCGGTTTTTGCCGCTATGCTCGCAATCCATGGCTATCTTCTTCATCAAGCGCCTGCTGACCCTGCTGGCGACGCTGCTGGCAGCGTCCGCCGTGGTGTTCGTGGTGCTGGAGATCCTGCCCGGCAATGCGGCGCAGGTCCTGCTGGGCCCGGACGCATCGCCCGAAGCGGTGGCGGAGCTGGCCCGCCAGCTTGGCCTGGACCAGCCCGCCACCACGCGCTACATGCACTGGATCGGCGGCCTGCTCACCGGCGATATGGGCGTGAGCCACGCCTACGGCTCCCCGGTGAGCGAACTGATCTTCGAGCGCCTTGCGCTCACCATCCCACTGGCCGTGATGGCCATGCTGCTCACGACGCTGATCGCGCTGGCCGCGGGCATCTATGCCGCGTCGCGCCACGGCCGATGGGGGGATGTGAGCGTCATGGGCCTGGCGCAGATCGGCATTGCGGTCCCCAACTTCTGGTTCGCGATTCTGCTGATCCTCGTGTTCTCGGTGAAGCTGCAATGGTTTTCCGCGGGCGGCTTTCCGGGCTGGAGCGAGGATCAGGGCGGCGGCCTGCTTCCCGCGCTGCGGGCCCTCTTGCTGCCAGCCATTTCGCTGGCGGTGGTGCAGGCGGCCATCCTCGCGCGCATCACGCGCTCGGCGGTGCTCGACGTGTCACGCGAAGACTTCGTTCGCACCGCCCGCGCCAAGGGCCTTTCGCAGGGCGCGGCCTTGTGGCGGCATGTGCTGCGCAACGCCATGATTCCCGTCGTGACCGTGATGGGGCTGCAATTCGCGAACCTGCTGGCGGGCACCATCGTCGTGGAGAACGTGTTCTACCTGCCCGGACTCGGGCGCCTGATCTTCCAGTCGATCGCCAACCGCGACCTGATCGTGGTGCGCAACTGCGTGTTGCTGCTCGCCGCCATGGTGGTCATCGTGAACTTCGTGGTGGACGTGCTCTACGCCGTCATCGATCCACGCATAAAGGCAGGCGAGCTTTGAACGGCGCCGCCCACAGCACCGCTCTTGTAGAGCGACGGCCCAGCGCCACGGACTCCGGATTCTGGCCGCGTGCCCGGCGCAACCGCAGTTTCGTGCTGGGCGGGCTGCTCACGTTGCTGCTGCTGTGCATGGCGGGGCTTTCGTTCGTCTGGACCCCCTACTCTGCCTACGCAGTGGACATGGGTTCCGCCATGCAGCCGGTCAGCGCATCCCATTGGCTGGGAACGGACGCCTATGGCCGCGACGTGCTCACATTGCTGCTCGTGGGCGCGCGCAGCTCGATCATGGTGGGCGTCATCGCGGTCGGAATCGGATTGCTCGCAGGCGCCGCGCTGGGCCTGCTGGCCGCCGCGCGCCGCAGCTGGGTCGAAGAACTGGTAATGCGGATCGCCGACTTCACGTTCGCCTTCCCCGCGCTGCTGCTGGCCATCATGCTCACGGCTGTCTATGGCGCGGGCATCCGCAATGCCATCATCGCGATCGGCATCTTCTACATCCCGACGTTCGCCCGCGTCACGCGCGCCTCGGCCAGCCAGGTCTGGACGCGCGACTACATACAGGCCGCGCGCGCCTGCGCGAAAGGCAGCCTGCGCATCACGCTCGAACACGTGCTGCCCAACATCCTGCCCGTCCTCATCGTCCAGGCGACCATCCAGTTCGCGCTTGCGATCCTGGCAGAGGCCGCGCTGTCCTACCTGGGCCTGGGCACGCAGGCGCCAGAGCCGTCGTGGGGCCGCATGCTGGCCGAAGCGCAGACGCTGATGTTCCAGGCGCCGCTGCTTTCCGTATGGCCGGGCCTGGCGATCGCGCTCGCGGTGCTGGGGCTCAACCTGCTGGGCGATGGCCTGCGCGACCTGCTCGACCCGCGGCTCGCGCGCAAACGCTGAGGACGCGCCGATGGAACCACGGCAAAGCTCGCCCGCGTCGCCCCTGCTCGAAGTGTCCGGCCTCGGTATCGAGCTGGACACGCACCGTGGCCCCGCGCGGGCCGTTCGCGACGTGGGCTTCAGCCTCGCGCAAGGTGAGACGCTCGGGCTCATCGGCGAATCCGGCAGCGGCAAATCCCTGACCGCCATGGCATTGATGGGCCTGCTGCCGCAAGGCGCGCGCACGCAGGGCAGCGTGCGCCTTGCGGGTCAGGAACTGCTCACACTCTCCGATGCGCAGATGTGCAGGATACGCGGCCAGCGCATCGGCATGATCTTCCAGGAGCCGATGACCGCGCTGAATCCGGTCCACACCATCGGCGCTCAGGTGGCAGAACCGCTGCGGCTGCACAAAGGCCTGTCGGCGCGCCATGCCCGGGAGGCGGCGCTGGAGCTGCTCCATCGCGTGGGCATCCCGCAGCCCGCGCAGCGCATCGACGCCTATCCGCACCAGTTCTCCGGAGGACAGCGCCAGCGCATCACCATCGCCATGGCGCTCGCCTGCCAGCCCGACCTGCTGATCGCCGACGAGCCCACCACGGCGCTGGACGTCACCGTGCAGCAGCAGATCCTGGATCTGATCGCGGACCTCGTCGATGAGCGCGGCATGTCCCTGATCCTGATCTCGCATGACCTCGGCGTGATCTCGCAGAACGTGGACCGCATGCTCGTGATGTATGGCGGCATGGTCGTCGAAAGCGGCAGCACCGAGCAAGTGTTCCAGCACATGGCCCACCCCTACACGCGCGGCCTGCTGGCGGCCCGTCCCCACATGGCCTCGGCAGGCGGCGCGCACAAAGCCCGGCTGAGCACGATCGCCGGCACGGTGCCGGAGCTGGCCGATCTTCCCGAGGGCTGCCCATTTGCCGGACGCTGCGGCTTCACAGCGGATCCATGCTGGAGCGAGCGCCCCGCCGCGCGCGAGCCGCAAGCCGGCCACCGCGTCCGGTGCCTGCGCGAAGAAGCCATGGCCGCCGCGCCGCCGGGCCTGGCAGGAGCGCAGGCATGAACGAACCCGTCGCAGCGCAGCCGTTGCTCCGCGTCACCGATCTGACGCGCACCTACGAGCTTGCCCGCACCCGCCTGTTCGGGCCGCGCGAACAGGTCCATGCCCTGCGCGGCGTGAGCCTGTCGGTCAACGCGGGCCAGAGCGTCGGCATCGTGGGCGAATCGGGCTCCGGCAAATCCACGCTGGCGCGCATCGTGATGGCGCTGGATGCGCCGACATCCGGCTCGGTGCTGTTCGGCGGGCAAGACCTTCATGCGCTCAAGCCCGGCCCGTTGCGCGCCGCGCGCCGCGATTTCCAGATGGTTTTCCAGGACCCCTACGGCTCGCTCGACCCGCGCCAGACCATCGAGCGCATCGTCGGCGAGCCGCTACAGGCCCTGCACGACGCCACGCGCGATCAGCAACGCCTGCGCGTGCTCGAAGTACTCGCGCAGGTGGGCTTGCGCGACAGCGACGCGCACAAGTATCCGCACGAATTCTCGGGCGGCCAGCGCCAGCGCATCGCCATCGCGCGCGCGCTGATCACGCGCCCGCGCCTGATCGTGGCCGACGAGCCCGTCAGCGCGCTCGACGTGTCCGTGCAGGCGCAGGTGCTCAATCTTCTTCAGGACCTGCAAAGACAGCACGGACTGTCGTACCTGCTGATCAGCCATGACCTCGCGGTGGTCAGCCATCTGTGCGACGAGGTCGCGGTGATGCACCAAGGCAGCATCGTCGAGCGCGGCGCGCCCGCGGAACTCTTCACCAACGCACGGCACCCATACACACAGGCGCTGGTCGGCGCCGTCCCGCGGATATCCCCCGGCGGCGCGCGTGCGCGCCGCGCAGGGCGCAGGATGCAGAAAACTCCCATGGCCGGCGCCGGAACGCTCGAATAGACTTGCGCTGCCGCGCCTCTTGCGCACAAGAGCGGCGCTCTGTAGTAAAACACGCGATGAAGCCCAGGCGGCGCCCCCTGCAAAGCCGCCCGCATGCATCTATCTGGAGAATCACCATCATGCTCAACCGCCGCCGCATCCTGGCCACCGGTGCGCTGTCCGCCCTGCCGCTGGCCGCACCGCTGTCCGCACTCGCGCAAACCAGGAAGGATCACATCACGCTGGCGCTGGTGCTGGAGCCGCCGGGGCTCGATCCCACGGCGGGCGCCGCATCCTCCATCGCGGAAATCACGCTCTACAACATCTTCGAGACGCTCACCAAGATCAACCCCGACGGCAGCGTTTCGCCATTGCTTGCGGAAAGCTGGGAGGTGTCGCCCGACCTGCGCACCTACACCTTCAAGCTGCGCAAGGGCGTGACGTTCCAGAACGGCGAGCCGTTCAATGCCGCCGCCGTGAAATACTCCTTTGACCGCGCGGGCGGCGACAACAGCACCAACAAGGACAAGCGCACCTTCGCCAACCTCAGCTCCAAGGTCATCGACGAGAACACGCTGGTCGTCATCAACAGCGAGATCGATCCCGACCTGCTGTTCATGCTGGGGCAGGCAACAGCCATCATCGTGGAGCCCAAGAGCGCCGCCACCAACGCCACCAGGCCCGTCGGCACCGGCCCCTACAAGCTCGACGCCTGGGCGCGCGGCTCGTCCATCACGCTCGGCGCCTGGCCGCAGTACCGGCAGGCCGCGAAGATCAAGCTCAAGCGCGCGGTGTTCCGCTTCATTCCCGATCCGGCGGCGCAGGTGGCGTCGCTGCTGGCTGGCGACGTCGATGTATTCACCCGCATCACGCCGCGCAGCGTGGCGCAGTTCAAGGCCAACCCGCGCTTCCAGGTGGTCATCAGCGGCTCGCGGGCCAAGACGATTCTCGCCATCAACAACTCGCGCAAGCCGCTGGACGACGTACGCGTGCGCCGCGCCATTGCCGCTGCCATCGACCGCAAGGCCGTGATCCAGGGCGCGGCCGACGGGCTCGGCGTGCCGATCGGCAGTTACTACGTGCCCGGAGCATTCGGCTACGTGGATACCACCGGAGTGAATCCCTACGACGTGGACAAGGCCAGGAGGCTCCTTGCCGAAGCCGGCGTGAAGACGCCGCTGGAGCTGACCATGACGCTGCCGCCGACGCCCTATGCGCGCCAGGGCGCAGAGGTCATCACGGCGGAGCTCGCCAAGATCGGCATCAAGGTGAAAACGCAGAACGTCGAATGGGCGCAGTGGCTGTCGGGCACTTACGGCAACAGGAACTACGACCTGTCGATCATCTCGCACGTGGAGCCGTTCGACCTGAACAACTACACCAAGCCCGATTACTACTGGGGCTACACATCGGCCAGGTTCAATGCGCTCTATGAAAAGATCAAGACCGCCGAGCGTCCCGCCGACCGCGCGCGGCTCCTCGGCGACGCGCAGCGCATGCTGGCCGAGGAAGTACCCGGCGTATATCTCTACCAGCCCCAGTGGGTGAGCGTCGCCAACAAGGACGTGCGCGGCCTCTGGAAAGACATGCCGGTGTTCGTGAACGATCTGAGCACCATGTCCTGGTCGTAGCCACGGCGGCGGAGTAGCCCCGAGGCTACCCAGCCTCGACGGGCGGGATGCGCAAGGCACACCAGGCCCGGTTCTTGCGATCCGCCCGTCGCCTGGGATACAGGCTCCGCCTCCGTCCTTTTCAACCCGGAATTTCCCGACTCCGACATCGCAAGACATGACGACAACTGCCGCACTCCATGACCTCGGCGCCAGCGAAATGCTGCAAGCCTACCGCTCGCGCCAGCTCTCCCCCGTGGATGTCATGCGCGCCGTGCTCGACAGGGTCGGGCAATGGGAACCCTCGCTGCACGCCACCTATCTGCTGCGCCCCGAGGCGGCGCTGGCGCAGGCCAGGGCCAGCGAGGCGCGCTGGATGCGCAGCGCCCCGCAGGGCCTGCTCGACGGAGTGCCGGTCACCATCAAGGACAACATCGCCACGCAGGGCGATCCCACGCCGCTGGGCACCGCCGCCGTCGAACTGTACCCGGCCCACGCGGACGCCCCGCCCGCTGCCCGATTGCGCGAAAGCGGCGCGGTACTGTTCTCCAAGACGACCATGCCCGACTACGGCATGCTGTCGTCGGGACTCTCCAGCTTCCACGCCCTGACACGCAACCCCTGGGACACGGGCAAGGGCCCCGGCGGCTCCAGCGCGGGCGCGGGCGCGGCCTGCGCGGCGGGATACGGCCCGCTGCATATCGGCACCGACATCGGCGGCTCGATACGCCTGCCCGCGGGCTGGTGCGGCATCTTCGGCCTCAAGCCCAGCCTGGGCCGCGTGCCGATCGACCCGCCCTACACAGGCCGCGCGGCCGGCCCGATGGCGCGCACGGTGATCGATGCCGCGCTCGCCATGCAGGTGCTTTCACAGCCGGACGCGCGTGACAGCATGAGCCTGCCATATCAGCCCATCGCCTGGCATGAAGCCGCGAACGCGACCCCCGACTTCTTCAGGAACAAGCGCATTGGCCTGTTGCTGGACGCTGGCTGCGGGCTGCCGCTCGAAGAGGACGTGAAGGCAGCCATCGAAAACGCGGCGCGCCTCATGGAAGCGGCAGGCGCCCGGATCACGCCGATGAAGCCCTTCATGACGCCCGCCATGCTCGAAGGCATGGACCATTTCTGGCGCATGCGCTCGCTGGCCGACCTGCGCACGCTGAGCGCGGAGCGCCGCGCCAAGGTGCTGCCCTTCATCCGCGAATGGGCCGAGAGCGCCGAGCCTTTTTCAGGCGCGCACGTGTTCAATGCGAGCCAGCAGTTCCACGCCACGCGCGTGGCGGCGGTGAAAGCCTGCGGCGCGTTCGACTACGTGATCTCCCCGGTCGCGCCACATGCGGCTTTCGATGCGCACGAGGCCTCGCCCACCGGCGACCCGCTGCGGCCCCTGGAGCACATCGGGTTCACCGTGCCGTTCAACATGTCGGAGCAGCCTGCGGCGTCGGTCAACTGCGGCTATACAGCGGGCGGCTTGCCCATCGGGCTGCAGATCGCGGGCGCGCGCTTTGATGACCTGGGCGTGCTCAAGGCGTCGCGGGCCTTCGAGCAGATACGCGCAGGGCAGCGCCCATGGCCCGAGCCGCCGCCAGCCGCATCAGCGCTGTGACGTCGCCAGCTTCACCGCCAGCCCGACGAAGACGACGGCGGTGATCCTGTTGAGCCACCTGCGGCCCCTGGCCGAGCGCAGCAGCAGATTGCCGAACACACCGGAGAAAACGGCAATCGCCCCAAATACCAGGAACGTGGCAACGATGAACACCGCGCCGAACACGAAGATCTGCGCGGCCACGGGACCCAGCGCCGGATTGGTGAATTGCGGCAGGAAGGCGAGAAAGAAAATCAGCACCTTGGGGTTGGTGAGATTCATCACCACGCCGCGCATCACCATGCGCGCAAAACCCGGGGCCGGGGCATCCTGCGCGGGAGCGGCCGGCTGTTGCTCTTCATCGCCGCTGCCTTGCACGCCGGCAGGCGCCCGCCATGCGCCCCATGCCAGATAGGCGAGATAGGCCGCGCCGCACCATTTGAGCGCATCGAACGCTATTTCAGAGGCCGCGAACACGGCGGCCAGGCCCAGGGCGACGGCCGTGGTATGCCCGATGATGCCGATGCACAGTCCCACCACCACCGCGATCCCCATGCGCCAGCCGCGCTGCGCTGATTGCAGCAGCACGAAAAGGTTGTCGGGGCCGGGGCTCAACCCCAACAGTACGGCGACGCCAAAGAAGGTGAGCAGTGTCTGGACAGTGGGCATGGTGTGCGGACGCGGGCAATAACCCTGGTATTCTGCCCTGAACCGGTACGCCGCGACGGCTCAGGCCGTCGCACAATAACCGTTCCGCTGCCGCAAGGCGGCGCTTCAGCCCGACACACATCCATGGATCCGATTCTTCTGGTGCTGCTTGCAGCAACGGCCTCCTATTTCGTCAACGCCAAACAGCAGCGCCAGCGCATCGCCTTGCTGGCCGAGCATCTGCAGCCTTTTCAGATCGAAAAGAACATCGAGGCGCTGACGCAGGGCTACCTGCGCGCCATGGGCGAGAAGGAGGACGAACGCCGGCAGCAGGTGCTCGCGCTGCTGGCCGACAACGAGCAGCAACTGGTCGGCCAATTCAGCCGCTTCACCGCATCGTTCCAGAAAGTGGCCGAACCCATGGCGCGGGTGAGCAAGCTGCCGGTCAGCCTGCCGTTCGCCACGCAGCTCATGCCCGCCAGCACCTTCGACATGCGCCGGGCGCTGCAGATCCATACGCAGGGAATGGAGCGCGTGGCGCGCAACGACGCGGGCCGCGCGCCCCGCGACCGGGCATTCATGATGACGGCGGAAATCCTGCTCATGCAGCACACCTGCCACTGGTATTGCAAGTCCAAGTCGATCGCGTCCGCGCGCATGCTGGCGCGCAACAAGACGCCCCATGAGCAGTTGGTGCAGTCCGTCTCGCCCGAAACCCGCGCGGCCTATCTGGCGCTCATCGGCTGAGACCGCAATGCCGCCCCGCAACACCGGGGCTCGAGAGTAGCACTTATCCGAAACGGAATTCAGATAAGTTTATTTCCAAATAATGGAACATCGGTTTACGAAATAGGCCATTTGGCTCTACGATCTCCCCATTCCCGAATAACGGGGAATGGAGGTATCGTGAAGACCCCTGAACGCTCGAGACTGCTGGCGCTTGCCGCGCCGGCGCTGATCTTCGCTCCTGCCGCCGCGCGTGCGCAGCCGGACTGGCCGAATGCGCCGATCCGGCTCGTCGTGCCGTTTCCGCCGGGCGGTTCGTCCGACATTCTCGGACGGCTGGTCGCCGAGCGCCTGAGCAGGAACCTGCACGCCAACATCTACGTGGACAACAAGCCGGGAGCCACCACGCAGATCGGCACCGAATACGTTGCCAGCGCCGCGCCCGACGGCAACACGCTGCTGCTGGCTGCCGCCTCCAGCTTCACGGTGCTGCCCAATTTGCGCAAGCTGAACTACAGCCTGCAAAGCTTTGAATCCGCGGGCGGCATTGCCGACTACATCGCCGTCATGGCCGTGCGCAAGACGCTGCCCACCGCCACGCTGCGGCAATTCATCGACTATGCAAGGCAGCACCCCGGCAAGCTCTCGTTCGGCACCGCGGGCGAAGCCTCCCAAGGCCATCTGTATGGCATGACACTGGCACGCGGCACGGGGATCGACGTACAGCACGTGCCCTATCGCGGCTCGGCGGCGGCGGTGAACGCGCTGCTCGGCGCGGAGATCGACTTCATCATCGACGGAGCCGTCACTCCCATGGTCAAGGCCGGCAAGGTTGCGCCGCTTGCGGTGTTCTACAAGCGCCGCCATGCCGAGCTCCCGGATGTGCCGACGGTGCTCGAGGCCGGCTTCGGCATCCAATCGACCCAGGGCGCGGGCTGGGGGCTGCTGGCGCCCAAAGGCACGCCCGGCCCCGTCATGCAGCGGCTGGCCGGGTCGCTGCACGAAGTGCTTGAACAGCAGGATGTGCAGGACGCCCTGGCACGGGCCAACTCGACCGCAGCCTGGCAGGCGCCGCGCGAGTTCGTGCAGAACATCGATGCCGACCGCAGGCTCTACGCGGAGCTTCTGCCCGCCATGGGCATCAAGGAAAACTGAACGCCCATCCACCGATTCCACCCGCCGTTTCCGCATCAGGAACGCGGCGGCACCTGCCCATCAGCCATCTGGAAAATCCATGAAATCAGCCGCAACCGTCAAGGAAATACTGCATCCCCATAGCGTCGCCATCGTGGGCGCGTCCGAGAGCCTGGAGAAATGGGGAGGCCGCCTGCTCAGCTACATGCTGCGCCACAGGCCCAACGGCCCCCTGTACCCTGTCAACGCCCAGGCCAAGGGACAGCTGATGGGCCTGCCGGCGTACGCATCCGTACTCGACTGCCCGGGGCCGGTCGATCTGGCGATCCTGCTCGTGCCGCCCGCGCACGTGAAGAATACGGTGGAGGAATGCGTTGCCAAAGGCGTGAAATGCGCACTGTGCATCACCGCCGGATTCGCCGAAACGGGGCCCGCCGGGCGCACGCGGGAAGAGGAGATCGTCGCCATCGCACGCGCTGGCGGCATGCGCCTCATCGGGCCCAACTGCATGGGGCTGATGAACACGCAGCACAACCTGTGCGCCACAACCGGCGTCGTGATGGGCGCCATCGATGCGCTGCCCAGGGGCGGCATCGGGCTGGCCAGCCAGAGCGGCGCCATGATGGGAGCGATGATCTCGCGCGGCGTGGATATCGGTGCCGGGTTCTCATCGACGATTTCCGTCGGCAACCAGGCGGATCTCGACCTGAACGATTTCTTCGAATACCTCATCGACGATCCCTTCACCGACGTGGTCTGCCTGTACATGGAAGGTGTGAAGGACGCCGCGCGCCTGACCGCGCTGCTGGCCCGTGCCGCCGTATCGGGCAAGCCCGTGTGCATCGCCAAGTCCGGCCGCAGCGAGGCAGGCGCCAAGGCCGCCGCATCGCATACCGCCAGCCTTGCTGGCGCGTGGCCCGCGTTCGAGGCCACCTGCCGGCGCTGGGGCGCCTATCTGTTCGACAACGTCTACGACCTGCTGCATGGAGCGCAACTGCTGCAGCGCGGCAAGCGCGCCGCGCCGACCGGGCGCATCGCCGTGTTCTCCGGCTCCGGCGGCGGCGGCGCGTTGCTCACCGACGAGGTCGATACGACGGACGGTCTGCGCCTTGCGCAGCTCGCGCCCGCCACGCAGGAGCGCCTTCGTGATGTCCTTCCTGAAACGCATCGCCAGCTGCCATTCGACTTCGGCATGCTCAACCATGGCGCGCAGCCCGATCCGCAGGTCGATGGCGGCGCGGTCGGACTGGCACTCGACCGTGCCATGGCGGACGACAACGTCGATGCCGGCATCGTGCTGCTGACCACGCAACCCCAGCAGGAGCGCGTGGCGCGCGCGGCCATCTCGGCGGCGCAGCGCAGCGGCAAGCCCTTGCTGTTCGTACAGGGCGCGGGCAACTTCGGCGACGTGGCGCGCCGGATGCTGCGCGATGCCGGGCATGGCTATCTCGAGAGCACGCACGACGCAGTGCGCGTGGTGTCCACGCTATGCGCCCGCAAGCCGCCGGAGCCCGCGCCCGGCGTCGCCGCCAGGACGCCGGCGCTGGCCGGCCTGCACTCCGGCTTTCTCACGGAGCCCGACGCGAGGCGGCTCCTCGAATCCGCGGGCATTCCCACCACGCGCTGGCATTTCGCCCGCAGCGCCGACGATGCCGTGCGCGCCGCCCGGGATCTCGGCGGGCCGGTCGCCATCAAGGCGGTGAGCCCTCAGGTCATTCACAAGAGCGACGTGGGCGGCGTCGTGCTCGCGGTGCTGGGCGATGAAGCCGTGCGCGATGCCTGCGCCAGGATCGCACGCGCGCTCTCCCATGCCGACGCGGGCGCGGCGCTCGACGGCTACCTGGTCACCGAAATGTGGCGCGCCGACACCGAGCTGATTCTCGGCATCCAGCGCGATCCCGACTTCGGCCCGCTGGTGATGGTGGGCGCCGGCGGCGTGCTGGTGGAGCTGATGAAGGACGTGCAGCTCGCGCCCGCTCCGGTATCGCACGCCGCCGCGCTGGCCATGCTCGGGCACCTTCGCAGCCTGCCGCTGCTCACCGGCTACCGGGGCCGCGCGCCGGCCGACCTGGACGTGATCGCCGACGTCATCGTCAGGCTGGGCGAGCTCGCGCTGGGCATGGACGGCCGCGTGCTGGAACTCGACATCAACCCGCTTTTCATCTCGGGCGAGCGCGTGGCCGCCGCCGATGCGCGCGCCGTGCTGGCCTGAATTTCCTGCCACGCAGCCATCATCCACCAAAGGAGACTTCCAGACCATGTCCGCCATCCTCTATGAATCCCTAGACGGCATTGCCCTCATCACCATCAACCGCCCGGACGCGCGCAACGCGATCAACAATGAAGTCGTACAGGGCCTGCATGCCGCATGGCAGCGCTTCGCCGACGATGACGGCGACCGCGTCGCCGTGCTCGCCGCGGCCGGCGATTCGGCCTTCTGCGCGGGCGCCGACCTCAAGGACATGCCGCGCGACATCTGGCTTTCGATGCCCAATCTTTCAGTGCCCACGGACA
This sequence comes from Diaphorobacter ruginosibacter, assembly GCF_040396215.1. Lineage (GTDB taxonomy): Bacteria > Pseudomonadota > Gammaproteobacteria > Burkholderiales > Burkholderiaceae_C > Diaphorobacter_A > Diaphorobacter_A ruginosibacter_A. The sequence goes on along the minus strand of NZ_JBEBOW010000028.1, from coordinate 16,059 downwards.
AGCCCATCATCTGCGCCGTGAACGGATTCACCGTCGGCGCCGGAGCCACCATCGTGATGCTCGCCGACATGGCGGTCGCGGAAGAGCAGTCCCAGTTCATCTACCCCGAGGCCAAGATCGGCGCATTCGCTGGCGTGATGGCGGGATTTCCGCCGCGCATGCAATACAAGGCGGGCCTTGAATGGTTGCTGACGGGCGACCCCATGGCCGCCCAGCGCGCATACGAGATCGGAATGGTCAACCGCATCGCTCCCAAGGGCCAGGGCAAGGCCGCCGCCATGGAGCTGGCGGCGAAGATCGCGCGCAACGCGCCGCTGGTGGTGCGGGCCATGAAGTCCATTGCCCGCAACACGCTGCCCCGATCCCCGACAGAACAGTACTACCCGCAGCGCCGCATGCTGGACGCCATCGCCAACAGCGAAGACATCAATGAAGGCATCGCCTCATTCAAGGAAAAGCGCCCGGCCCGCTTCCAGGGGAAGTGAGCACGGCGCCCATCTTCATTCCCACACGCACAGGAGCCTTCCATGAACCCGCAGCGCCGCCGCTTCGTGCTGATGCCTCCGGCATTGGCCGCCCTGGGCACCTGCCGGGCCGCCTTCGCGCAGGATGCGAAGAGCTGGCCCGACAAGCCCATCCGCTTCATCACGCCCTATCCTCCGGGCGGCTCATCGGACATCATCACGCGCCTGGTCGCGCAGGGGATCGGACAGGGACTGGGCCAATCCATCATCGTGGAGAACAAGCCCGGCGCGGGCGCCACGCTAGGCACCGAATACGCCGCGCAGGCGGTTCCCGATGGCCACACATTCCTCGTGGCGCCCATGGCGGCGGTGACCATCGCGCCGTGGCTCAAGAAGCTGCGCTATGGCGCGGACAGCTTTGTTCCCGTCGCCAAGCTCAGCTCGTCCTATGGACTCGTTTCGGCGCGCAAGGACGCTCCCTTCAATGACTACCGGGAGTTCGTCGCCGCGGCCAGGGCCCAGCCCGGCAAGTTCACGTTTGGATCGAACGGCGTCGGCTCGATCGTTCACCTCACGGGCGTGCTGCTGCACAAGCAAACGGGCATCGACGTGGTCCACGTTCCCTACAAAGGCGCGGTGGAAGCGGCCAACGACATGCTGGGCGGCCGCATCGACGTGATGTACGACCCGGTTCCCGCGCCCTACGTGAAGTCCGGCCAGCTCAAGGGTCTTGCGACCGTCAGTCCGATCCGCAATCCGCTGCTGCCTGATCTGCCCACGCTGCGGGAACAAGGCTTCGACAACAACGCATCGAGCTGGTTCGGCATCTTCGCTCCCAGGGGCGTTCCCGAAAACATCGTCGCCCGCATGGCGCGGGAAGCGCGGAAGGTGATGGCGTCCGACGCGGTGAAAGGGCCGCTGCAGGCCGCATCCATGTATGCAGATTTCGAAGATCCGCAAACGTTCGCCAGACGCGTTCACGATGATGCCGGATACTTCGGCGAGATCATCCGCAAGGAAAACATCAAGGCCGATTGAATCGACGGCCGATGACGCCGGATCGCATGAACATGTAGGACAACCACGGTCCTTGCTCATCAGGTATTGCTGCGCGTGCCGGGCTGCCGTCAGAATGGCCCTGCGGGAATGTTACATACCGCAACACACCATTCATGACGATGAAGAATACCGAAACAGCCGATACCTCCGCCTGGGTGGCAGCCGGCGTCCGACACGCCGTGCTCTCGCGCACCATGCCGGCCCTGCGGCACGACCTCGCGGGCTCCGTCTCCGTGCTGCGCATGGGTGTGGCCGTCATCAAGCGCAGGCTGGAGCTGAGCGAAGGATCAGCGGTGGAGCGCGACGGCCTGATGCAGCGCGTGGATGCGCTGGACAGCGGCATCGGCGATCTCGGCGCCGGTCTTCGCAGGCTCAGGCACTGGGACAAGCCGACGAGCGAAGCGCTGAACGCGCATTCCCTGGTTGCGGAGATCTGGGAGCTCGCGCGGCCTTTTCTCTCACTGCGCGGCATCGAAACCGAGCCCCTGCCCGAGGATGCTCCATGGCCCACGCTGAGCCTCCCGCCGCAGCCGCTGACATACCTGCTGCTGGCCGGCATCTACCACCTTGCCGAAGGCGCCGGCAGCGCCGCGCAACGCATCGCCGTCACTCCCGAGGAAAACGGGATCCGCGTTTCAGGCACGCCGGGCCGCCCCGGCGCCGGCATACCGGAAGCGGCTGGCGCAAAAAGCCAGCTCGGCACGCCGCCCATCGACCGCTTCAGGCTGCAATGCCTTGCGGATCAGTTGCAAGGCAGGATCAGCTTCACCGGCGATCATTCCCTGCTGCTGCATTGGGGCTGAACTCCGGCGATCCAGCCCTCGAGCCGATCCATGCCGCGCGGCAGTCCGTACCCTGCATCACCCGCGAGATGCTGGCGATACGCCCACCCCGCCGTGATCATGCACAGCACGGCGTCGATGCTGTCGCCGCTGGCATCGGCTTCGATCTGTATGCGCTGCGGCGGCGTCAACTGAACGCGCAGGCCGCCCAGCATGTCCAGCGGCTGCTCGATCGACTCCGCCAGTCGCCTGCGCGCGGCCGCGCGCTGCGGCGTCTGCCGCGCCTTGTCATCGCTCTTGTAGCTGGCGCGCCCGATGAGCTGGCGTGCAAGCCAGCCCGGATAAGCCTCCAGCGCGACGCGGCTGCGGTCGCCTTCATGCAGGCCCGGCAGATGAACGCCCGCCTTCAGCAGCAGCGGCACACCCGCGTGCATCATGAACGCGACAGGCGGATTCACCCATTTCATGGAGGGGCTGGACCCCGCGGGCCCGTCGGTTTCTCGATGCGCGAATTTTCCGCCCACGGGCCGCGAAGCGCAGAAGGCAGCGAAGAGATCCCGGATCTGCGCGCGGCTCAGCGACGCGAAGTGCCGCATGCACTCCAGCCATTGCCCGGGCCACCGCAGGGCAGCCACCAGCTCGCGCGGCAGCCCGAAAGGCAAATCGAAGCCTCCCACCCACACGCCGGGCTCCGCAAGCCAGAGCGAAAATTCATCCAGGCTCGCGCAGCGCTCGAGAGCCGCGAGGCGAATGACCTGTGCCGCATCCGGATTCGCCAGCCACTCCCCGCGCGCGATGACGATCGGCTTGCGGCGCGACGGGCTGCTGGAGAAGTCGCAGCCGACGAGTTGCGGCTGCTCGCGCATCAGCCCAGCCCCAGCGCGGTCACGCCTGCGGCGATCAGTACCGCGCCGAAGATGCGTGCCTTGCGATCACCTTCCTTGAGCAGATGTCCGCCGATCAGCGCCGCGAACAGCATCGAGACTTCACGCGCGGGAGCCACGTGCGACATGGGCGCGCTCTGCATCGCGTACAGCACCAGCACGTAGGCGACGGGGCTCACGGCCGCGACGAGCAATGCGTATTTCCACTGCGCCCGCCAAAGCGGCGCAAGCTCGCGCGGCCTGCGCAGCGCCACCGGCGACAGCAGCGCGATGCGCGCCAGGTTGCCCATGTAGTCCACGAGAATGGGCGACAGCAGCATCGCCTTGACCGCATAGCCGTCCACCACTGTGTACGACGCGATGAACACACCGGTGAGCACCCCGTAGAGCATGCCCTTATGCACCTGCGAGCGGGCCGCGGGATCTTTCGCGGCACGCAGCAGCCCCGGCCCTCCCGCGATCAGGAAGACGCCGCCCACGACGCCCGCCACGCCCAGCGCGCCAAGCGCCGAGAGGTGTTCGCCAAGAAAGGTAATGGCCACCATGGAGGACAGCAGCGGCCCCGTGCCGCGTGCCAACGGATACACCACGGTGAGATCGGCCTTGCGGTAGCCGCGCAGCAGCACCACGTAATACAGCACATGCAGCAGGCCGCTGACGGCCACGATGCCCCACTCCCTCGCGCCCCACAGCGGCACCGCGTCGCGGCCCAGCCACCAGCCGAGCGGCGCCCACACCGCCATGTTGAGAATCGACGTGAAGAACGCAAAGCGCGCATCGCCGCCAGCACGTTTCGCGGCGATGTTCCATCCCGCGTGGATCAGGCCGGCCAGGATGATCAGGCCAAAAGCTGTCAAAGACATGCGTGTAGTTCGTTATCCGTGATGCTCGCGGCATGGCCGCGAAGGCGAAGGCCTCGCCAGCAAGGCTTCCCCTGGGCATGGCCCCCGGGAGCGTGAAAGCGTGGGAGCGGGCGATGCGCGCGGGGCGTGGCAAGCCACGCCGCCTCAGCTCAGGCCCGCCCGATGACCGATGCGGTGGCCATCAGCTCTTCGAGCAGCGCGAACGACACCTTGCCCGATGTGGCGTAGGGGTCGAACTCCGGCCGCTCGGAATACTTCAGCACGATCGAGTGATTGAGCTTGGCCAGGTTCACATGCCCCATGGTCCAGCCGCCGAAGCGGCGCTCGGAGATTTCCTCGAACGACAGCAGTTCCACGTCCTTGTGCCTCGGGTCCGCCTGGATCGAGCCATACAGCTCGCTGACCGTGGAGCGGCCGCCTTCGATGGCCTGCAGGAAAATGCCGCCGCCATAGCACAGCACGCCGGTGATGCCGCTGGCCGGGTTGTGCGACCGCGATTGCGTGAGGATGGCTTCAATCGCCGCGGGCGAGGTATCCACCGCACGGCTCACATACAGCAAACGCACCAGCATGGCTTACTTCCTTCCGGGAATCAGTGACAGAAACTCGCGGCGCAGCGTGGGATTGGTGAGGAATACGCCACGCATCACCGAGTTGATCATCTTGCTGTTCATCTCGCGCACGCCGCGCCAGGACATGCAGAAGTGGGATGCTTCCATCACCACGGCGAGTCCGTCGGGCTGCGTTTTCTCCATGATGAGATCGGCGAGCTGCACCACGGCCTCTTCCTGGATCTGCGGACGGCCCATGACCCAGTCCACGAGCCGCGCGTACTTCGACAGGCCGATCACGTTGGTGTGCTCGTTGGGCAGCACGCCGATCCAGATCTTGCCGATGACCGGACAGAAATGGTGGCTGCAGGCGCTGCGCACGGTGATCGGGCCGACGATCATCAGCTCGTTGAGATGCTCCGCGTTCGGAAACTCGGTGATCCTCGGGGGCTCCACATAGCGGCCCTTGAACACCTCGTTGATGTACATCTTCGCCACGCGGCGCGCCGTGTTCTGGGTGTTGTGATCGCCCTGCGTGTCGATGACCATGCTGTCTAGCACCGTCTGCATTTTCTGCTCGACCTCATCGAGCAGCAACTCCAGCTCCCCGGGCTCGATGAACTCGGAGATATTGTCGTTGGCATGAAATCGCTTGCGCGCGGCGGCAAGGCGCTCACGAATCTTCACGGAAACAGGCGTGCCTTCGTCGGCCTGCGCCCCGGCGTTCTGGGATTCGGTGTCCGGTTCTTGTGACATGCAGGCATGGTACCAGCGAATGCGGGCCATCGTGCGATGCGGTTCTTTGCCGCGCGGAGCCTGTTCAGCCGATTCCTTGCGCTTGCAATTCGATAGCGCGATCGACCGTATTCAATACCGGTTGCCGGTCACCCAGATCAAGGTGCGCATGATGGCCGACGCAATATGGTCGAGCACGCGCTGGCGCAGCGGCCGGGCGGCAAAGCTCAGGGGATCCATCTGCTCGCCGGACTCGGCCATGGCCCGCTCCAGCCGCCGATGCAGATCCTGCGCGAAGGCCGCGTCCTCGACCACCACGTTGGCCTCGCGCGCCAGCAGCAGCGAAAGCGGCTCCAGGTTGGACGAGCCCACCGTGGCCCATGGCTTTTCGACATAGGCATCGATGACCGCCACCTTCGCGTGCAGGAAACTGGGGGAGTATTCATAGATCCGCACCCCGGCCTCCAGCAACGCGCCATAGACGGGCCGTGACGCGTGGTATTGCATGAAGTATTCATACCGCCCCTGCAACAGCAGCCGCACGTTCACGCCGCGCTGCGATGCCAGCTTGAGCGCGCGCCGCAACTTGCGTCCAGGCAGGAAATACGCATTGGCGATGATGATGTCCTTGCGCGCGTTGGCGATGGCGCGCAGGTACGCTTTTTCGATGCGGGCGCGGTTGCGCAGGTTGTCGCGAAACAGCAGCGCGGCGCGCATGCCCCTGGCCCTCGCGGTGGAGCGCCTGGCCGCGCCTTGCGCGGCGCCTGCGGCGCGCAGATCGGCCACGGCGCTCGAGAGGCGGCGCTGGCGCGCATCGTGCACCGCGCGCATGCGCCACCACAGCTTGTCCATGTTGTCGGACGCCTGCTCGACGAGCGCGCCCTTCGCGCGCACGGCAAAGTCGAACCGAGGCGCTTTCAGCGTCCCGTAATTAGGATCGTAGAAATCATCCAGCACGTTGATGCCGCCGCAGTACAGCACCTCGTCGTCGACCACGCAGAGCTTGCGGTGCAGCCTGCGCCAATGCCTTGGAAGCAAGAGCGCCAGCTGGCTCACGGCAGAAAAAACCTGCAATTGCACGCCCGCGTCCTCGAAGCTCTCGCGCATCCGTGCGGGGATCGCGCCCGTGCCGAATCCATCGACGGCGAGGCGCACTTCCACGCCGCGCCTGGCCGCGCGGATCAGGGCTTGCACGATATCGTTGCCGCTGGACGTGCCATCGAAGATGTAGGTCTCGAACTGGATGCAGACCCGGGCCTCATCCATGTCCGCCACGAGGGCGGGGAAGAACTCGCGCGTTCCCTGCAGCAGCCGGACCTCGTGCCCGGATTGGAGAACCACGCGTTTGCCGGTATGGGCCGACGACGCCTGCGTCAAAGCCTGAACTCCGCGATCAGCGGCAGATGGTCCGACATGCGCCACCAGATACGGCCATTGGGCACATACAGGCCCGTGGGCCTGAGACCACGCACATAGACGTGGTCGAGCTGCACCATCGGCAGGCGCGCGGGATAGGTGTTGGAGCGCCGGCCTTCGTCGAACTCGAACAGGCCGAAACCGGCAAGCATGCGCTTGATCTGAAAGCCCCAGTCATTGAAATCGCCCGCGACGATCAACGGCGCATCCTTGGGAATTTCACGCTCGATGAAGCGCTGGATCTTCGCCACCTGGCGAATACGGCTCTCGTGGATCAGCCCCAGGTGCACGACGATGGTGTGCACCCGCTGGCCCTGGAAATCCACTTCCACGTGCAGCAGCCCGCGCTGCTCGAAGCGATGGTCGGAGATGTCCTCGTGGCTGCTGCCCAGCACGGGCCAGCGCGTGAGCAAGGCATTGCCGTGCTCGCCGTCGCGCGTGTAGGCGTTGGTGCGATAGACCGCCTCATAGCCCTCTGGCGAGAGATACTGCGCCTGCGGCACGTCGGGCCAGCGGTCGAAGTACTGGGCCTCCTTGCGGTTCATCTTGCGCACTTCCTGGAGGCAGACGATATCGGCATCCAGTTGCTCGACCGCGAGCCCGAGATTGTGGATCTCCAGCCGGCGCGCCGGGCCCAGTCCCTGAACGCCCTTGTGGATGTTGTAGGTGGCGACCCGCAGGATGCCTGAATGATCGCCCTGCGTATCGCTTTGGATTTCTGTGCTCATCTTCTGACAAATCGTGGCAGCCAAAGAATGGCTTCTGAGTTCGACGGCGAATAACACCTGTCCGCAGCTTCCCGCCAGTCCCTCCATTCATATGCAGTGTGTTCCCGCGGATTCAAGACGACGCGGGTCGCCTCCGGCACTTCCAGGCTGAAAACCCGCTCGGTATTTTCACGCACCCCCGGCTCGTAGCGGTGCAGCCATTGTGGATAGATGCTGTAGACGTTCTCCAGGTTCCAGTCCCGCAGCGTACATCCTGGCGCCCCGCTGTCAATGCCCGTCTCCTCCAGCACTTCACGATGCGCGGTCGACTCGAATGGCTCGCCGGGCGCATCCTTGCTGCCCGTCACCGACTGCCAGAACTCCGTGCGCGCGCCCTCGCCGCTCTCACCCGTGCCCTGCGTGCGCCGCATCAGCAGCACCCGCAGATCGCGGGTATGAATGATCACCAGCACAGACAGCGGAATCTTCCATTGGGTCACAGGTCCTCCATCATTAAGTTGGCGCTTACATACGTTCGAACGACAGGCGAGGCGCATGCCGACGCTCGCCGGGCCGTGCCCGCCAGAATCAGCAATAAAAAAACGCCAAAACCCGAAGGCTTTGGCGTTATACCGTTTTCCGTCGGCCGCACGTGCCCTTGGCACGGAAACGGCGCTTCCCGGCAATTACTGCGCCGGGGTGGGATTGCGCAGCTTGATGTGCAGTTCCCGCAGCTGCTTTTCATCGACCGGCGACGGAGCCTGCGTGAGCAGGTCCTGCGCGCGCTGGGTCTTGGGAAAGGCGATCACGTCGCGGATCGACTCGGCGCCGGTCATCAGCGTGATCAGGCGGTCCAGGCCGAATGCCAGGCCGCCGTGCGGAGGCGCGCCGTATTGCAGCGCATCGAGCAGGTAGCCGAACTTGGCGCGCGCGTCTTCCGCGGAAATATTGAGCGCTGCAAACACCTTGCTTTGCACGTCGGCGCGGTGGATACGCACCGAGCCGCCACCCAGCTCCCAGCCGTTGAGGACCATGTCGTAGGCCTTGGCGATGCACTTGCCGGGATCGGAATCCATGAGGTCTTCGTGGCCGTCCTTGGGCGATGTGAATGGATGGTGAACGGCAACCCAGCGATCGTCCTCCTCATCGTGCTCGAACATCGGGAAGTCCACCACCCACAGCGGCGCCCACTTGTTTTCGAACAGGCCGTTCTTCTTGCCGAACTCGCTGTGGCCGACCTTCAGGCGCAGCGCGCCGATGGAGTCGTTGACGATCTTCTCCTTGTCGGCGCCGAAGAAGAGCAGGTCGCCGTCCTGCGCATCCGTGCGCTTGAGGATTTCGGCGATCGCCGCGTCATGCAGGTTCTTGACGATGGGCGACTGCAGGCCGTCACGGCCCTTGGCGACTTCATTCACCTTGATCCAGGCCAGGCCCTTGGCTCCGTAGATCTTCACGAAATCGGTGTAGGCGTCGATCTCGCCACGCGAGATCTGCGCGCCGCCCGGAACGCGCAGCGCCACCACGCGCCCGCCCTTGGTCGTCGCGGGCGTGGAGAACACCTTGAAGTCCACGTCCTTCATCACCTCGGTGAGCTCGGTGAACTCCAGTTTCACGCGCAGGTCGGGCTTGTCGGAGCCGAAGCGGAACGCCGCGTCCTGGTACGTCATGATCGGGAATTCGCCCAGATCGACGTCGAGTTGCTGCTTGAACACTTCGACGATCATCTGCTGGAAGATCGCGCGGATTTCCTCTTCGTTCAGGAAAGACGTCTCGCAGTCGATCTGCGTGAATTCGGGCTGGCGGTCGGCGCGCAGGTCTTCGTCGCGGAAGCACTTGGTGATCTGGTAGTAGCGGTCATAGCCCGCCACCATCAGCATCTGCTTGTAGAGCTGGGGCGACTGCGGCAGCGCGTAGAACTCGCCGTCATGCACGCGGCTGGGCACCAGATAGTCGCGCGCGCCTTCGGGCGTGCTCTTGCCGAGCATCGGGGTCTCGATGTCGATGAAGCCGAGCTTGTCCAGATAGTTGCGCACCTGGATCGCCGTCTTGTAGCGCAGCATCATGTTGCGCTGCATGTACGAGCGGCGCAGGTCCAGGACGCGGTGCGTCAGGCGCGTGGTCTCCGACAGGTTTTCGTCGTCGAGCTGGAACGGCGGTGTCACCGACGCATTGAGCACGACGAGCTCGTGGCACAGCACTTCGATCTGGCCGCTCTTGAGCTTGTCATTCGTGGTGCCTTCGGGACGCGCGCGCACCAGGCCCTTGACCTGCACGCAGAACTCGTTGCGCAGGTCTTCCGCCACCTTGAACATCTCGGGACGGTCGGGATCGCAGACCACCTGCACATAGCCCTCGCGGTCGCGCAGGTCGATGAAGATCACGCCACCATGGTCGCGGCGGCGGTTCACCCAGCCGCACAGGGTTACGGTTTGGCCCATCAGGGCCTCGGTCACGAGACCGCAGTATTCAGTACGCATTGCCATGGTCAAAGTTCCTGCACCCTCATGGGGCGCTTCAATTGCATGTTTGTTTATTGTGTGGAATCGTGGGCGATCGGGTCCGGCGGAGTCACCACGCCCATCGACACGATGTATTTCAGCGCGGCATCGATGCTCATGTCGAGTTCAATGCAGTCGCTCTTGCGCATCATCACGAAATAGCCGCCGGTCGGATTGGGCGTCGTCGGCACATAGACGCTGACGAACTCGTCGCGCAAGTATGCCGCCACTTCGCCCGTGGGCGCGCCGGTCACGAACGCCACGGTCCACACGCCCTCGCGCGGCCACTGCACCAGCACCGCCGTGCGAAACGCGTTGCCGCTTTCGGAGAAAAGCGTGTCGGATACCTGCTTGACGCTTGAATAGATCGACCGCACGACAGGAATGCGGCTCACCAGCCGGTCGCCCCATTCCACCAGCTTGCGCCCGGCAAAATTGCTCGCCAGCGCGCCAACGGCCAGCAGGATGAGCAAGGTGAGCAGCACGCCGAAGCCCGGAATGTGCATGCCAAGCACCTTGTCGGGCTGCCAGTCGCCGGGCAGGATCTGCAGCGTCTGGTCGAGCGTCGAGACAATCGAGCTGAGCACCCATGCGGTGATCACGCCCGGCACGATCACCAGCAGACCCGTGAGAAGCCACCTTCTTAGAGCAGACATCATCTTCCCGATCAGGCCTTGGCCTCGGCGGTTGCAGCCGGTGCCGGTGCTGGCGCCGCGGCGGCGCCCTCACCCTGGGCTGCGCTCGAGGAATCCGCGGCCTTGCCGCCCTTGCCCGACGCGCTGCCGCCGTTCTTGAAATCCGTGGCGTACCAGCCCGTTCCCTTGAGCTGGAAACCGGGAGCCGTCAACTGCTTGGAAAACGCCTGCGCCGCGCATTCCGGACATTGGGAGAGCGGCGCGTCGGAGAATTTCTGCAGCACGTCCTTGGCGAAACCGCAGGCGCTGCATTTGTAGGCGTAGATAGGCATGTAACCGAAAGATGCTGGTATGCAAAACCCTTAATTATAGGCGGTGCCACCCATTTCCCGTCATGGGGCGGCTTCTTGCGCGCCCGCCAGCCGATGGTGGCCTGCATGCGTATTGCTCACCATCTGCGGCATCAGCGAACCGGCGACCATGCCGAACACGGCGGCGAGCACGCCGGCGAGCTGCTGCGGGAACGCCTCGTTCAGCACCGGGGTCAGCATGAACACGAGCCAGACGCCGATGCCCAGCACCACGGCGGCAATCGCGCCCTGCGTGCTCGCGCGTTTCCAGTACAGGCCGAAGACCAGCGGAACGAACGCGCCCACCAGCGGCACCTGATAGGCGCTGGAGACCAGCTCATAGATGGGCGTGCCCTCCATCTTGATGGAGTATGCCAACACGCACACCGCGAACACCAGCACGCTGATGCGCATGGCGAGCAGGACTTCGCGGTCGCTCACCTTTTCGGGGCGGAACTGGCGCCAGATGTTTTCGGTGAACGTCACGCTCGGGGCCAGCAGCGTCGCGGAGGCGCAGGACTTGATCGCGGAAAGCAGCGCGCCAAAGAACATGACCTGCATGACCATGGGCATTTTTTCCATCACCAGGGTGGGAAGCACCTTCTGCGGGTCGTCCTTGAGCAGCGCCGCGGTCTCTGCGGGCATGATGAGAAGCGCGCTCGACACGAGGAACATCGGCACGAACGCAAAAAAGATATAGGCCGTCCCGCCGATCACCGTGCCGCGCACGGCCGCCTTCTCCGAGTTGGCCGACATCACGCGCTGGAATACGTCCTGCTGCGGGATCGAGCCCAGCATCATGGTGATGGCCGCGCCGAAGAAGAAGATGATCTCGTGCCAGGTCGGTTCGGGCCAGAACTTGAAGAGATCCCGGCTCGTGGCCAGTTCGATCACCCTGCCCGCGCCGCCCGCCATGTCGCTGGCGAACACCGAGAGCACAACCAGTCCCACCACCAGAATGATCATCTGGATGAAGTCCGTCACGGCCACCGACCACATGCCGCCCCAGAGCGTATAGGCCAGAATCGACAACACGCCTATCGTCATTCCCCAGGGAATGCTGATCACGCCGCCCGACAGCAGGTTGAACACCAGGCCCAGCGCCGTGACCTGCGCCGACACCCAGCCGAGATAGCTCAGCATGATGATGAGCGAGCACACGACCTCGATGAAACGCCCATAGCGCTCGCGGTAATAGTCGCTGATGGTCAGCAGCGTCATGCGGTAGAGCTTTCCCGCAAAGAACAGTCCGACCAGAATCAGGCACATGCCCGCGCCGAACGGATCTTCCACGACGGCGTTCAGGCCGCCTTCGATGAACTTGGCGGGAACCCCCAGCACGATCTCCGAGCCAAACCACGTGGCGAAGGTGGTGGTGATGATCATGTACATCGGCAGATGGCGGCCCGCGATCGCGAAGTCGGCCGTATTCCTCACCCGCTTCGCGGCCCACAGGCCAATGCCGATGGTGACAAACAGATAGGCGATCACCATGAAGAGCAACACGCTGGTACTCCTGAGGAAGATAGGTATGGGTGGGACGAAAAGGGGGGATTATCAGTAAAACAGACGCAGGCGCATCAGTATCTGCATGACCAGCAGGCCGAGCACGAAGCCGACCCCGCCAAAGACCAGGCGCTGCAGCAGGCGGTTGGTGCGCTTTTGCTCGCTCAGGAGCTCCTGCAGGTCGCGCTCGTAATCCTTGGGCTTTTGCTGCAGGAAGTCGTGCATCAGGCGCGGCAGCTGGGGAATCAGCTTGGCATACAGGGGCGCCTGCGACTGCAGCTCGCGCCACATGCGCCTGGGCCCCATTTGATCGAGCATCCATTTCTCGAGGAATGGCTTGGCCGTGCTCCACAGGTCAAGCTCCGGATCGAGCTGGCGGCCAAGGCCTTCGATGTTGAGCAGCGTCTTTTGCAGCAGCACGAGCTGCGGCTGGATTTCCACCTGGAAGCGCCGCGACGTCTGGAACAGGCGCAGCAGCACCATGCCCAGCGAGATTTCCTTGAGCGGGCGGTCGAAGTAAGGCTCGCACACCGCGCGGATCGCCGATTCGAGCTCGTTCACGCGCGTGTTGGCCGGTACCCACCCGCTTTCGATGTGCAGTTCCGCAACGCGTTTGTAGTCGCGCCGGAAGAACGCCGTGAAATTCTGCGCGAGGTATTCCTTGTCGAACTCGGTGAGCGAGCCGACGATGCCGAAATCGAGCGAAATGTAGCGGCCAAAGGTATCCGGATCCAGGCTCACCTGGATGTTGCCGGGATGCATGTCGGCGTGAAAGAAACCGTCGCGGAAGACCTGCGTGAAGAAAATGGTGACGCCGTCGCGCGCGAGCTTGGGGATATCGACACCCGCGTCTCGCAGCTTCTCGACCTGGTTGATCGGAACGCCGTTCATGCGTTCCATCACCAGTACCTGCGGATGGCAGAAATCCCAGAACACCTCCGGGATCTCGACCAGGTCGAGTCCATCCATGTTGCGGCGCAGCTGCGCGGCATTGGCCGCCTCGCGGATCAGGTCGAGCTCGTCGTGCAGGTAGTTGTCGAACTCGGCCACCACCTGCCTGGGCTTGAGGCGCTTGCCATCGCTCGAGAGTTTCTCCACCCAGTTGGCCATCATGCGCATGAGCGCCAGATCCTTGTCGATCACATCCAGCATGCCGGGGCGCAGCACCTTCACGGCGACGTCGCGCTCACGCCCGTCGCGGTCTCGGATGACGGCAAAGTGCACCTGCGCAATCGAAGCGCTCGCCACCGGAACGCGGTCGAACGAAACGAACACTTCATCGACCGGCCTGCGGAAGGAGCGCTCGATGGTATCGACCGCGACGTTGGGATCGAACGGAGGCACGCGGTCCTGCAGCAATGCGAGCTCATCCGCGATATCCGGCGGCATCAGGTCGCGGCGCGTGGAGAGCACCTGGCCGAATTTGACGAAGATGGGCCCGAGGCTCTCCAGCGCCTCGCGCAGCCGCTGCCCGCGCGGGTTGTCGAGCTTGCGCCCGAAGCTGGTGAATCGCGCGATGCGGCTGAGCACCGGATTCTGGAAGCTGTTGAGGACCAGTTCGTCCAGCCCGTACCGCAGGCAGGTCCAGACAATCGTGAAGCCGCGCAGGAACCGACTCATGATGCTCAAACGTCCCCGCGCGACATCGGCATCGCATTCACGAACTTGCGCAGCGCCTGCGCGGCGCGGCCGGCCACCGAGCTGATGGCATGCGCGGGCGCGTCACCAATGACGCGCGCGAGGTCTTCCTCCACGTCCCAGCGCACGTTGTCCACCAGCCAGTTGATCTCCGCGGCGAATTTCACGTCCCCGTCGATCAGGATGGTCGGCCTGTCGCCACGCATGGCGCTCTGAGCGATCGTGAAGGGCGAGGTGTCCACGACTTCGATGCGCAAGTCAGGCGGCGCGGATGCGGGCGCGAGGTCCAGCAATCCGGCGGGGGTGATCTGCAGCGTCATGGAATAGGCGCGCCACTGCACGCGCGCGACGCGTCCGCTTTGAGCCACCAGCCGCTCCATGGCCTGGGGCTCCTGCATCAGAACGTGGTTCAGGAACAGCACACAGCGGTGCTGCACTTCGTGCACCAGCCATTGCGGCGGCTGAAGCCCGGCCGCCGCACGTTCGAACAATCCATCCAGGAAGGGGAAAGGAGTCTTTGGTGTCATAACCCCGATTATTCCCCGAACTGGGGCCGCGGCCATCGACCGGGCCGGGTATAGCCCCGCAAACGCGGATTTATCTGGAGAAAAAACCATCGGGAACCGGCCTGATGAAACAAAAACGCCCTTCCCGCCTGTGCGGAAAGGGCGCTGCTGGAAAACCGGGCCTGGCAGATCCAGGCCTCTATCGCCGGGCGTATCGCCGGGGTTATTGCTAAGCCTATTGCAGGGCCTGAACCCCCGCCACCAGCCATCCGCTGGAGCCGCTCTTGGGCTTGGTCATGTTCCAGACCTCGCGGAACGGGCTGGGGCCGGCCGAGGGCTCTTCGCGGATCATGCCCGAGAACTCGACGCTTGCCATGTAGCTCTCGCCCACGTCCTCGATGCCCAGGAGCTGCGCCTCGATCATCACCACGTCGGTCTGGTTGGGCTGCCCCTCGCCGCGATGGGCTTCGCGCTCGTTGAGCTGCGAGCGGATCTCGGAGACCATCTCGTCGGTCATCATCGAGCGCAGCGAAGAGATGTCCGCGCGGTCCCAGGCTGCCTGCAGCGTCACGAAATTGCGCTTGGCAGCCGCCAGGAAGCCATCGGTATCGAAGCCCTCGGGCACGCCCCAGCTCTGCGAGCCCGCGAGCGCGGAGCCGATCATCGAGCCGCCCGCTGCGGACGCGGCCGGCGTGAAGGCCATGTTGCCATGATCGAACGGACGGGCCGATGCGTCATTGCCCACCTTTTCCGGGTTGTACTGGCGCGGCATTTCCGGCTGCGACGGGCTGGCGCCGCCCGCGCCCTGGAAGGCGAAAGGCGAAGCCTGCGCGGTCGCGCCGGAAGCGCGCGCGCGCACCATGCGGATGACGGCGAATACGACCATGGCCAGGAGTGCGATCAGGAGAATATTGCCGAAGCCCTCGCCCAGGCCGAGCGAGCTGGCCAGCCAGGCCAGGCCCAGGCCGGCGGCAAGACCGCCAAGCATCGCGCCCCAGGGCTTTTTCGCGGCAGCGGGAGCCGCTGCGTTGGGCGAGCCCGGTTGGCGTGACGGCGCTGCGGTCGCGGCATTCTGCGCAGGCGCTGCGGGCGCGGCGCCGGGGCCGCCCGCTTCACGCTGCGTGACGTTCGACGATTGCCGCCCGAAGGACTTGCCGCCACCCATGCGTTTCGCATCGGCGTCCACGTGCACCAGCACCAGCATTGCAACCAAAACTACAGACCACAGTTTCATCTTCCGTTCTCCATTGAGTAGTGCACTTGTTCCCTTCATTCCATTTTTTCGTGTTTGAATTTGGCCATCGGGTCAGTTCAGCACTTGATTCCAACATGCAACGCCACAATGCCGCCAGTCATATTGTGATAGTCCACATGCCCGAAGCCACTTTGTTTCATAAGGGCTTTGAGGCTTTCCTGGCCCGGATGCATGCGGATCGATTCGGCCAGGTAGCGATAGCTGTCGGCA